>DATAKN010000217.1:0-14932 GCA_036261595.1 Marmoricola sp.
ACAGCGCGAGCTCGCGGCGATCAAGGCCGAGGTCGAGCGGGTCTCGAAGCGGCGCGACGGCATCGTCGCCCAGCTCGGCGCCCTGCGCGACGTCGTCTCCAGCTTCGCCCAGGAGGAGGAGACCGCGGCCGGCGACAGCCCGGCCGGTGAAGTCGAGGCCGAGAGCGCGGTGGACGAGACCGCCGAGACCACGGATTCGGACGGCGCCGAGAAGTAGTTTCGGTAGGTTCCCGGCATGACCGACGAGCCCGTGCCGGAGCCTGCCGCACCCCCTGCCGAGTCCGGGCCCCCCGAGGCCGACTCCTCGCCGTACGGCGAACCCGGCCCCCCGCTGGAGCACACGCCGTTCTACATGGGCCTGCTCGGCGGCCTCGGGTTCGCCGTCGCGTACTGGCTGGCCACGCGGTTCCTGGAGATCGGTTCGGTCCTGATCCTCGTGGTGGTGGCGTTGTTCCTCGCCGCCGGGCTGAACCCGATCGTCGAGTACTTCATGGGCCGCGGACTGAAGCGGCCATGGGCGCTTCTGGTCGTGATCGCCGGCGTCCTGGTCACGCTGGCGCTGTTCATCCTGGCGATCGTGCCGGTCGTCACCGACCAGATCACCACGATCACCGACAACGCACCGGACTGGCTGGACAAGCTCGCCCACAACAAGCAGATCCAGGACCTCAACGACCAGTACGACATCGTCGACAAGGCCAAGGAGTACATCACCTCGGGCAACCTGGCCAAGGCCGTCTTCGGCGGCGCTCTCAACGTCGGTCTCAAGGTGCTCTCGCTCCTGGGCAACATCTTCGTGGTGATCGTCCTGACGCTGTACTTCCTGGCGTCGCTGCCCAAGATCAAGACCGCTCTCTACCGGCTCGCGCCGGAGTCGCGCCGGGACCGGGTCAGCAAGCTCGGCGACCAGATCGTGCGGAGCATCGGCGGCTACGTCTCCGGCGCGTTCGTGATCGCCATGTGCGCGGGCATCAGCACGCTGGTGTTCCTGGTCGCCGTGGGCCTGGGCCAGTACGCCGTGGCCCTCGCGCTCGTGGTCGCGATCCTCGACGTGATCCCGATGATCGGCGCCACCCTGGGCGCGGTCATCGTGTGCGCGATCGCGTTCGCCACCGATCCGACCGCCGGGTTCATCGGAGTGATCTTCTACATCGCCTACCAGCAGATCGAGAACTACGTGATCTACCCGCGGGTGATGTCACGCTCCGTGGAGATCCCCGGCGCGATGACCGTGATCGCGGCGCTGATCGGGGCGGCCCTGCTCGGCGTGGTCGGTGCGCTGCTGGCGATCCCGACCGCGGCCGCGATCCTGCTGATCGTCCGCGAGGTGTGGGTCAGGCGCCAGGACGCCCGGTAGGTACGGGCAGCGGCTCGACACCGGCGATCGGCGCATCATCGCCGGCCTTCACCACGACGACTCCGGCCATCACCAGCATGCCCCCGAGCGCCTGCACCCAGCCGGGAAGCTGGCCGAGGAGGGCCCAGGCGAACAGAAGCCCGGCGAGCACCTCGAGCAGGCCGACGAACGACGCCAGCCGTGGCCCGAGCCGCCGGGACGCGGCGATCCCGCTGACGTAGGCGATCGCCGCGGTGACCACGCCCAGCGCCGTGACCGGCAGCCAGTACGGCACCCGCGCACCGTCGTACGACACCGCGGCGGTGCTGGCCTCGACCGGCACGACCCCAACGAGGCCGGCCAGCAGCAGCGCCACCGTGGCCAGCGACAGGCCGGCTGACGCCAGCACGATCGGTGGCAGCGCGCTGTCGCGCGCGGAGATCACGAAGTAGACCGCCGCACCCACCATCGCGACCATTGCCCAGGTCACGCCGACCAGGCTCAGGTCGGCCCCCGAGACCAGGTCGAGCACCAGGACCAGCCCCGCGGCGGCCAGGACCGCACCGAGGAGCGTGAGCCCGCCGGGCCGGTGCCCATGGCGCAGCCACATCCAGGCGACCACCGCGACCGGCGCGGTGTACTCGATGAGGAGAGCCACCCCGACGTCCATGTGGCGCACCGCGTTGAAGTAGGCCAGCTGGGCTCCCGCGACCGCCACGGCCCCGTACGACGCCACCAGCGGCAGCTGCGCACGCAGCAGGCCCCAGCGGCCCTCGAGCGCCAGCCAGGCCGGCGCGAGCAGGACCAGGGCCGCGATCCCGACCCGCGCGACCACGGCGCCGCCGGCGCTCCAACCCGCGTCCATCAGCCCGCTCGCGAGCGAGCCGGAGAGCCCGAACGACCCTGCCGAAAGCACCGCCAACCACAACCCCGCGGACCGCGTCGACGCGCCTGCGCCGTCATGGGTCATGGCCTCCATGGAACATGACACTAGGAAAGGGTCGAGTAAGGTGTCAACATGATTTTCGCCCATGACACCGAGGCGGCTCTCGTCGCTGCAGTGGAGCTCGCGAACTCCGGCCTCGAGCCGGACACGATGACCACGGTGGGCGACCTGGACCGGTTCTTCGAGAGCCACCACTACACCGGCTCCCACCTCCGCAACCGTGCCGAGCTCGAGGCGGTGCGGGCGCTCCGGGCTCCGCTGCGGGCGCTGTTCACCGCGACTCGCGACGAGGCCGTGACCGCGGTCAACCGGATGCTGGCCGAGGCCGGCGCGGTCCCGCAGCTGGTCCGGCACGGCGACGTGGACTGGCACATCCACGGCGTCGGCCCGGACGCGCCGCTGCAGACGCGGATCGTCGTCGAGACCGCGATGGCGATAATCGACGTCATCCGTGCCGATGAGATGTCGCGGTTCTCGGTGTGCGCCGACGACGCCTGCGACGGTGTGGTGCTCGACCTCTCCCGGAACCGGTCGCGCAAGTTCTGCTCGGTGGCGTGCGGCAACCGCAATGCCGTCGCGGCGTACCGGTCGCGCCGACGCCGCGGCTGAGCCGGCTCAGTCGGCGAAGCGGCGCAGCACCTCGACGAACACCTCTGGCTGCTCTGAGTGCACCCAGTGGCCGGCGTCCTTGATCGTCACCCGCCGGGCGCGCGGGAACCAGCGCTCCATCGCCGCGGCGTACTCGTCGCGCACGTAGTCCGACCGGGCGCCCGCGATCCACAGCACCGGGCCGTCGTACGCCGCCACACCCACGAGCTGGTCCTCCGGCCAGTCGCCGACCTCGTCCAGCTCCTCCCCCAGCACGTCGAGGTTGACCTGCCACCGCCACGAGTCGCCCTCCCGACGGAGGTTCTGCAGCAGGAAGCTGCGCACGGTCGTGTTCGGCACGGCCTCCTGCAGGGCGGCGTCGGCGTCGTCGCGCTGCTCGAGGGCGTCGAGGTCCATCCGCCGCATCGCCTCGATGTAGCGGGCGAACTCCCGCGCGTTGCCGTAGCGGACCGGCGAGACGTCGACGACGCAGAGCCGGTCCACGAGCTCGGGGTGATGCAGCGCCAGGATCATCGCGACCTTGCCACCGAGCGAGTGACCCACCAGCACGACCGGGTCCTCGGCGGACAGCAGCTCCGCCACCTCGTCGGCGATCCGGACGAAGTCGAAGTGCTCGTGCCAGGGCGAACGGCCGTGGTGGGGCAGATCGACCAGCAGCACCCGGTGCTCCGGTGTCAGCGCCTTGCCGATCTGGGACCAGTTCCGGCCCTGCCCGAACAGCCCGTGCAGGAACACGATCCGGCTGCCCCGGTCGCCGTACGAGGTCGTGTGGAGTCGCTCGGTGCTGGTCACCGCAGCAGTCTCCCAGCCCGCCCGTCAGTGCTCAGCACCAGCGTCGTACGCCGCCCGGGGTGAGCTCACGGTCGCGGAGCACCACGCTGAGCCGGGCGCCCCAGCGCGAGCAGGTGCGGTCGAAGTCGCGCCGGCGGTACTCCACGACCAGCACCCGGCTGCCGTAGTGGTCGACGTACGACCCGCACTCGCGCCACCGACCGCACTCCTCGGCGATCGCGAAGTCGAAGCCGGCCCGGCGCCCGTCCCAAGCCGCCCAGTTCTTCTGGGCGACCGCCAGCCCCGCGAGATGGGCGCGCGCCACGAGCAGTCGGGCGAAGGTCTGGTTGTCACGCGGCCGGATCAGGCCGTGGCTGCGCGACCAGGAGTCGAGGTTGTCCAGTTCGACCCCGTCGTACCCGGAGCGGGCGCAGCCGTCGACCCAACGGCCGACGATGCCGGCCAGGCGCGAGCGCTTCGCGGCCGTCCGGGTGTCCAGCAGCCACTCCCCCCAGGCCTGGTCGGTGACCGGCCGGCCGGCGCGCTCCAGCAGCAGCCTGCGGTGCGCGCGCCAGAACCGGCGCTCGTCCGGCTGGGTCTGGAAGGCGTTGACGTAGCAGACGTTGTAGACCCCGGCGGCCGGCGCCGCCCGGCGGTCGCGGACCACGATCCCGACGTTGGCCGGCACGGGTGCAGCCCCGCCGAGCTGGTAGTCCACGTCGGGACCGACCGGCAGCGGCTTCACCCCCGCGTGTGCCGGGGCGGGCAGGAGGACGACGACGGTCAGAGCGATGAGCAGGACTCTCAGCACGGCGCGCACAGGTCCACTGTGCCGGTTCTCGGCGTGCGCCAGCCCAGAATTCGGCTGCGCAGGATGGTGCGACTTCTTCGCAGACTCAGAAGTCGAACAGGTCCCCGATCCCGTCGAAGATCGAGCCGATGCCGTCGCCGACTCCCTCCCCGAGCGCGCCGAGACCTTCGCCGAGCCCGCCAGCGAGTGCGCCGAGTCCGTCACCGAGGCCTTCGAACATGAAGCCCATGAAGATCCAGTCCAGCGGGCCGAAGCCGCCGAAGTAGCCGCGGGCGTAGGGCTGGTACGCCGGGCCGCCCTGCCAGTAGGGCACCCGACGGGAGCCGACCATCACCTTGCGGACGTCCGGCTCCGCCCCCGCGCGGACGCGCTCGGCGTCGAGCGCGCACGCCGGTACGTCGCGCTGGGTGCCGCCCGGCGGCGTCCAGGGGACGTCGGCCACGGACAGGCCGTGACGCGGGTCGAAGAAGCACGGCGGCCGGCGGGCCGGGAGCGGCTCGCCCGCCACCCGGGCACGCACGCACGCGATCGCGTACCGGCCGTCCTCGAGGATTTCCGTGACGTGGCGTACGTCGTCGGGCTGCGCCATCCGGTCCGCGGCGGACTTCGCCGACTCATAGGCGTCCAGGGCCCGTTGGTAGTCCGCACGCTCGCCCTCGTCGAGCTGGCGACCGGCCAGGTCGAGGTCGAGGTCCTGGAGCTGCTCACCGAGCGCGGTGACGTCCTCGAAGGCGAGCTTCTTCACCGGCTCGAGCTCGGCAGCCTTGCGCTCGAGCGCCTTGCGCTGGTTGCTGCGTACGACGAGCCAGACGATGACGGCCCCGACCGCCAGCACCACGAGGAGACCCACGGAACCCATGGCATCAGCGTACGTGGGCAGCGGGAGCGGTCAGCGTGCCGGCAGGTCGGCCGATCCCGCCGGGGGGCGCAGGCCAGCTCGCAGGGCCGCTTCGGCGGCGACGCGGTAGCAGCGATCGACCTCCTCCGCCGGGGCCGCCATGTCGGACTCGAGCCAGGCGCGGACGGTGGTGATCAGCATCCCCGCGAGCATGGCGGCGAGCAGCGGCACCGGCACGCGGGTCTCGCCGGACTCCGGGACACGCGGCGACAGGCGGACGACGAACATGGACGTCAGCTCGCGCTGCAGCCCGTCCAGGAACAGGGTGAGGTGCCGGCCGCGGGCCATCATCAGATAGTGCTCGGCGAACGCCTCCACGTGGTGGAACAGCCCCAGGCTCGGCGAGAAGGTGTTCCGCGCGTTCGGCTCGTCGGCCTCGAGGCCACCGACCATCCGGCGCACGCTGTCCGCGACGAGGTCGTCCTTGTCGGTGAAGTGTGCGTAGAAGGTCGACCTCCCCACGTTGGCCCGCTCGGTGATCTCCTGAACGGTGATCGCTTCGTAGCGCTTGGTGCGGATCAGGTCTCCGAGCGCCTCGGTGAGCAGCTGCCGGGTGCGCAGCGCCCGTCGGTCGGAGATCTCGCGGCGCATCGGAGCCTCCGTTCCCGGACAGATCCGCCGTGGTCGTCCCGTACGGGACCGATCGGCAGATCTGTGCCTTGAGTGGTCGTCTGCCCGAGACGATACTCCGTTACAAGACATCTGTCTGGTAACGAACAAGCGTCTGACAGGAGTGCACCATGAACGACGGCATCGCCGTGCGCGGCCTCACCAAGCGGTTCGGCTCGGTCCTGGCCGTCGACGGGCTGGACTTCGAGGTTCCCGCCGGCCAGGTCACCGGCTTCCTGGGACCCAACGGCGCCGGCAAGACCACCACGCTTCGGATGGCCCTCGGGTTGGTCACGCCCACGCTCGGCGAGGTGCTGATCGGCGGCCGCCGCTACCAGGACCTCGACCAGCCACGGCGAGTCGTCGGAGCCGCCGTCGAGGCGATGGCGGCTCATCCCGGCCGGCGCGCACGCAGCCATCTCGGCGTCCTGGCGGCCGCGGCCGGCGTACCTGCCACGCGGGTGGACGAGGTGCTGGAGATGGTCGGCCTGAGCGACGCGCGCAACCGCCGGGTCGGCGGGTTCTCGCTCGGAATGCGCCAGCGGCTCGGCCTCGCGTCGGCCCTGCTCGCCGACCCGGCGTACCTGATCCTCGACGAGCCGGCCAACGGCCTCGACCCCGCAGGAATGGCGTGGCTGCGGAGGTTGCTGCGCGACCTCGCGTCCGAGGGCCGGACCGTCCTGGTGTCCAGCCACGTCCTCAGCGAGGTCGCACAGACCGCCGACCACGTCGTCATCGTCAACGCCGGGCGGCTTCGGTACGCCGGGCCGCTGGCCGAGCTCGACACCACGGGCGGGACGCTCGAGGACGCGTTCCTCCGGCTCACCGCCACGGCCTCCTGAGCCCTCGAGAAGGACACGACATGGGAAAGCTGATCAACCTCGAATTCGCCAAGCTGCTCACGCTCCGCGCCCCATGGGTGCTGCTCGGCCTGTCGCAGCTGCTCATCGCGGCCGGCGTCACCGGCCTGGTCCTCTCGGCGGACAGCCTGCGGACCTCCACCGCTCCCGTCGACGCCGTCGCGCACGCCGGGCTCGCCTCACTGCTCACGCTCGTGCTCGGGATCATGGCCGTCGCCGGGGAGTACCGGAACCTCACCATCACCGACACATTCCTGTCGACCCCGCGGCGCGCCCGCGTGATCGGGGCGAAGCTCGTCGCCTACGCGTCTGCCGGCGCGGTGTTCGCCGTGGTGAACGCGACCACGGCGGTCGTCGCCACCCGAGTCTGGTGGGCCGTCAAGGGTGCGCCTCTCGACCTCGGCGACGCCGATCTCTGGCGCACGGTCGCAGGCTGCGCGGGGTGGAACGTCGCCTTCGCCGTGGTCGGCGTCGGTGTCGGCGCACTGCTGCGCAACCTCACCGCTGCCGTGGCGGCGGCCCTCGCCTGGATCGCCTTGGTCGAGGGCATCGTCGCCCAGCTCGTCGGGAGCGACCTCGCCCGGTGGCTGCCCTTCGCCGCGGGCTCGGCGCTGGGAAACCTGCCGGCTCGGGTCGGTGATGTCCGTCCCGTGTCCCAGCTCGCCGCCGCCATCGTGCTGACCGGGTACGCCGCCGTCCTCGCCGCGCTCGCGGTCAGCACCACGGTGCGCCGCGACGTGACCTAGCGCGCGGCGTAGTCCCGGAAGCCGCGGCCGGTCTTGCGGCCCAGGTACCCGGCGGTCACGAGGTGCTCGAGCAAGGGGGCCGGCGCGAAACCGCGTTCGCGGAACTCCAGGTAGAGCTCGCGCTCGATCGCCAGCGAGACGTCGTTGCCGACCACGTCGAGCAGCTCGAACGGCCCCATCGGCAGGGCACAGCCCTTCTTCATCGCCGTGTCGATGTCGTCGGCCGTCGCGTAGTGCGCCTCGAGCATCTTGATCGCGTCGTTGAGGTAGGGGAACAGCAGCGCGTTCACGATGAAGCCGGCACGGTCGCCGCACGACACGGGCACCTTGCCGATCGCGTTGCACAGCGCACGGACGGTCTCTGCGACGTCCTCGCGCGTCGACACCGTGGAGACCACCTCGACCAGCTTCATCACCGTCGCCGGGTTGAAGAAGTGCATGCCGATGACGTCGCCCGGACGGTTCGTCGCCCGCGCGCACTCGATCACGGGGAGCGAGGAGGTGGTGGTGGCGAGGATCGCGCCCTGCCCCCCGTTTCCACGCCGACAGATCTCGTCGAGGTTCTCGAACAGCGTGGTCTTGACCTTGAGGTCCTCGGCGATCGCCTCGACCACGAGGTCGACCTGCGCGAGGTCGTCGAGCCTGGTCGTGCCGGTCAGCCGGCCGAGCACCTCGGCCTTGCGCGACTCCTCCAGCTTGCCGCGCTGGATCGCCTTGTCCAGCGACCGCTCGATCGCGGTGCGCACGCCCTCGACCTTGGTGTCGGAGCGGCCGACGAAGACGACGTCGTACCCGGACTTGGCGAAGACCTCGACGATGCCGGTCGCCATCGTGCCGGTGCCGACGACACCGACGGTGCGGATGTCGTGGCGCAGCTGGGGGCTGTCGTCGGCCGAGGGGGTCTTCTCGTCCGCGACGACCACGGGGCTGTCGGGGGCCTCGTAGGTGTAGAAGCCGCGGCCGGTCTTGCGGCCAAGCATGCCGGCGGTGACCATCTGCTTGAGGATCGGCACCGGGGCGTGCAGCCGGTCGCGCCCCTGGTGGTACATCGTCTCGAGGATCTGGTACGCCGTGTCGAGGCCGATCAGGTCGAGCAGCGCGAGCGGGCCCATCGGGTAGCCGCAGCCGAACCGCATCGCCGCGTCGATGTCCTCGCGCGAGGCGTAGTGGCCGTCGTACATCGCCACGGCGTGGTTGAGGTAGCCGAACAGCAGGGTGTTCGCGATGAAGCCCGCCTTGTCGCCGCAGACCACCGGGTCCTTCCCGACGGCCCGCACCAGCGACACCACGTCGTCGAGCACGTCCGGCGCCGTGACGACCGTGCGGACCACCTCCACCAGGGCCTGCACGGGAGCGGGATTGAAGAAGTGCACGCCGACCACCCGGCCGGGGAGCGAGGTCGCCGTGCTGATCTCGGTGACCGACAGCGACGAGGTGTTGGTGGCCAGGATCGCGTCCGGCGACACGATGGCGTCGAGCCGCGCCATCAGGTCCTTCTTCAGCTCCACCTGCTCGGTGACCGCCTCGACCACGAACTCCGCCGGCGCCAGGTCCTCCAGCGCGAGCGTGAAGGTGATCCGGTCGAAGATCTCCCGCTCCTCGGCCTCACTGAGCTTTCCGCGCGCGACCGCCCGGCCGGTGGAGTGCTCGAGGTGCTGGCGACCACGGTCGAGCGACTCCTGGTTGTGCTCCACCCCGATCACGGCGTGGCCGCTCCGGGCGAACACCTCCATGATCCCGGCACCCATGGTGCCCAGGCCGACAACGCCGATCGTCTTGAACTCGCGGGGTGCCCGCTCGGAGGCTGCAGCAGTCATGTCTCGCATGATCGCACGGGGTCAGACGGTCGTTGGTCCCGGGCGTAACCCCGAACCCCCAGCCGGCCCCGGTGATTGAGGTGCGCGCGCCAGCAGCCACCCGCGGTGGTCGAGGTGCGAGCGCCAGCGAGCCTCGAAACCCGACCGCTCACGTGCGACGACGGAATCTGATGTCACCGTGGGGCAGGCGGTCTGTGGCATAGCGTGGGTCGTGGGCGCGGTGGTGGTGATGGCTGCAGAGCAGCACGCCAGCGTTGAGGTCGGTGCGGCCGCCGAGGACCCAGGGTGTGAGGTGGTGGGCCTCGCACCAGGTCGCCGGCACCGTGCACCCGTCGGCGCGGCAGCGTTGGTCGCGCAGCCGCATCGCTTTGCGTTGAGCGGGGTTGAACAGGCGTTGTGCGCGGCCGAGATCGAGGACCTCGGACCTCCTGCCGAGCACCGCCGGGATCAACTGGGCGGTGCACGCCAACCTACGGACCTCACCGGCACTGAGGCCGAGCTCGGTGGTTGAGCCTGCCGAAACCCCGTCGAGGATCCCGGCGGTCGCGAGCTCGGCCCGCAGCTGGTCGAGACTCAGCGTGACGATCACCGTGGTGGCGTCTCCGCCGTGGTGGGGCAGCCTGGCCGGGTCGAGGTGTTCGAGCAGGGCGCAGAACCCCCGGCCCAGGCGCCGCGGGTAGGGCACCCGGTCCTCCGGTGCCACCGATGGTTCGGTGCGCGGTGAGGTGAAGGCTTCGAGATAGGTGCGCAACCGGAACGCCGCAGCGTCCGGGATCCGGCCCGAGAGCCGGGTGGTGCCATCACCCAGGGGGCGCAGGGTCAACCGGGTCTTCTCCCGGGCAGCCCGTTCCTCGGCTGCCAGCCGGCGGGCGTCCTCGGCGTCGGCGACCTCCGGGGCGACCACGTCCAGGATCCGGCGACCCAGGCGGCGCAGCGGGCCCGGTGCGAACTGCTCGGCGTACCCCACCAGGGTTGCCTCCGCCTGCGTGACGGTCTCGGGCCCGACCCAGGCGGGCAGCTCCTCCAAGGACTGGACGATCACCCGCGCCTGGGCCAGCGTGCAAAGCCCCGCAGCCAGAGCCTTGCCCAGCTGCGGGTGGTCCCGGTCCAGAGCCACCGCCAACCGACCCTCGGCCCGGGCCTCGGCCGGCTCGACCAGCGCATGGTGGGCGAACCACGCCGCCACGTCCCGAGCGCCCTCGACCTCGGCGACATCGTCGGCGACCGCCATCACCCGGAGCCGCAGCCCGGCCAGCCGGGCCTCCAGGGCCGCGAGTGCCCGCATCGCCTCCGCCTTCTCGACTGTCGACAGGTACACCGGCTGCACCTCCGCCACCTGATCCAGCGCACCCCCGATGTCCCCGATGCACGCCAGGATCGGGTGCTGTGGGACGGAAAGTGCGGTCAACGTGCTGCTCCGGCTCGACAGGTCAACAGTCCAGTCGTCTCGCCGGAGGCACCGAACCCGGTGCTATCACGAAACCGCTACGCGAGGCTCACCCACCCGGCTTTCGCCACCGCCACGACGGGACACCTCGACCGGAGGAGCTGGAACCAGCATACCACACATTCGAATGTGTGTTCCCTTCTCCGCAGTGTGGATGTCCGCCGTGTGCAGACGGCGGTGCCGACGCTCCGGAGAGGCTGGTGTCGGTGTTGCCGTTGGCCCACGCAGACCCCGACCATGCCCGATACTGGCGACGTGTCAGTGCTTGAGAGCAACTTCCTGGTGCCGAGCGGGACGTTCTTCTTCACTCTGCTCGTGTGTGCCGCGGTGTTGGGGCTGTTGGTGATCTGGCCCCTGGTCGAGACCGTGGTGCGCCAGCAGTGGGGTTACACGCTCGCCGTGGTTCTCCTCGGGCCGATCGGTGGGCTCGTCTGGTTCCTCGGCGGGCGTCAGGCAACAGCCCGGGCGCGCCGCTGAGGCGGTCGGAGATCGACCCGCGCCCCCGGTCACGGGACAGCGGAAGGCTGACCTCAGCCGGCCATAGCCTCGGCGATCAGTGAGGCTGCTTCGGGCGGCGTGAGCTGCGTGGTGTCGATGACCTCGGCCTCGTCGTGCAACCAGGTGCGGGCCGCCTCGGCGTACGGCTGGAGATACCCCAGCCGCCAGGCAGAGGGGCCGATAACGCCGTCACCCTCGATGCGCTGGCGGAGGGTCTCTTGTGTGGCATGGAGGACGAAGTGCCGTACGTCGATGTCGTGTGCGGCGAGCCCCGTACTGATCTCGCACCAGTAGTCCTGGACCAGGACGGTCATGGGCACGACGAGCGTTCCGCCGGTGTAATCGAGAATCCGGCGAGCAGACTCGACCACGAGGGATCGCCAAGGCGGCCAGTGCTGGAAGTTGTCCGTCTCCGGAAGTCCGGGCGCGATGTCCATGAGCATCTCGCCGACCTTCTCGGCATCGAACACGCGGGAGTCAGGGAGCAACTCCTGCACGAGAGCGCCGGTCGTCGTCTTGCCCACGCCGTGGTGCCGTTCAGCCACACGATCACGGTCGGATCGTACGGCGGCCCCCCGCTTCGAGTCCGCCGACGACCACCCGGAGACCGAGCCCCACCACCCCTCAGCTGTAGTCGTGGAAGCCCTTGCGCGTCTTGCGGCCGAGGTGGCCGTCGGCGACGACCTGCTCGAGCGTCGCCGCCGGTGCGAGACCAGGCTCCTTGAACTCGGCGTACAGCTCCTGCTGGATCGCCAGGGACACGTCGTTGCCGACCACGTCGAGCAGCTGGAACGGTCCCATCGGGAAGCCGGCCTCGGCCTTGATCGCGTCGTCGATCACGGTGAGCTCGACCCCGGTCTCGGCCAGCTTGACCGCGTCGTTGAGGTAGGGGAACAGCAGGCAGTTCACGATGAAGCCGGCCCGGTCGCCACAGGAGACCGCGACCTTGCCGACGCTGGCACACAGCGCCTTGGTGGTCTCGTCGACGTCCTCGGCGGTCAGCTCGGTGGTGACCACCTCGACCAGCTTCATCACGGGAGCCGGGTTGAAGAAGTGCATGCCGATCACCGACTCCGGGCGCGACGTGGCGTTGGCCAGCTGGGTGATCGGGAGCGAGGACGTCGTGGTGGCGAGGATCGCGCCCGGCTTGCAGATCCGGTCGAGGTCCCTGAAGAGCTCGAGCTTGACCTCGAGGTCCTCGGCGATCGCCTCGACGACGATGTCCACGTCACCGAGAGCCTCGCGCTCGGTGGAGGCGATCAGCCGCTCGATCACGGCCGACTTGCCGTCCTCGTCGATCTTGCCCTTGGCGAGCAGCTTGTCCAGCGCCTTGTCGATCCCCGCGACGACGGCCTCGACCTTCTGGTCGCTACGGCCGACGAAGACCACGTCGTACCCGGCCTGGGCGAAGACCTGCACGATGCCCGCGGCCATGGTGCCGGTGCCGACGACGCCCACCCGGGCGATCTCGTGGCGCAGCTCCGGGTGGTCGTGGGCCGACGCGGTCTCATCGTCGGCGACGATCTCACCGTCCTGGTAGGTGTAGAAGCCGCGGCCGGCAGCCACGCCCGTCCGACCCTCCGCGACCAGGTTCTCGAGCAGGTCCGCCGGCCGGTGGAGCTCATCGCCGGTCTCGGCGAAGCGCGCGGCCAGCTGGTCGCGCACGGTGTCCAGGCCGAACTGGTCCAGCGTCGTGAGCGGTCCCTGCGGGTAGCCGCAGCCGAACCGCATCGCCGCGTCGATGTCGGCGCGTGAGGCGTAGGACGTCTCGTACATGCGCACGGCGTGGTTGAGGTAGGGCAGCACCAGCGTGCTGGCGATCTGCTGGGCGGCGGTCTGCTCGGTCATGCGAGGGAGGATGACATGGGTTACCCACCGGTAGGAACAGGTGTTCCACGAAGCGGGCAGTGGCGTCGGTCACGTGGCGAGAAGGTCGCGGCCCTCGGCCAGGCGGGCGCGAACGTCCGCGAGCGACCGGGTGAACGGCCAGGCCCGACGATTCGCCGGCAGCCGTTGCACCACGGCGCCGACGACCTGGTTGAACCGCTCGAACCACTGCTGCTGGGGCGCGGTCCAGCCGAGGCCCATCGCCGCGCGCAGCTCGGGCGGCAGGTAGCCGGTGGTCAGCCACAGCCGAGCGCGTACGACGGGAGCGGGGACCGGCCGGCCGAGGTACTCCAACCGGACGATCCGCAGCAGGTACTCGCGGATCGGCTCGTCGATCCGGACGTGTTCCAGGCCGTCGGCCCAGTACTCCTCGAACGCATCCCGGTCAGGTGGCCACAGCTCGGGCGGCATCTGCAGCATCGCCCCGAAGATCACGCCCTGCCGGTAGAACTGCTCACGCTCGGCACCCCGCAGCGGTCCGTGGACGCGCTCACGCGACTCCTCGAAGCCGCGGTAGATGCACGCCGCGACCCAGCGTTGCAGCTCGGGGTCGAACGCCCGGTACGCCGGTTCCGCACCGGGCGCGCTCCGCACCTGCGCATGCGACCGGTTGGTCGCCCGCCGGAACGCCGCCCGTTCCTCCGCCGTGCCGAGCACCGCGACCGCGAGGAACGCGACCGTGGTCCGCTGACGTCGCCGCGGGCTGGTGAACAGGTTGCCCTCGGTGACCACGCTGTCCTTGACGGCGTACCCGATCTCGGGACGGCTCAGCTGCATGATCACGTTCGCCGTGCCGCTCAGCGCGGTGAAGACCGAGGCACCCTGCGCCAGCAGCCTCGTGTCGAGCGCGTCGACGGCGGCGCGGTCGCTCATGGGTGGAGCCTAGGCGAGGTAGATTCCCTGCTCGTGAGACTCGTCGTCGCCCGCTGCCAGATCGACTACGCCGGCCGGCTCTCTGCGCACCTGCCGATGGCCACGCGCGTGCTGATGCTGAAGGCGGACGGGTCAGTGCTGGTGCACTCCGACGGCGGCTCCTACAAGCCGCTGAACTGGATGAGCCCGCCGTGCAGCGTCAAGGAGGTCGTCTCCGAGGACGGGCAGGTCGAGTGGCTGGTCACGGGCAAGGCCGAGGACACCCTGCGCATCCTCATCGAGGAGATCCACCACGACTCCTCCCACGAGCTCGGCGTCGACCCGGGCCTGCAGAAGGACGGCGTCGAGAAGCACCTGCAGGAGCTGCTCGCCGAGAACCCGGGCACGCTGGCGGCCGGCCTGACCCTCGTACGCCGCGAGTACCCCACGGCGATCGGTCCCGTCGACCTGATGTGCCGCGACGCCGAGGGTCGGTCCGTGGCCGTGGAGATCAAGCGCCGCGGCGACATCGACGGCGTCGAGCAGCTCACCCGTTACCTCGAGCTGCTCAACCGCGACCCCCTGCTCTCCCCCGTCCGCGGCATCTTCGCTGCCCAGGAGATCCGGCCGCAGGCGCGGGTGCTCGCCACGGACCGAGGGATCGCCTGCGCCGTCGTGGACTACGACGCCCTCCGCGGCCTCGACGACCCCACCGAACGCCTCTTCTGACCACGCCCTCGCGACTTTTCACTTCTGCCGCCTCGACGGACTGACCCGATCCGACCATGGTCGCGGGGCGCGCACGGCCACTACGGTGACCGCCATGCCGGAGACGATCGTCTGTG
>DATAKN010000306.1:0-5011 GCA_036261595.1 Marmoricola sp.
CGGTCAGCAGGTCGGGGTCACCCGGGCCGGCGCCCACGAAGGACACCCACCGGGTCGGTCGCGAGCCGACGGCGGGGCTGGTGCTGGATGCAGTCTGGGTCACTGTTGCCTTCTTGTTGCTACTTGCGGTGGTCGGTCGGGGTCGGGTCGGGCTGGTCGGTCGGGGTCGTGCCGAGGAGGTCGTGGGCGCCATCGGCCACCATCTCGGCGGCGAGGGCGTGGCCGAGCGTCACCGGGTCGGTGGCGTCACCGGAGGCGGAGCGGCGTACGGCGAGGGCACCGTCGGGCGAGAGCGCGACCGCACGGATCCACAGCTCCTCGCCGTGGTCGCCCTCGACGACCTCGGCGAGGGCACCGACCGGTGCGGCACATCCGGCCTCGAGCTCGGCCAGCACGACCCGCTCACACGTGACGGCCGCGCGCGTGTGCGCGTCGTCGAGCGTCGCGGCCAGCAACGCGACGAGCTCGGTGTCGTCGCTGCGGCACTCGATCGCAAGCGCGCCCTGACCGGGCGCCGGCAGCACCTGGATCGGGTCGAGCACCTCGGTCACCTCGTCGAGCCGGCCGAGGCGGGCGAGCCCGGCGCGGGCGAGCACCACGGCGTCGAGATCGCCGGACCGGACCTTGCCGATGCGCGTGTCCACGTTGCCCCGTACGCCGACCAGCTCGATGCCGAGCCCGAGCGCCTCGATCTGCGCGACCCGGCGCGGGGATCCGGTGCCCACCCGGCTGCCGGGCGGAAGCTCGCCCAGCGTGAGTCCGTCGCGGGCGACGACCACGTCGCGGGGGTCCTCGCGGGGCGGCACGGCCGCGAGCGCGATGCCGCCGGCCGGGGCAGTCGGCAGGTCCTTGAGGGAGTGCACGGCGAGGTCGACCTCTCCGGCCAGGAGGGCGTCGCGCAGGGCGCTGACGAACACACCGGTGCCACCGAGGCTGGCCAGCGGAGCGGTGGCCACGTCGCCCTCGGTGCGGACCGGGACCAGCGTGACGTCGCGGCCGGTGCGCTCGGAGAGCAGCTCCGCGACCAGACCGCTCTGGGTGCGGGCGAGCTCGGAGGCGCGGGTGCCGAGGCGGAGCACGCGGCTCGCCGTCTCGGCGGCGGGAGTCGTGGACATCAGACCCCCTCCACCCTGGTGACCGCGTCGACCGCGTCGGGGTCGAGGGCGAACAGCTCGGCGAGCGCGGTCGCGTAGGAGACCGCACCGGTCTCGTTCGCGAGCTCCTTGACCCGCACGGTGGGCTGGTGCAGCAGCTTGTCGGCCACCCGGCGGACGGTCTGCTCGATCTCGGCGCGCGCCACGTCGTCGAGCTCCGGCAACCGACCGGCCAGCCGTTGCAGCTCGGCCTCGACCACGCCGGTCGCCATCGTCCGCAGCGCCACCACGGTCGGGGTGACGCTGGCCGAGCGGCGGGCGGCCAGGTAGGCGCTGAGCTCCTGCGCGACGATCCTCCGGACGTCGGCGATCTCGGCCCGCTCGCCGGCGCCCTCCAGGTCGGCGGCCAGCACGGCGAGGTTGATCAGCTTGACGCCGGGCTCGTCGCCGACGGCCGGGTCGACGTCGCGCGGGAGGGCCAGGTCGATCACCACGAGCGGGTCGGTGCCGTGGCGGGCGCCCCGGAGCGTGGCCAGATCGAGCACCGTGCCGGTGGCACCGGTGCACGAGACCACCATGTCGACGGCCCCGATCTGGCCGGGAGCGTCGGCGAGGGTGATCGCCCGGGCGCCGTACTGCTCGGCGAGGCGCTGTGCCTTCTCGGGCGTCCGGTTCGCCACGACGATCGACTCGGCGCCCGTGCGGGCGAGCGTGGAGACCGACAGGGACGCCATCGCGCCGGCGCCGAGGACGAGCGCCCGCAGGTCCGTCGAGCGGCCCAGGTGTGCCGTCGCCTCGTCGAGGGCGGCGGCCACGAGTGACGGGCCGGCCCGGTCGATGTCGGTCTCGGCGTGCGCCCGCTTGCCCACGCGCAGGGCCTGCTGGAACAGGGAGTTCAGCGCCGGACCCACCGTGCCGGACTCCTGACCCACCCGGAGCGCCTCACGGACCTGCCCGAGGATCTGGCTCTCGCCCACGACCATCGACTCCAGGCCGGACGCCACGTGGAACAGGTGCGAGACAGCGGCGTCGTCGTAGTGCACGTAGAGGTGCGGAACGAGCAGGTCGCCGGGCTCGCTGCTCGGCGCCAGGATCAGGCGCGAGACCGCCTCGACGCTGCCGTGGAAGCGGTCGACCTCGGCGTACACCTCGATCCGGTTGCAGGTCGAGACCACGGTCGCCTCGACGACGTGCTCGACCTCGAAAACGTCGCGGATCAGCTTGAACGCGCCCTCGGAGTCGCGGGCAACCTGCTCCAGGATCGACACCGGGGCGGAGTTGTGCGACATGCCGACGACCAGGACGCTCATGCCACGACCTCCGGGTCCGTTCCGACCGGGGCGGACTTGCGCTGCTCGTGGTAGGCGAGGATCTGCAGCTCGCTGGACAGGTCGACCATCCGGACGTCGACCGTGGACGGGACGGCGAGCACGCTCGGGGCGAAGTTGAGGATGCTGCGGATGCCGGCGTCGACCATGTGGTCGCAGACCGACTGTGCGGCCGCCGACGGGGTGGCGATCACGCCGATCGCGACCCCGTGCTCGCGCACGATCGCCGACAGCTCGGTGAACGGCCGGATCTTCAGACCGGCGACGAGCTCACCGTGTCGAGCCTCGTCGGCGTCGAGCAGCGCCACGGTCCGAAACCCCCGCGAGCTGAACCCGGAGTAGTTGGCGAGCGCGTGCCCGAGGTTGCCGATCCCGACGATCACGACCGGCCAGTCCTGGGTCAGCCCGATCTCGCGGGCGATCTGGTAGCGCAGGTACTCCACGTCGTACCCGACGCCGCGGGTGCCGTAGGAGCCGAGGTGGGAGAGGTCCTTGCGCAGCTTGGCGCTGTTGACGCCGGCCGCGGTTGCCAGCTCCTCGCTGGAGCACGTGCGGATCTCCCGCTCCAGCAGGGAGTTGAGCGCCCGCAAGTACACCGGAAGGCGCGCCACGGTCGCCTCGGGGATGCGTGTAGGGCTCAAGGTCTACTCTCCAGCAGCACGCCGCCGGCCCGTCGGACGGAGCCGTCTCACCAGCGCGCAGCGGATTCACCATAGGAGTTTGTGAACGTGGGAACAAACCGAGTCCGGCCCGTGACCGGCGTCTCGCCCGCGAGGGGCTAGCACAGGTGAGACATTCACCACGCGGCGGGGTGCCCGAGTCGGGCACCGGGACGGGTCAGCCGCCGAGCGCGGCGCGCAGCCGGCGTTCGTCGACCCGCCAGAAGTCGAGCTGCCGGCCGTCGACGAACGTCACCGGGATCTGCTCGCCGAACCGGCGGCGGAGGTCCGGGTCGTCGGTGATGTCGACCTTGTCGTACGACGTCCCGAGGTCCGCGCACACCCGGGCGACGATCTCGAGTGCGTCGTCGCAGAGGTGGCAGCCCGGCTTGCCGTAGACCGTGACCCGGGCCGTCATTCGAGGATCCCGAGCGCCCGGCGTCGCTCCGTCGCGCGGAGTCGACCCTTCTGCACCTTGCCGGTGATCGTCGAGGGCAGGTGGTCGACCACGTTGACCGCACTGGGCTGCTTGAACCCCGCCAGCCGGGCCGCGCAGTGGGCGCTGACCTGCTCGACGAGCTCGTCGGCGCTCACGTCGTCCGCCGGCGTCACGTAGGCGACCACGGCCTCCCCCGTCAGCTCGTCGTCGACGCCGATCACGGCCGCCTGGGCGACGGAGTCGAGCTCGAGGATGACGTCCTCGACCTCGCTCGGGTAGACGTTGAACCCCGAGACGATCACCAGCTCCTTGACCCGGTCGACGAGGAACAGGTCGCCGTCGGCGTCGAGGTAGCCGACGTCCCCGGTCGACCACCATCCGTCCTCGCCGGGTCCGTCGGCGCCGTGCGGCCAGTAGCCGGAGAACAGGTTGTCGCCTCGGATCATGATCTCGCCTGCGTCGTCCTCCTCGGGCGCGCGGCCGGTCTCGTCGGCGAGCCGGATCTCGATGCCCGGCAGGGCGGCTCCGACCGAGCGCGGGTCCGGGCTCTTGCTGCACAGGTCGGAGGTGACCACCGGAGCCGCCTCGGTCAGCCCGTAGCCCTGGTGGATCGCCAGCCCCGTGCGCGCCGTGAAGGCCTGGGTCAGGTCAGGAGCCAGGGGTGCGGAGCCGCTGAGGACCATCCGGACGGGTCCGAGCCGCTCCTCCAGCCCGGGCACCTGCATCCAGTAGGCGAAGACCGGTGGAGCCACCGGCAGGACCGAGATGGCCTCGTCCTCGATGATGTCGAGGCTGCCCTCCGGGTCGAACCCGTCGACGAGCACCATCCGGGCGTGCTGACGCACCACTTGACCCAGCACGGCGTTGAGGCCGTAGACGTGGAAGAGCGGCAGGACGCCGAGCACCACGTCGCGGCCGGTGATCATCGGCGGCTCGACGGCGGCGGCCTGCTCGACGTTGGCCAGCAGGGCGCGGTGGCTGAGCATCGCGGCCCGCGGCCGCCCGGACGTGCCGCTGGTGTAGAGCAGCACCGCCACGGACTCGGGGTCCGTGCTCCCCGGGACGGCCTCACCGGTCAGTGCCACCAGCTGCTCCCAGCTGCGTTCGTTGTCCTCGGCCGGTACGTCGACGGCCACGATGCGGGGTGAGGTCCCGGCGTCCTCACCCGATGCCTCCAGGGCATCCCGGAGGCCTTCGACGGCCGCGCGCACGGTGCCGATCGTGGTCGGGTCGGCGAGGACCATGCGGGCACCGCTGTCGGCGAGGATCCGGACCACCTCGCCGGTCGCACTGCGCGGGTTGATCGGGACGACCACCATGCGGGCGCGCAACGCCCCGAAGTAGGCGGCGACGAACTCGATCCGGTTGGCGGTCGCGATCACGACGCGGTACCCGGCCACCATGCCGGCCGCGGAGAGTCCGTGCGCGACCCGGTCGGCCAGGTCGTCGAGCGCGGCCCAGGTGATGCTGCGTCCGGTGGCCGCCTCCGAG
>DATAKN010000241.1:0-21567 GCA_036261595.1 Marmoricola sp.
CGGCACCCTGTCCGGCGGTGAGCGGCAGTGCGTGGCGATCGCCCGCGCGGTCTACTTCGGGGCCCGGGTGCTGATCCTCGACGAGCCGACCGCCGCCCTCGGGGTGCGCCAGTCCGGCATCGTGCTCAAGTACGTCGCCGCAGCCCGCGACCGCGGTCTCGGGGTCATCTTCATCACCCACAACCCCCACCACGCATATCCGGTGGGCGACCGGTTCATGCTGCTCCGGCGCGGTCGGAGCATGGGGGAGTTCCCGAAGGCCGACCTCGGCCTCGACGAGCTCGTGAAGATGATGGCCGGCGGCGCGGAGCTGCAGGCGCTCAGCCACGAGCTGGCCCGCGACCTGCCCGATTCCGACGTGACACGCAGCCTCAAGCACGAGGTGGCGCACACGCTGGGCGGGAGTCCTGCGACTCCGGAACCGCCCGGGACCGGCCGTGGCGACTGACCTCGGGGTCGCGGTCGTCGGCTTCGGCTGGATGGGCCGCGTGCACACCCGGGCGTGGTCGCGCCTGCTGCACCACTACCCCGAGAGTCCGCTGCGGCCCCGATTCGTCGCGGTCGCCGACCCCGAGCCGGCCCGGCGCGAGGAGGCCGTCGCGGCGTACGGCTTCGGCGAGACGTACGCCGACTGGCGCGACCTGCTCGCCCGGGACGACGTCGACGTGGTCAGTGTGTGCGGCCCGAACTTCGTGCACCGCGAGATCGGCACGGCCGTCGCCGACTCCGGCCGCCACCTGTGGATCGAGAAGCCGGCCGGACGCAGTGCGGAGGACACCGCAGCGATCGCAGCCGCCGTTCGTGCTGCGGGGGTGATGTCGGCGGTCGGGTTCAACTACCGCAACGCGCCGGCGGTCGAGGTGGCCCGCGAGCTGGTCGCAAGCGGCCGGCTGGGCCGCGTCGAGACCGTCGAGGTCCGCATGCTCGCGGACTACTCGGCCCACCCCGACGGTGCGTTGTCGTGGCGGTTCGACCCGGCGTACGCCGGCACGGGGGTGCTCGGTGACCTGGCCAGCCACGGACTCGACCTGGCCCGGTACGTCGGCGGCGAGGCCGTCGGCGCGGTCGCCGAGCTGGTCGCCGACCGGGCCACGTTCATCACCGAGCGTCCGGTCGCGTCGGGTGCGGTGTCGCACTTCGCCCGCGGGGCCGGCCGCCGCGAGCCAGTGGGCAACGAGGACCATGCCTCGGCGCTGCTGCGGTTCGCCTCGGGTGCCCGGGGACACCTGACCGCGTCCAGGGTGGCCGTGGGGGAGCAGTGCAGCTACGGCATCGAGGTCCGCGGCACCGACGGCGCGCTCGCCTGGGACTTCCGCCGCATGGGCGAGCTGCGCACCTGCCTGGACCAGGACCCGCAGGACGCCGCCTGGCAGACCCGCCTGGTCGGGCCGGGCGACGGTGAGCTCGGGCGGTTCCAGCCCGGTGCCGGGATGGCGATGAGCTACGACGACCTGAAGGTGGTCGAGGCGGGGCGGCTCGCGGACAGCATCAGCAGCGGCGCCCAGCAGGGCGCCGGCATCGAGGACGCGGTCGTGGCCGCCGAGCTGGTCGACGCGATCGTGCGCTCGGTCGAGGAGAAGAGATGGGTGAGCCCGTGAGCACGGCAGTACGAGTGGGAGTGGTCGGCGCCGGTGCCATGGGCGCGGCCCACGTCGAGACCCTCGCCCGGTGGGTACCGGGCGCCGAGGTGGTCGCCGTGTACGACGCGGACCCGGGCCGGGCCGACGTGGTGGCGGGCGCGGTCGGTGCTGTCGCCGCGTCGTCCGCCGAGGCGCTGATCGGCGACGACTCGGTCGACGCCGTGCTCGTGGCGGCACCCGACCCGACGCACGAGGAGCTGGCGCTCGCCTGCCTCGCCGCGGGCAAGCCGACGCTGCTCGAGAAGCCGCTCGCCACGTCGGTGGAGGGAGCACGCCGGGTCGTGGACGCGGAGGTCGCCGGAGGGCGGCGGCTGCTCCAGCTCGGCTTCATGCGGCGCTTCGACCCGGCGTACGTGGCGCTGCGTGAGGCGGTGCTCGGCGGCGAGGTGGGGGAACCGCGCGCCGCGCACTGCCTGCACCGCAACGTGCAGGCCCACCCGACCGCCACCTCCGACGGTGTGCTCGTGAACTCCGCGATCCACGAGTTCGACTGCGTCCCGTGGCTGCTCGACGACCGGGTCACCGCAGTGACGGTGTTCGCCCCGGCCGTGCCCGCCGGGGCCCTCCAGGACGTGCAGGTGGTGGTGCTGGAGCTGGCCCGCGGCCCGGTCGTGACGGTCGAGGTCTCGGTCAACGCCCGGTACGGCTACGACATCCACACCGAGGTGGTCGGCACCGGCGGCACGGTCTCCCTCACGCCGCCGTACGGGCTGAGCTTCCGCCGGGAGGCGGTGGACGGCCGGCACGTCGATGCTGATTTCGTGGGCCGTTTCCTCGACGCCTACCGGGTCGAGCTGGCGGCCTGGGTGGACGGCATCGCGGCCGGCACGGTTCCCGGTCCGTCGGCCTGGGACGGCCATCTCGCCAATGTCGTGGCCTTCGCTGCCGTGGAGTCGCTCCACACCGGCACCCGGGTCGCGGTGCCGCCGTCGGAGATGCCGGCGCTCTACGGCTGAGCCGGCAGCTTCGCCGGCAGGCGCGCGCCGACGCGGGCGTTCAGGCCGGCGAGCGCGTCGTCCAGGGTGCTGGCCACGACCAGGTCGTCGATCACCTCCTGGCGCACGAACCCGGCGTGGACCAGGCCGCGCAGCACGACCAGCAGCGGGTCCCAGAACCCGGCCACGTTGAGGAAGCCGACCGGGTCGTCGAGGAAGTCGATCTGGCGCCAGCTCCACACCTCGAAGATCTCCTCCAACGTGCCCAGGCCGCCGGGAAGGCACAGGAAGGCGTCGGCGTACTCCGCCATCAGCGCCTTGCGTTCGTGCATCGTCTCCACGACGTGCAGCTCGGTGAGGTCGTCACGACCCCATTCGCGCTCCACCATGGCTCGCGGGATCACGCCGACCACCTCGCCGCCGCCGTCGAGCGTGCCCTGCGAGACCCGGCCCATGAGCCCCTTGCCGCCGGCGCCGTAGACCAGGCCGATGCCGCGCTCGGCGAGCCCTGCGCCGACCTCGTACGCCGCGTCCAGGAGCGCCGGATCCGTGCCCGGAGCGGACCCACAGAAGATCGCCACACGTCTCAGGTCTGCCATGCTGAGGATCCTAGAGAGCGGCTCGGCGCATGGATTGCTGGCGGTTGGGTAAGGCTGCGCGGTTGGGGACCGTCGGCGGGGTGAAGGAGATGTCGCGGTGCAGGGTGGCGTCGACACGGCGGCACCGGACAGGAGGCCGACGATCGTCATCGTCGACGACTCCTCCGATGTCCGCACCCTGGTGCGGACCGAGGTGCGGCTCTCCGGGCGGTTCGACGTGGTGGGTGAAGGAGCCAACGGGCTCGACGCGGTCGCGCTGGCCAGCCGCCACCGACCGGACCTGTTGCTGCTCGACGTGTCCATGCCCGTCGTCGACGGTCTGGCGGCGCTGCCGAAGGTCAGGGACGCGTCCCCGTCGACGCACGTGGTGATGTACTCGGGGTTCGAGGAGGCGGGGCTCGCCTCGCGCGCCAAGGAGCTCGGCGCGGCCGCGTTCGTGTCGAAGTCCGCCCCGTTCGATGTCCTCCTCGACGCGTTGGCTGCGCAGGTGGGCCGGGAGCAGATCGCCGGGGCGGGTGCACGGCGCCCGCCACGCCAGGAGCTCGACCCGGTCCTCTCCGACCACCTCGAGCGTTTCCGCGAGGTGTTCGAGGACGCCGCGATCGGAATGGCCACCATGACCCTGGCCGGCCGGATCGTCCGCGCCAACCGCAGCCTCGGCCAGCTGCTCGACACGCCCGTCGAGGACCTGGTCGGAGTCGCACTCGCCGACCTGGCCGAGGAGCCGCAGGCGATCGGTGACGCCCTGCTCGGGCTCGACGCCGGTGAGCCCGTGGTGCAGGTGGAGCACCGGATGCAGGGCCGGGGCGAGCGGACCTTCTGGTCGACGATGTCGCAGGTCATCGATGCCCACGGACGGCCGCTCTACGTCTTCCTGCAGGTTCAGGACACCAGCCGCCAGCGATCGGCCGAGGCTGACCTGCGCCGGGCCGAGGTGCCGTTCCGGCTGCTGGTGGAGGCGGTCCAGGACTACGCGATCTACATGCTCGACCCGGCTGGTCGGATCAGCAGCTGGAACGCGGGCGCCGAGCGCAGCAACGGCTACACCGCGGACGAGATCATCGGTCAGCACTTCCGGGTCTTCTACCCGTCCGAGCAGCAGGCGAGGAAGCATCCGGAGCACGAGCTGGAGGAGGCGGTCCGGCACGGCACGTACGACGAGGAGGGCTGGCGGGTCCGCAAGGACGGGAGCCAGTTCTGGGCCAGCGTGACGATCACCGCCGTCCGCGATGCCGAGGGCGAGCTGGTGGGTTTTGCGAAGGTCACCCGGGACACCACCGAGCGCCGCGAGATGATGCAGCGTCTCGAGGAGGCCAACCGGCGGCTGGCCGAGGCGTCCGCGCGGCAGGCCGACTTCTTCGCGGTGACGGCCCACGAGCTGCGCGCCCCGATCGGCGTCCTGAGCGGAGCCACCACCACGCTCGTGCGGAACCTCGACGTCCTGACCGACCACGACCGGAGCGAGATCACCACCGCCGTGGTCCGCAGCTCGGCACACCTGCGCCGGCTGCTCGACGACCTGCTCACCGCAGCCCGGGTGGAGGCCGACAGGCTCGCGCTGGAGCCGGCCGAGGTCGACCTCGCCGATCACCTGCACACCACGGTCGGCGGTCTGGTGCAGTCCCACGGCGCAGGCGTGGTCGACGTCGCGGTGGAGCCGGGGCTGCACGTGAGGGCCGATCCGGTGCGGCTCACGCAGATCGTCGGCAACCTCGTGACCAACGCCCTGCGCCACGGTCGGCCGCCGGTCCGGGTGAGCGCCGCCGGCCGGGCCGACGAGGTGGAGATCGCGGTACGCGACGCGGGCGGCGGTGTTCCCGAGGAGCTGCAGGAGCGGCTGTTCGAGCGGTTCGTCACCGGCAGTCCCGACGGCACCGGGCTCGGCCTGTTCCTGGTCAGGGAGCTCGCCCGGGCGCACGGCGGCGACGCGACGTACCGGGTCTCCGACGGCACGTTCCTGGTCTCACTGCCGCGGGAGCCCGCATGATCAGTGTCCTGCTCGTCGACGACGAGCCCGCCATCCGCACGATCCTGGCCACCGTGCTCCACCTGCACGGTGGCTTCGAGGTGGTGGGGGAGACGGCCACCGGTGACGACGCGGCCCGCCTGGCCGCCGACCTGCGGCCCGACGTGATCGTCCTCGACCTCGGGCTGCCCGACCTGGCGCCGAGGCACGTGCTCGCGACCATGCGACGCGCCTCACCCACGTCGAAGGTCGTGGTCTACACGGGCAACGACTCCGATCGGGCGTGGTTCGAGCAGCGTGCCGAGGGCTACGTCGCGAAGGACGCCGACCTCGAGGACCTGCTCGGTGTGCTCGAGGAGGTCGGCGAGCAGCAGGCCCACGACCTCGCGATCCTGGAGCTGCCGCCGGACCTGCAGGCTCCTCGTGAGGCGCGTGCGGTGATCCGGGAGCTGTTGGCCCACTGGGGCTACCGGGAGCTCATCGAGGATGCCGTCCTGGTCGTGAGCGAGCTCGTGGCGAACTCCGTCGAGCACGCCGAGCCGGCGTCGGTCGTGGTGGCCGACCGCGGGGAGGGGGTGCTGCGGATCGAGGTCCGCGACCACGGCGAGGGCCACCCGGTGTCGCCGCCGGAGTCGGGCAGCGCCGAACGCGGCCGCGGTCTGATGATCGTCTCGGCGCTGGCCCGTTCCTGGGGAGTCCTGGCCACCGAGCGATCGAAGACCGTCTGGGTCGAGCTCGGCCAGCCGGCGACGCCCTAGTCGAAGTCGGGCGTGCGTGACCAGCGCACGGACGCGCTGATCGCAGCCGCGAAGTGCAGGCCGCCGGCGAGGAGGTAGACGGCGACGAGGCGGCCGTCGGACACCGTGCGGCTGGCGACGACCGAGAGCAGGACGGCGCCGACAGCGACGAGCAGGCTGACGATGGCCTTGCGCTTGCCCTTCGCCAGCTCTTCGGGCGTGCTGTAGGGGCCGAAGGTGTTCGCCGTGGTGCTGCTCATCGGGCTTCCTGGGGTGTCGGTGCGGAGGAGGTGCTGACCGTAACCAGCCGATGCCACCCGCGTCCTTCGAATCGGCGGTTCGGTGACGAACGGCTCCTCACACGGTGACCACCTGTCCCAGTCCGGCCTGCTCGAGGATGCCGCGCGCGTGCTCGAGGAGGTCCGCGTCGGCCTCGGGGATGTCGGCGTACTCGGCTCGTACGCCGTGCCTGCGGAACCCGATCACCACCACCCGCACCGCCGGGTCGAGGTCGAGCAGCCACGCGGCCGTGCGCGCCAGCTGGTCCACCGAGTCGTTGAAGCCAGGCACCAGCAGCAGCCGCACCTCGGCCAGCTTGCCGTGGCCGTGGAGGTGAACGATCGACTCGAGGACCAGCTCGTTCCTGCGCCCGGTCAGCCGGTGGTGCACGTCGGGGTCCAGCGCCTTCAGGTCGACCATGAACCCGTCGGTCACCGGCAGCAGCGCGTCCCAGACCCGCGGGAGAGCGTGGCCGTTCGTGTCGACGTACGTCGTGAGTCGCCGCAGCGTGCGGTCCTCGCGGATCGCGGTGAACAGGTCGCGCACGAACCGCCACTGCGCGGTGGCCTCGCCGCCGGAGACCGTGACCCCCTGCAGGTACGGCGCGGCCAGGTGGATCTCCTTCACCAGCGCCGCCACGGTCGCGTGCCGCGTCGCGGGTCCCCGGGGCGGGATCGTCTCCGGGTTGTGGCACGCCAGGCAGTCGAACGGGCAACCCTGCGTGAACACCACGAACCGGTTCCCCGGCCCGTCCACCCAGGAGAACGGGACGACGTCAGCGAGCCGGACCGGCGTCGAGCTCATGTGCCATCACCCTTTGCGGCACCCTCTTGGGCGCCCGTCTGTCGACGTGCGACTCCGCGACCGAGCCTGCCCCGAGGAAGGTGCTGTCGTGCCGGGCACCGTGCTCGATCTTCGCCAGGTCGGACTTGCGCACGAGGTAGCCGGTGATCCGGATGAAGTCGTTGCTGTCCAGGTTGAAGGTGAAGTCCCGCATGCCCGTCCGGAAAGCCCCACGGATCACGTCGACCACCGCGTCGGGGTTGCGCCGCGTGGTCTCGTCGAAGGCCAGCACGTCGCTGATCCCAGCCTGGAACAGCGCGTGGTTCGGCGTGATCGCCTTCAGGTGTCGCAGCAGGCCTGGTTCGTCGCCGACCGGCACCCGGCACCCGGCGGTCACGCCCACGTCGGAGTCGATGCCGCTCTGGCTGTGCAGGAACGCCCGGCCACCGTTGCCCGCGCAGTAGGGCATCGGCCGGGCAGCGACCAGCTCGGCGACCCGGCCCAGGATCTGGTGGGCCAGCTCGTCGGCCGCCTCGTCGTGACCGTACCGGCCGGGACGGCCCTCGTGCTCGAGGACCCGGGACACGGCCTCGGCGAGCCCGTAGACACCGAACATCGCCGAGTACCGGTCGAGCTGGAGGAGCCCGTCGGTGACCAGCCACGAGTGCTCGAAGAACCGCGCCTCCTCGACCAGGTGCAGGATCCGCGCCTGCATCAGCTCGGCGGTGAGCTCCACGTAGCGCGGCAGCAGGTCGTCGAGGAAGGAGTCGCGTGAGCCCTCGTGCTGCAGCGCCACGTCGCCCAGGTTCAGCCGCACCAGCGTGTGCGACCCGCCGCCGGCGCGCAGGGAGTTGTAGCAGGACGCCACGCCGTACGCCGGTCCGAGGTCGCCGACCATCATCGGGTGGTTCACGAAGTGAGGTTGACCACAGGCGAAGACCGTCTCCACGGCGTCGCGAACCAGGTCGTCAGGGGTGAGCTCGGGGTCGACCTTGAGGCTGAGGTTGGGCACCACCTGGAGCAGCTCACGCTCCAGGCGCAGGGCCGTCCGGCCGACGCGGGTGTCGCGGGGACCCAGGTTGGCGTGCGTGAACGCGTCGGGCAGCATCCGGTCCAGCGAGATCCAGAAGAGCCGGAGCCGGCGGTGCAGCTCGTCGTCGTCGATTCCGTCGACGTACGGCTCGAGCAGCGCGTCCAGGTCACCGAGCCACACGGGATACCCCGTGATGGACGGCACCTGCGTGTAGGCGATCAGCAGATGGGTCAGCGCCTCGTCCAGGTCGCGCGCGGGCCCGAGCTCGAGGAAGGCCGACCCGCGCTCGAGCAGCACCGCGTAGTCGGGCAGCACGTAGCGCGGCCGGTGCGGGGCGTTGCCCTCGTAGAGGTCGCAGATGATCCGCTTCTCCAGTGCCTCGGCGCACTCGGCGGACACCGGCGGCGGCTCGAGCGAGTTCTCCGCGAGCACCGCGAGCCGGTGCATGCGCTGCCGGTAGGTCAGCGCCGGGTCGTCGACGATGTCACGCGCCTGCCGGCGCAGCTCGTAGAGCTCCATGGGTCCAGCATCGGGAGGCCGGACGCGTCGGCACAGGGCCCAAAGGCCTGCTCTGCACACCGGAGCGCCGCGGGGACGACGGACACGTCCCCGCGGCGCCAGTGGTTCGGCGATCAGCCGAACGTCAACCAGATCCCGACGATGCCGGGGATGATCCCGAGGGCGATCCAGGGGCTGAGCCAGGGACGCTTGTGGATCGCGAGCGCGGCAGCGATCGACCCGATGCTGAAGATCGCGGCGATCACGTTGAGGCCGACCTGTGCGACCGTGCCACGCGCGTCGAGGAACATCGCCGCCACGATCAGGCCGGCTGCCATGTGCAGGCCGGTGGTGACCGTGAGCGTCGACATCACCCATTGTTGGACGCGCGTGAGGCTCTCGCGCTCTGCGCGGACGTTGCGTACCGGCCGCGGAGCGTTGTGGTCGATCAGGTGCTTGGCCCGGCGGGGCGCTGCCGCCGTAGCCGGATTGCTGGCCTCGATCATCGTTCTCTCCTGGTGCTGTGGTCGGTGCTCAGCAGGAGCAGCGCCGGTCGGCGGGGACGCCGGCGAGCACGTCCTCGACGTGCATTCCGCATCCGCTGTAGCTGGCCTTGCCGCAGGCGCGGCAGGTGGCTGGCATGCACATGTGGTTCTTTCCTCCTGGGTGGGAGTCGGTTTCTCGACTCTGGGAATATACCCCGGGGGGTATACCCTTTCCAACTCGTACGACCTTTCCCCGACCCAGGAGTGGACATGCACTTCGCCCAGTACTACCTCGAGTGCCTCTCGCAGGCCTCCTACCTCATCGGCGACGAGACGACCGGACAGGCCGTCGTCGTGGACCCGCGGCGCGACGTTGAGGAGTACCTCGCCGATGCGCAGGCTCGCGGGCTCACCATCGTCGGCGTCCTCAACACCCACTTCCATGCCGACTTCGTCTCCGGACACCAGGAGCTGGCGACCGCGACCGGTGCATGGATCGGCTACGGCCGCGCTGCGCAGACCGAGTTCGAGGTGCGTCACTTCGGTGACGGCGACACGATCTCGCTCGGCGACGTGACCCTCGAGATCATGGAGACCCCGGGCCACACGCCTGAGTCGATCAGCGTGCTCGTGCGCGAGCACGCTGACGACGCCGTGCCGTACGGCGTGCTCACCGGTGACGCACTGTTCATCGGTGACGTCGGGCGGCCGGACCTGCTCGCATCGATCGGTGTCACGGCCGACGAACTCGGCCGGATGCTCTACAACTCGGTGCAGAACAAGCTGATGTCGCTGCCCGACGAGACGCGCGTGTTCCCCGCCCACGGCGCCGGATCGGCCTGCGGCAAGAACCTCTCCACCGAGCTGCAGTCGACGATCGGTGACCAGCGCCGGCTCAACTACGCCTGCGCCCCGATGAGCGAGGACGAGTTCCTGGCCGTCGTCACCGCCGGACAGCCGGCCGCGCCCGAGTACTTCGTCTACAACGCGATCCTCAACCGCAAGGAGCGCGAGGTCCGCGAGCTGGGCGCGAAGCTGCCGGCCCTCGACGAGGACCAGGTCGCCGCCGCGCTCGCCGACGGGGCGGTCGTCATCGACGCCCGTGACCCGCAGGAGTTCGCCGCCGGTCACCTGCGCGGAGCGATCAACGTGCCCGTGGACGGCCGGATGGCCGAGACCGTGGGCATGGTGGTCGGGCCGGACACCCCCGTGGTGCTGATGGCGCCCGAGGGTGAGGAGCAGGAGGCCGCGATCCGGCTGGTCCGGATCGGCTTCGACCGTGCGCTGGGCTACATCGTCGACACCGAGGCCTACTTGCTGGCGCACCAGGACCAGGTCCAGCAGGCCAGCCGGTTGACGCCGTACCGGTTCGACGAGCTGCGCGACACCTGCGACCTCCAGGTCATCGACCTGCGCAACGCGGGCGAGCTGGCCGAGGGCACGATCCCGGGCACCGTGCACCTCCCGCTCGCCGAGCTGCGGCGCCGGATGGACGAGCTGGACAGCAACAAGCCGACGGTCCTGCACTGCGCCGGTGGCTGGCGCTCGAGCGTGGGCGCGAGCCTGCTGCGGGCGGCCGGCTTCCCGGACGTCAGCGACGTGCTCGGCGGGTACGCCGGGTGGGCAGCTTCTCGGCGGATCAGCGCCTGAGCGCCGAAGAAAGGAGAACAGACGTGGAGCACTTCCGACGACTCGACGTGGCGCAGGCGCGCCATGCTCTCGCCCAGGGCGCCGTCCTGGTCGACGTACGCGAGGACTTCGAGTGGGCAGCCGGACACGTTCCGGAGGCCCGACACATCCCGCTGCGACAGCTCGCGGCGCGAATCCAGGAGATCCCGGACCACCGACCGGTCCTCGTGGTGTGCCGCTCGGGCCGCCGCTCGGCCGAGGCGGCGCGCACGCTGGCAGGACCCCTGGGCGTGCACATCGCCGAGGTGGCCAACGTGGAGGGCGGCATGGTGGCCTGGGCGGCAGCCGGGTTCCCGGTGGTGGGCGACGGCGGCGCGTCCGGCGCGGTCGCCTGATGCTCGTTCTCGCCCTCCTCGCCGGACTCGGGATCGGCCTGAGCCTGGGCGCGCTCGGTAGCGGCGGGTCGATCCTCGCCGTACCGGTGCTGGTCTACCTGCTCGGGCAGTCGCCGCTGGCGGCCACGACCGGTTCTCTGGTCGTGGTCGCCGTGGCGGCGCTCATGGGCGCGGTGCTCGCCCACCGCGAGGGTCACGTGTACGTCGGTCGCGGGCTGGCGTTCTCGCTGCTCGGGACCGGCGGCGCCGCGCTCGGGGCCACGTGGTCCGTGCACGTGAACCAGCGCGTGCTGATGACGGTGTTCTCGGCGCTGCTGCTCGTGGTCGCGGCGACCATGACCCGCCGCCTGCTGCGTGACGGGGGCACGTCGGGCGGGGCGCTCGTCGTCGACGCTCCGATCGTCTCGATCAGCCCGACCTTCATGTGTGACTGTCCCCGGGCGCTGAAGGTCCTGGTCACCGGCGTCGCCGTCGGGATCCTGACCGGTTTCCTCGGTGTCGGGGGCGGCTTCCTCGTCGTCCCTGCCCTGGTGCTGGCGCTCGGCCTGCCGATGTCGGCGGCCGTGGGCACGTCGCTGCTCGTCATCGCGGTCAACAGCATGGCCGCGTTCGGCGTCCGGATGGCCCACGGCGTCACCCTCGACTGGCCACCGCTGGTCATGCTCACCGTGGCCGCAGTGGTCGGCAGCGTGGTCGGCCGAGCCATGGCCGGCCGGGTCGACGCCCGACGCCTCAGCTTCGGCTTCGTCGGGCTGCTGGTCGTCGTCGGCGGCTACACCGCGGTCGCCACGCTGGCCTAGCCGGTCGGTACGCCGGTGTCGGCGCCGGCCGACGAGGCCGGCGCCTCGACCGGCACGTCCGGTCGTCGGGCCGCCAGGAAGCCGAGCGGGCGTGGCAGCCACCAGGTGCGGTCGCCCAGGGCGGCCAGCAACGACGGCAGCAGGACGGCCCGCACGACGGTGGCGTCGAGCAGGATGGCGACGGCCAGGCCGACGCCGAGCTGCTTGAACGTCGTCATCGACAGCGTGCCGAAGACCGCGAAGACGGCCACCATGATCGCCGCGGCGCTGGTGACCACCCCGGCCGAGATCTCGATGCCGTGGGCCACCGCGGCGCGGGTGGGGAGGCCGCGGTCATGGGCCTCGCGGATGCGAGAGACCACGAACACCTGGTAGTCCATCGAGAGCCCGAAGAGGATCACGAACGCGAACAGGGGGATCCAGGACTCGATTGCGCCGACGCCGTGTGCGCCGACGAGCCCCGCACCCCAGCCGTGCTGGAAGACCGCCACCATGACCCCGAACGCGGCCGCCATGGAGAGCACGTTGAGCAGGACGGAGACCACGGCGATGCTCACCGAGCCGAAGGCGACCAGCATCAGGACGAAGGCCAGGACGAGCACGAACAGCACGACCGGGACGATGGCCCGCTGGAGGTGGGCGTTGAAGTCCTCGGAGAAGGCAAGATTGCCCGTCACGTAGGTCCGGGTGCCGGGAACACGGTCCAACGTCGCCGGGATGACGGTCTCGCGCAGGTCGCGCAGCGCACGGGCCGATCTCGCGTCGGAGCCGTTGCCGGCGAGTGGCACCTTCAGCTCGAGGACGCCGGCGTCAGGGTGCGGCTCGGCGACGATCGCTCCCTGGGCCACCCCGGTGCCCAGGGCTCGTGACCGGAACTCCTCCACGGCGGCCGACATCGGCGCGCCGGTGGGGTCGTCGACCTTGACCACGACGTCGGCGGGGCTCGGTCCGCCGGGGAAGGCGGCATTGATGCGGTGGTAGCTCTGCATGATGCTCGCGTCCGCAGGCAGCAGCTTGTCCAGGCTCAGCTTCTCGGTGTGGATGCCGACTGCCGGGACGGCGAGGGCGAGCAGGAACAGCGTGGCGGCCACGGCCGAGAGCGCGGGTCGCCTGAGCACCCGGCCGAGGATCAGCGACCACGCCCGGCTTCCGCCCTGGGGCCGGCGCATCCGGCCCAGGCCCGGGACCTTGCCGAAGTCGATGCGGTCGCCGAGGAACGACAGGAGCGCGGGCAGCACGGTCACCGACCCGATCACGGCCACCAGTACGACGAGGATCGCGGCTGTGCCGAACCCGTTGAACAGGGTCATGCCGGACAGGTACATGCCCGACATCGCGACCACCACGGTGAGGCCCGAGACCAGCACCGAGCGTCCCGAGGTGGCCGCCGCGATCCTCAACGCGGCCTCCGGCGCCCGGCCGCGGGCCCGCTCCTCGCGCTCGCGGCGCAGGTAGAACATGCAGTAGTCCACCCCGACCGCGAGCCCGACCAGGAGCATCACGGAGCTGGTCGAGCTGTCGACGTGCATCCGGTGACTGATCACGGCCAGCAGGCCGTTCGCGGCCAGGAACGACGTCAGCGCCAGGCCGACCGGAAGCACCGCGGCCAGGAACGCGCCGAAGGCGATCAGCAGGATCCCGAGCGCGAGCGGCACGGCGGTCCACTCCGCTCGCCGGAAGTCCTTGCCGATGGTGTCGTTGAACCACTGGTTCGCCGACCCGTCGCCGAACTCGTCGATCCGGATGCCTGCGTGCGCTCGGCGGACTGCCGCAGCGGCGTCGACGAGTGGCTGGACGCGGTCCGCGGCCGTCATCGGGTCGCCGGTCATCGAGGCCCTGACCAACACCGACCTGCCGTCCTCGGACACCAGCCCGTTCGTGTACGGGTCGCCGACCTCGGTGACCCGGCCGGTCGCCTCGAGGCGCGCGACCAGGTCCGCGACGGCCGCCCGCATGCCCGGTGCGGTCGCGGGTCTCGCGCTGCTGAGGAGGAACATCTCTCCGGCAGGAACGCGGAGGCCGGCGTCGTCGAGAACGCGTAAGGCTTGCGCGGAGTCGCCTTGCGCGTACTCGTCCTCGGTCATCTGCTGCTGGCCCGACCACGAGCCGAGACCCATCGCCAGGACCACGAAGACCAGCCAGCCCACGACGGCGAGCGTGCGGTGCCGCACGCTCCAGCCACCCATGGTCGCGGCGATGTTGCGATGAGGCGACTCCCTGCCCATGCAGTCGATGCTGGTCCGCACGACCCGGGATGTGCAGGGCCGAACGCCCCGGATCCAGTCCTGACCGTGCGGCGTCGCGGACGCGGCAGACTGCAGCCATGAGCGTGCAGTCCGTCGGGATCATCGGAGGGGGCATCGTCGGACTGGCGATCGCCCGCGAGCTCACGGTGCAGCGTCCCGGACTCGAGGTCGTGGTCCTGGAGAAGGAGGACCGGGTCGCGACCCACCAGACCGGCCACAACTCCGGGGTGGTGCATGCCGGTATCTACTACCGGCCCGGCAGCCTGAAGGCGGCGCTCTGCACCCGCGGACGCGTCCTCCTGCGTGACTATTGCGCTGAGCAGAACCTGCCGTACGTCGAGTGCGGCAAGCTGGTGGTCGCCGTCGACCACCGTGAGCTCGGCCGGCTCGACGCGCTCGAGCGCACGGCCGGCGAGAACGGTGTGCCGGGTCTTCGCAGGCTCGATGCGGCCGGCATCGCCGAGGTGGAGCCGCACGCCTCCGGTCTCGCCGCGCTGCACTCACCGGTCACTGCGATCACCGACTTCGTGGCGATCGCCGAGGCGCTGGCACGCGACGTGGAGCGCGCCGGAGGTCGGCTTCTGCTCGCCACGCCCGCCACGGGTGTCCGGCGGGTCGCCGGCGGCCTCGAGGTGACCACGCCGCAGGGGGGTCACCGCTTCGACCGCGTGGTCGCGTGCGCGGGCCTGCAGGCCGACCGGGTGCCCCGCCGGACGGACCGCCCGGCGGGAGGTGAGGACGGTCCCCGCATCGTCCCGTTCCGCGGCGAGTACCTCAGCGTCGTACCGCAGAAGAGGGAGCACGTCCGGGGACTCGTCTACCCGGTGCCCGATCCCCGGTATCCCTTCCTGGGCGTGCACTTCACGCGTCGGGTGTCGGGAGAGCTCGACGTCGGGCCCAACGCCGTGCTCGCGCTGGCGCGGGAGGGCTATCGGCGCCGTGACGTGCACTGGCGTGACATGGCCGACCTGGCGTCGTGGCCGGGATTCTGGCGGATGGCGGCAATGCACTGGCGCACGGGGATCCGGGAGGTCCGGGGATCGCTGTCGGTGCGGGCGTACCTGCGGGATGCGCAGCGCTACGTCCCGGACATCGGCATCGGCGACGTCGTCCGCGGGCACAGCGGGATCCGGGCACAGGCCGTCGACCGTGACGGATCGCTCGTCGACGACTTCAGGATCCGCCAGGAGGACGGGGTGACCAGCCTGCGCAACGCTCCGTCGCCGGCGGCCACCTCCAGCCTGGCCATCGCCGAGCACGTGGTCGCCCGGTTGGACTGGACCTGACCTGCGCCCCGGTCGCTTCGGGACCTTCGGCACTGTCGACCCGGTCCCCCGGTGGGGAAACGTATGCTCGTCTGTGCCGCCGTTCCAGAGGAGATCCGCCCGTGTCCCACTCGAGCCCGGCCGGCGGTCGAGCATGACCGCGCAGCCCATGACCGAGCCGAGAGCACTGCAGGAGCTGAATCCGGCCGAGGCGCTGGACCTGCTCGCGTCGGTCTCCTACGGCCGGGTCGTGTTCACGCTGCGGGCGCTGCCGGCGATCCGACCGGTGAACCACGTCATCGACGACGGCGAGATCGTGATCCGGACCCGGCGGCTCGCGGGAATCAGCACGGCGCTCGCCGACCACGCGGATGACCTCCTGGACCAGGAGCCGGACCTCGTGGTGGCCTACGAGGCCGACGTGCTCGACCCGGTCGAACGAGTGGGCTGGAGCGTGGTGGTGACCGGGGTGGCCAGGGCGATCACCGACCCCGAGCGGTTGGAGCGCGTCGGCGAGCTGCTGCAACCCTGGGTCGATTCGGCGATGGACACCGCGATCGCGATCAGCCCGGAGCTGATCACCGGGATCCGGCTGGTCCCACGCTGAGGTTCGCCGGCCAGTCCCGTCCCGGGCGGGCCACCACGAGGCGCAGCGGACCACGCACCGACCAGTCCCCGAAGGCCGCCGGTACGGCGAGGAGGTCGCCACCCGCGACGTCGACCTCGCCCTGACCGGACACCAGGGCACCCCCGCCCTCGAGCGCGATGACCGCGGCGAAGCCCGCGGGTACCGGCTCGCTGAGCTCCGCCCCCGGAGCCACCACGTCGACCCGGAAGAAGTGGTCGGCCACCGAAGGCAGCGCCCGCAGCAGTCGTCGTCCGGTGAGCCCGGGGTCGACGTGCCGGCGGAGCGCGGCGAGGTCGTCGGCGGGCAGCGCCTCGTGCGAGACGGCGGCCATCGCCTGGTCGAATCCGAGGCCGAGGTGCGACTCCTCCCGCCCGGACGTGGTCACCCACCACTCCAGCAGGATCGAGAAGTCGGTCGGTTCCTGGGCCTCGACCACGAACACGCCTTCGCCGATCGCGTGGACCTGGCCGGCAGGGACGAGGATCGCGTCACCGGGCCGGACCGGCACACGGTGCATCCGCGAGAGCATCCAGTCGGAGTCCTGCTCGTCGCGTCGTACGGCGAGCTCGGCGGCGTCGACCTCCTCGGTCCACCCCAGGTGCACGGCGGCGTCCGGCTCGGCGTCGATCACGAACCAGGACTCCGTCTTGCCGTAGGGGCAGCCCAGGTGGCTGGCGGCGAACGCGCGGTCTGGGTGTGCGTGCACGGGGAGCCGCTGGCCGGCGTCGAGGAGCTTCACGAGCAGTCCGGTGTCCGCCGGGCCCGACCGCGCCGGCGACGTGGCTGCTTCGGTGCCCAGCCAGCTCGCCGGATCGGCTTCGACGAGGTCGCGCAGCAGCACGCCGTCGTGGGTGACCGCGAGGCCGGTGGTCTCCTCGCCGAACCGTGCGACGGTGGCGGCCACCCACTCCTCGGGCTGGTGGTCGGTGGTTGCCGTGAAGCCGCGGAGCGCGGCGATCCGAGCGCCGCCACGGTAGAAGTGCTGCACCGGGTTGGCGGCGAGCCGGAGCGGCTGCACGGCGGGCACCTAGCCCGCCTGCGCCGAGGACGGCTCGTCGAGGATCCGGCGGGCCACCTCACCGAGGCCGTCGGCGACGGAGGTGAGCTGCTCGGGGGTCAGCACCTCGATGAGGAGCTCGCGGACCAGCGCGACGTGGCCCGGGGCGGCGCGTCGGAGCAGGTCCTCGCCGGCGTCGGTGAGCACGGCGTACACCGCCCGGACGTCGCTGGTGCACGACCGACGGCGGACCAGGCCGGCCTTCTCGAGCTGGGAGATCTGGTAGGTGAGCCCGCTCTTGGAGTTCAGCACCGCATCGGCGAGCTCGGTCATCCGCATCTCGTGGTCGCAGTGGGCGGAGAGCCGGACCAGGATCTCGTACTGCAGGTGCGAGATGCCGGCGGACTCCTTCAGCTGCTGGTCGAGCCGGCGGTCGACGAGTGCGGACGCCGCGAGGAACGCCTGCCAGGCGCGCATCTCCTCGTGGTCGAGCCACCGCGTCCTCCCCATGCGGTGAGCGTAGCAAAGATGTTGTTCAAATTCGAACGATGCGCTACGGTTCGTGGCGTTCGAAGTCGATCGAACCGGAGGACGGGAGCACCGATGAGCAGCACGATCCACGGCCTGGCGCGCGTGACCGCGCTGGCGCCCTCGGCGCCGAGGGCCTCTGAGCGCACCCGGGTGGCGATGCCGCTCCGCTTCGCCGACGGGTACGCCGTCACGGTGGAGGCGGTCACCTTCCACGGTCTCGTCGACGGTCAGGAGCACCTCGCGCTCGTGCTCGGCGACCCGTCCTCCTGGGACGTCCCGCTGGTGAGGATGCACTCGGAGTGCCTCACCGGCGACGTGTTCGGCTCGACCCGCTGCGACTGCGGTCCGCAGCTGCGCGAGGCGGTCGAACGGATCGGCGCACGCGGCGGCGTCCTGCTCTACCTGCGGCAGGAAGGGCGCGGCATCGGCCTCTACAACAAGCTCGACGCCTACGCCCTGCAGGACACCGGCCTGGACACCTACCAGGCCAACACGGCGCTCGGCTTCGCCGAGGACGCGCGGGACTACACCGCCGCGGCGCAGATGCTCGCCGCCCTCGGCATCCACGAGGTCGACCTGCTCACCAACAACCCGGACAAGGCACGCCAGCTCGTCGACCGGGGCGTCGCCGTACGCCGCACCACCGCGACGGGCGTCTTCGCCACGGACAGCAACCTGCGCTACCTGCACGCCAAGGTCGAGCACACCGGTCACGCGATCGATCTGGACGACGTCGCCGGGTTGGTGGGCTGACGTGCGGGCGGTCGTGATCACCGGGTTCGGTGCCGAGCCGGAGCTGGCCGAGCTGCCGGTGCCGGTGCCGGCGGCCGGCGAGATCCTCGTGCGGATGCACGCAGCCGGCATGAACCCGTTCGACTGGAAGGTCTCCGAAGGGGCGCTGCGCGGAGTCGTCGAGCACCGCTTCCCGGTCGTGATGGGGTCCGACGGCGCTGGAGTCGTCGAGGCGGTCGGCGCGGACGTCGATGCGTTTCGGGTCGGCGACCGGGTGTTCGGCCAGTTCATGAAAGTCGCCCTCGGCCGCGGCTCGTACGCCGACCACGCGGTCGCCGCGGCGGACGGCAAGCTGGCCAGGATCCCGGACGGGCTCTCGTTCGAGGTGGCGGCCGCGTTGCCGACCGCCAGCGTCACGGCGTACCAGGCGGTGCGGGCCGCGGGTCTGGCGCCGGGGCAGACCCTGGTGGTCAACGGTGCGTCCGGGGGCGTCGGCCAGTCGGCGGTGCAGCTCGCCGGCCACGCCGGCGTCCAGGTCGTCGCCACCTCTCCACCCGACCTCTCCGACCACCTCCGCGACCTGGGTGCTGCCGAGGTCGTCGACTTCACGCGTGGGGCGACTGCCGAGCAGGTCCGTGCGGCGCACCCGGACGGCGTCGACGCGGTCCTCGACCTGGTCAGCAAGCCGGGGGAGGGGGCGTCGCTGGCTGCACTGGTGCGATCGGGAGGCGTCGTGTTGAGCACCAATGGCGCCCTCGACCCCGATGCGCTCGCCGCTGACGGCGTGCGCGGGGTCAACTTCTTCAGCGACGTGACGCCCGACGACCTCGCCGCGGTCGCGGCCCTGGCCGTGACCGGCCGGCTGCGGGTGACGATCGACGCCACGGTGAGCCTCGCCGACGCCCCGGCGGCCGTGGCTCGGGCGCGGTCGGGGCACGCGCGCGGGAAGACCGTGATCCTCCTCTAGCAACTGCGGAGGGCCACCCGTCGGCTCAGCCCTGCCCGGTGCCGGCCCACTGCACGTACTGCTCGACGATGGCGTCGACACTCTGGTCGACGTCGACCGTGACGCCGTGCTCGTCGGAGCCCAGGTGCTCCAGCGTCGCGAACTGGGAGTCCAGCAGGGACGCCGGCATGAAGTGCCCGGGGCGGCTCGCCTGGCGCCTGCGGATCACCTCAGGCGTGCCGTCGAGGAGGAGGAACGCGACGTCCGCGACGTGGTGGCGGAGCTGGTCGCGGTACTTCCGCTTGAGCGCCGAGCAGCTCATCACAGCGCCGTCGGGGTGCTCGGCGAGCCAGCGTCCGATCGACTCGAGCCAGGGATACCGGTCGTCGTCGTCGAGCGCCTGCCCGGCGCTCATCTTGGTGACGTTGGCCGGCGGGTGGAAGTCGTCGGCGTCCGCGAACGGCACGCGGAGCCGCTGGGCCAGGGCCGCCCCCACCGTGGACTTGCCCGACCCGGACACGCCCATCACCACCAGCGGGGTCTGTGCCATCGATCCTCCTCCTGTCGGGGTGCCCGGGCGGCGTACCCGTCGGTTCGAAGACACATGTTTCCGTACCGACGGGGGAACCGGACCCTGGAGTTCCGAAACCGGGAGGCCCACCCATGACTCATCCAGCTCTGACCGTCCTCGCCGCCGACGCGCCGCTCAGCAACGCCGGCAACACGCAGCTGCTGCTGGCGGCGATCCTGGGCATCGCGGCCGTCGTCGTGCTCATCGTGTGGGCGAAGTTCCATCCCTTCATCGCCCTGATGCTCGGCACAGGCGTGCTCGGCCTCGTGGCCTGGGCGCCGCCGCTGGACGTCCTGCACTCGTTCGTCGACGGGCTGGGCTCGACCTTCGGCTCGGTCGGCCTGCTGATCGCGCTCGGAGCCATGCTCGGCAAGCTGCTCGCCGACTCCGGCGGAGCCAACGAGATCGTGGAGCGCATCATCGACCGGGTCGGACGCGAGCGGCTGCCCTGGGCGATGGCGCTGATCGCGGGCATCGTCGGGTTGCCGATGTTCTTCGAGATCGGGGTGGTGATCCTGGTCCCGATCATCGTCCTCGTCGGGCTTCGCACCCAGATCTCCTTGATGAAGATCGGCATCCCTGCCCTGGCGGGCCTTTCGGTGTTGCACGGGCTGGTGCCGCCGCACCCCGGCCCGGTGACCGCCATCGGGCTGCTGCACGCCGACCTCGGCCGGACGTTGATCTTCGGGCTCGTCGTCGCCGTACCGACCCTGGTGCTGTCCGGGCCGGTCCTCGCCCAGTTCCTGGACCGTGTCGTGACCGTCCACGCGACCGAGGCCCATGCGGCCGCCCTCGTGGGCGCCGGCGTCGCCGCACGTGGTGGCGTGGCCGGCGGTGACCACGGCGGCGCGGGTGGCGTCGAGGAGACCTCCGAGGAGAGCACGCTGGCCGGCGGCAGCGAGCCGGAGGCGAATCTCCGTCGTCCACCGTTCGCCGCGGCGGTGTTCACGATGGTGCTCCCCGTCTTCTTGATGCTGCTCAAGGCGATCGCTGATCTCACCGCCGACGAGGGCACCCGGCTGAGGGACACGCTCGACTTCGTCGGGGATCCCTCGATGGCCCTGCTGATCGGCGTTCTCGTCGCGATGGTCGCCCTGGGCGCCGCCTCAGGCATGACGCGTGAACGCGTCCAGGAGTCGTTGGGCTCCGGTCTCCCCGGCGTGGCCTCGATCATGCTGATCGTCGCCGCGGGCGGCGGCTTCAAGACCGTGCTGTCCGACTCCGGCGTCGCAGGTGTCATCGCCGACGCCGCTCACAACTCGAGCCTGTCCCCGCTGGTGCTCGGCTGGCTGGTGGCCGTGGGCGTGCGCCTGGCGACCGGGTCGGCCACCGTCGCGACCGTGACGACGGCGGGCATCGTCGGTGGCCTGGCCGGGGACCTGAGCACCAACCACCTGTCCCTGCTCGTGCTCGCGATCGGTTCGGGCTCGCTGTTCTTCAGCCACGTCAACGACGCCGGGTTCTGGCTCGTCAAGGAGTACTTCGGGCTGACCGTCGGTCAGACGCTGAAGACTTGGTCGGTCATGGAGACCGTGATCTCCGTGCTCGGTCTGGTGTGCGTGCTGGTGCTCAGCGCGGTCGTGTAGCGCTCAGGCCGCCGGCTGCCCGGGTGCCCGCACGGGCGTGGTCTCGTCCGGCACTCGGGCCGGGCCCTGGGGCGGCACCGTCGGCGACTGGGCCGGCGTACGCCGCGGCACGGGCTCGCTGTTGGCGGCCGGCGCGCGGCCGACGCCCGAGCTGAGCCGCTGAGGTCGCCACTCCGGGCGGTACGCCGGGTGGTCCACCCAGTCCAGGGCGAGCACGCGCAGCGTGTAGCAGGGCCACTCGATCGCGTACTCGTCGTACTGACCGCAGGTGGAGCAGGCGTGCGCC
>DATAKN010000248.1:0-3963 GCA_036261595.1 Marmoricola sp.
TAGGCCAGCTGGGTCGGGGACTTCCCCAGGACCCGCTCGGGATCCTTGACGTCGACGGGGACGGTGCTCTCGAGCCGCTCGAGCTGGGACTCAGGCAGGGACATCTTCACCTCGTCGACGATCGGTCTCGGTCAGCGGCGCCGGGCCACGAGGTCGTCGTGTCCGTTGCCGAGCGCGACTCTATGTGATCTGGACAGCACGAAGGATCACCATGGCGTAACGATCCAGTCACGACGGGGCGTGCAGAATTTGCCCGCCAGTCACTCCTGCGACCGAAGATCCTCCGCTGGGCGGGCGTCCACTCCGGCTTCCTTCCGCTGCTCCGACGTGATCGGAGCCGGCGCGGCGGTGAGCGGGTCGTAGCCGCCACCGCTCTTGGGGAAGGCGATCACGTCGCGGATCGACTCGGTGTGAGCCAGGAGCGCACAGATCCGGTCCCACCCCAGCGCGATGCCGCCGTGCGGCGGGGCGCCGTACTTGAACGCCTCGAGCAGGAAGCCGAACTTCTCGTCGGCCTCGTCCTCACTGATCCCCATCACCGCGAAGACCCGCTTCTGCACGTCCTCGCGGTGGATCCGGATCGAGCCGCCACCGATCTCGTTGCCGTTGCAGACGATGTCGTAGGCCCAGGCCAGGGCGTTGCCGGGGTCCTCGTCGAAGGTGTCGAGGTCCTTGGGACTGGTGAACGCGTGGTGGACCGCGGTCCAGGCGCTGTAGCCGAGCGCCACGTCGCCAGAGGCCGTGGCCTCGGCCGCCGGCTCGAACAGCGGCGCGTCGACGACCCACAGGAAGCTCCAGGCATCCTCGTCGATCAGGTTGCAGCGCCGGCCGATCTCCACCCGCGCAGCCCCGAGGAGCGCGCGGCTGGACCGGGCCTCACCGGCGCCGAAGAAGATGCAGTCCCCGGGCTCCGCCCCGACATGAGCGGCAAGGCCGGCCTTCTCGGCGTCGCTGAGGTTCTTCGCGACCGGACCGCCGAGCTCGCCGTCCTCACCGACGAGGACGTAGGCCAGCCCACGGGCGCCGCGCTGCTTGGCCCACTCCTGCCACGCGTCGAGCTGCTTGCGCGGCTGGCTCGCGCCGCCCGGCATCACCACGGCACCGACGTACGGCGCCTGGAAGACCCGGAACGTCGTGTCCTTGAAGAACTCCGTGCACTCGGTGAGCTCCTGACCCATGCGCAGGTCGGGCTTGTCGGTGCCGTAGCGGGCCATCGACTCGGCGTAGGTCATCCGCGGCAGCGGCGTCGGCACGTCGTAACCGATCAGCTTCCAGAGCGCGACCAGGACCTCCTCGGTCAGGGCGATCACGTCGTCCTGGTCGACGAAGCTCATCTCGATGTCGAGCTGGGTGAACTCCGGCTGCCGGTCCGCGCGGAAGTCCTCGTCGCGGTAGCAGCGGGCGATCTGGAAGTAGCGCTCCATGCCGGCCACCATCAGCAGCTGCTTGAACAGTTGCGGGCTCTGCGGCAGGGCGTACCAGCTGCCCGGCTTGAGCCGCGCCGGGACCAGGAAGTCGCGGGCGCCCTCGGGCGTGGACCGGGTCAGCGTCGGTGTCTCGACCTCGACGAAGTCATGAGCCGCCAGCACGTCGCGAGCCGCCTTGTTGACCTTGCTCCGGAGCCGGAGCGCGGTGTTCGGCCCGGAGCGGCGCAGGTCGAGGTAGCGATGCTTGAGACGCACCTCTTCCCCGACCTCGACGTGCTCGTCGATCGGGAACGGCAGCGGGGCGGACTCACTGAGCACCTCGACGATCGACGCGATCACCTCGACCTCGCCGCTCGGCAGGTTCGGGTTGGCGTTGCCCTCCGGGCGCATCGAGACCTCGCCGACGATCTTGAGCACGTACTCGTTGCGGAGGTCGTGGGCAACCTCCTCGTCGCGGATCACCACCTGGACGACGCCACTGGCGTCGCGGAGGTCGATGAAGGCCACTCCCCCGTGATCACGCCGTCGCGCCACCCAGCCGGCGAGCGTGACGGTCTGGCCGACGTGCTCGGCGCGCAGTGCGCCGGCGTCGTGGGTGCGGATCACTTGTTCTCCTCGGTGATCGAGCTGGTCGAGATCGTCGGTTTCAGGTCGGAGGCGGAGGGCGTCCAGGTGGCCGGATCGACGGCCGTCTGCTCGCCGCTGCGGATGTCCTTGATCTCGGCGCCGCCGTCGGCTCCAGGGAAGAGCACGTAGGGAATGCCGCGTCGCTCGGCGTACCGGATCTGCTTGCCGAACTTCTGCGGCGCGGCGGCGACCTCGCACGGCACCCCGTTCGCGCGCAGCTGGTCGGCAAGCGCGTCGCTGTCCGGGCGGCTGGCCTCGTCCACCAGGGCCACCAGCACGGCGCTGGGCACCGAGCGGCTCGCGGAGAGGACGCCGTCGGTCAGCAGCGGGATCAGCGAGCGCGAGACACCGAACGACACACCGACGCCCGGGTACGTCGTACGTCCGTCGGAGGCCAGGGCGTCGTACCGCCCGCCGCCGCCCACGGACTTGAGCCGCTCGTAGCCGGCCATGAAGATCTCCACGACCGTGCCGGTGTAGTAGTCCAGCCCGCGGGCGATGCGGAGGTTCGCCTCGACGCTCACGTGCCGCCGCTCACCGGCCGAACAGCCCTCGACGACCGCAGCCAGCTCGGCGAGGCCCTCGTCGAGGAGGTCGTCCTCGACCCCCAGAGCCTTGACCGCCTCGACGAACGACGTGTCCGGGACCCTGATCGTCGCCAGCTCAAGGCATCGCGCCGCCTGCCCCGGAGTCGCTCCCGCGTCGGAGACGAGCAGCTCGGCCACCGTGTCGGCGGGCAGTTTGTCGAGCTTGTCGATCGTGCGGATCGCCGCAGTGAGGTCCGGCAGGCCGAGGCCGCGGTAGAAGCCCTGGATGAGCTTGCGGTTGTTGAACTGGAAGCTGAGCGGTGGCACGGGCAGCGCGTCGAGGGCGTCGACCATCACGCGCATCACCTCGACGTCATGGTGGAACGCCAGCACGTCCTGGCCCACGATGTCGACGTCGGCCTGGGTGAACTGGCGGTAGCGGCCCTCCTGCGGGCGCTCGCCTCGCCACGCCGGCTGGATCTGGTACCGCCGGAACGGGAAGTCGAGCTTGCCGGAGTTCTCCAGCACGTAGCGCGCGAACGGGACGGTGAGGTCGAAGTGCAGGGCGAGGCCGGAGTCGCCCTCGCCCTCTCCGGCCTGCACGCGGCGCAGCGCGTAGATCTCCTTGTCGATCTCGCCGCCCTTGGCGAGCCGGTCGAGCGGTTCGACCGCCCGGGTCTCGATGTTGGCGAATCCGTGCAGCTCGAACGTGCGCGACAGCGACTCGATCACGTGTCGCTCGACGACGCGGGCGGCAGGCAGCAGCTCGGGGAACCCGCTCAGCGGGGTGGGCCGGCTCATCTCACAGACCCCGCGTGCTGCGTCCGACGCGGGGATCCGCGACGTCCTCGTCGAGGAGCTCGAGCAGGAACGGGTTGGTCGCTCGTTCGCGCCCGATCGAGGTCTGCTCGCCGTGCCCCGGGAGCACCACCACGTCGTCGCGCAGAGTGAGCACCTTGTCACGCAAAGAGGCGAGCATGGCCTGGTGGTCGCCACCGGGAAGGTCGGTGCGGCCGATCGATCCTGCGAACAGCAGGTCGCCCGAGAACATCACCTCGGAGACGTCCTCGGCCTGGTAGGGACTGCGGAAGGTGATCGAGCCGGGCGTGTGCCCAGGGGCGTGGTCGACCGTGAAGGAGATCCCGGCCAGCTCGATCGTCTGCAGGTCGGTGAGCTCCTCGACCCGGTCCGGCTCGGCGAACTCGAACTTCCCGCCCAGCATCATGCTGGCGGTCTCCGGGGAGATGCCGGCCATCGGGTCGGCCAGGAGGTGCCGGTCGGCCGGGTGGACGTAGGCCGTCGCGTCGTACGTGCCGGCCACGGGCGTCACCGACCACATGTGGTCGATGTGACCGTGGGTGACCAGGACCGAGACGGGCTTG
>DATAKN010000261.1:0-3157 GCA_036261595.1 Marmoricola sp.
GGCGACCTGATGATCCCCGAGGACCGGCTCAAGGCGGCGGTGATCAAGGCGGCGCTGGGCGACACCACGATCGAGCTGGAGATCGACAAGCTGCTCGGCAAGCCGTGGGACGACGAGCTCGAGACCTTCCGGTACGCCGGCGACGGCGCCCCGGTCCGGTGGCTGCACCAGGTGGTCTGAACCCCTCCCCACCTCCCCCGGGGAACGGACGCCCCAACACCACGCAGCGACCCAGAGAGCAACAGGGTCACCGCCCGAGGGCGGTGACCCTGTTGTCGTGGTCGGCTCAGCGGCCCTGCACGTGCGGGCCGCGTCAGAGGGGGATGTTGCCGTGCGCGCCCCGGGCAACGAGTCCCGCTCCGGCGATCGCCGCCGCGATGGCGGACCGGGTCCGGTCGGGCTCGACGACCTCGTCGACCACGCCGATCTCGATGGCCTTGTCGATGCCGCCGGCGAGGCGCGCGTGCTCCTCGGCCAGCTCTGCCTCCACCTGACCGCGGATCTCGGGGGCGACGTCCGCGAGCTTGCGGCGGTGCAGGATCCGCACGGCCGCGACTGCACCCATGACCGCCACCTCGGCACCCGGCCAGGCGAACACCTTGGTCGCCCCGACCGAGCGAGCGTTCATCGCGATGTACGCGCCGCCGTAGGTCTTGCGGGTCACGACGGTCACGCGGGGCACCACGCACTCGCCGAACGCATGCAGCAGCTTGGCGCCGCGACGTACGACGCCGTCCCACTCCTGACCCACGCCCGGGAGGTAACCCGGGACGTCGACGAGCACGATCAGCGGGATGCCGAAGGCGTCGCACATCCGGACGAACCGGGAGGCCTTCTCGGCCGACAGCGAGTCCAGGCAGCCACCGAGGCGCAGCGGGTTGTTGGCGACCACGCCCGTGGTGCGGCCACCGAAGCGACCGAGGGCGGTGACGATGTTGGGTGCCCACCGGGCGTGCAGCTCGACGGTCGTGCCCTCGTCGAGCACGTGCTCCACCAGCGGGTGCACGTCGTACGCGCGCTTGGTGGACTCGGGCAGCAGGCTGCCCAGGTCGACGTCGTGGACGGCGTCGACGTCGAGAGTGCCCTGGGCGCCGAGCAGGTGGGCGAGCGTCCGGGCTCGCTCGAGGGCCTCGGCCTCGGAGTCGGTGAGCACGTGCACGACACCGGAGCGGCGGCCGTGCGGCTCCGGACCGCCCAACCGCAGCATGTCGACGTCCTCGCCGGTCACCGACCGGACGACGTCCGGGCCGGTCACGAAGATCCTGCCCTCGGGTCCCAGGATCACGACGTCGGTCAGCGCAGGGCCGTACGCCGCTCCGCCGGCCGCGGCGCCGAGCACCACGGAGACCTGCGGGATCACCCCGGACGCCTTGGTCATGGCGTGGAAGATCCGGCCGACGGCGTCGAGCGACAGCACGCCCTCGGCCAGGCGGGCGCCGCCTGAGTGCCACAGGCCGATGATCGGCACCCGATCGGTCAGGGCGCGCTGGTACGCGGCGACGACGACCTTGCAGCCGTCGTTGCCCATGGCACCGCCCATGACGGTCGGGTCGGAGCAGAACGCGACCGCGGTCTGGCCCTTGACCCGGCCGATCGCCGCGAGCATGCCGGAGTCGTCGATCGCGGAGAGTGGCTCGAACCTACCGTCGTCGAACAGGGCCGCCAGGCGCTGGAGCGGGTGCCGAGGGTCCTCCTCGCGGGGCGGCTTGTCACCGCCGACGGTCGAGCCTGTCGAGACCGGCTTCTCGAGTGCCTGAGTCATCGGGACCCCCGCGGGAGTGCGAGCCCTTCGACAGGCTCAGGAGGGACCACAGCGTGCAGCTTCGTGGCGTGATCCATGTCAGATGCTCCCGAACGCCACGGCGACGTTGGCGCCGCCGAAGCCGAAGGAGTTGTTGAGCGCCGCGATGTCCCCCGACCGCAGCTCACGGGCCGTGGTCGGGATGTCGAGCTCGACCGCCGGGTCGAGGTGGTCCAGGTTGATCGTCGGGGGCGACGCCCGGTGGTGGATCGCCAGGACGGTGGCGATCGACTCGAGCGCACCGGCGCCGCCGAGCAGGTGGCCCGTCATCGACTTGGTGCTGGTGACGACCACCTCGTCGGCGTACTTGCCGAGCGTCGCGTGGATCATCAGGCCCTCGGCGATGTCGCCCTGGGGCGTCGACGTGGCGTGCGCGTTGACGTGCGCCACGTCGCCCGGTGAGATGCCGGCGTCCTCGAGCGCGCGCAGGATCGCCCGGGACCCACCGCGGCCCTCCGGGTCGGGCTGGGCGATGTCGTGGGAGTCGGCGGTGATGCCGGCGCCGAGCACCTCGGCATAGATCGTGGCGCCCCGGGCCCGTGCGTGCTCGAGCTCCTCGAGGACCAGCACCCCGGCGCCCTCGCCGAGGACGAAGCCGTCACGGGCGGTGTCCCAGGGACGAGAGACGGCGGTGGGGTCGGTGTCCGACTCCCCGCTGCCGGTCTTCGACAGCGCCATCATGTTGGCGAATGCCGCGATGGGGAGCGGGTGGATCGCCGCCTCCGTGCCACCGGCCAGCACGACGTCAGCGCGGCCGAGGCGGATCTGGTCGGTGGCCAGCGCGACGCCCTCGTTGCCGGAGGCGCACGCGGAGACCGGCGTGTTCACGGCCGCCTTCGCCCCGACGTACAGGCCGATGTTGGCGGCCGGCGCGTTCGGCATCAGCATCGGCACGGCGAGGGGCGACACCCGACGGGGGCCCTTCTCCTTGAGCGCGTCGTAGTTGGCCAGCAGGGTGGTCACGCCACCGATGCCGGATGCCATCGCGACGCCGAGCCGCTCGGGGTCGACTCCGCCGTCAGCGAGGCCGGAGTCGGCCCAGGCCTCCATGGCAGCCACCATGGCGAACTGGGCCGACCGGTCGAGCCGCCGGGCCTTGACCCGGTCGAGCACGTCGGTCGGGTCGACCGCCGCCGTGGCGGCGATCTGCACCGGCAGATCCTGTGCCCAGTCCTCGGTCAGGTGCCGGACGCCGGACTTGCCGGCGACCAGGGCATCCCAGGTGCTGGTGACGTCTCCGCCGAGCGGGCTGGTCAGGCCCAGCCCGGTCACGACCACTCTTCTACGGCTCATCGTGCGGTTCCTCCCGGAGGGGACGACTCAGGCGGCGGCCTGGGCCTTCTCGATGTACGACAC
>DATAKN010000308.1:0-7796 GCA_036261595.1 Marmoricola sp.
CAGCAGTAGTGCCTGGACCGGGACGAGCAGCACGGGTCTGAGTGCCGACCCTCGCTGATGCAGTGGCCGTGATCGCTCACGAACTTCGCCTCCCGGAGCGGCCGCGGCGGCGCGACCACTAACCGAAAAAGTACGGCCGCATCCCGACCGATCCGCCCCGACACGCCCGAACGCGGGATGACGAAGTTGTGAACGCACGGACCGGTGCCCCGGGGGGTTTCGAGGCTCGCTGGCGCTCTCGCCCCAACCACCGGATGCCGCCTTGAACCACCAGACGCTGACTTCCACCTCAACCACCGGGCATGGGCACTCGCGCCCCGACCACTGGAGGCGGGCCTCAGGTGCCGAACCGGCGCTCGCGCTGGGCGTAGGCGCGGACCGCGCGAAGGAAGTCGACGCGGCGGAAGTCCGGCCAGTAGGCCTCGCAGAAGTAGAACTCGCTCTGTGCGCTCTGCCAGAGCAGGAAGCCTCCGAGCCGCTGCTCGCCGCTGGTACGGATGACCAGGTCGGGGTCGGGCTGGCCCTTGGTGTACAGGTGCTCGGCGATGTGCTCGACGTCGATCACCTCGGCGAGCTCCTCGAGCGTGTGGCCCTGCGCGGCCTGCTCCATCAGCAGCGACCGCACGGCATCGGCGATCTCCCGGCGACCGCCGTACCCAACCGCGACGTTGACCAGCAGCCCGTCGACGTCGCGCGTCGACTCGGCCGCGGCCTTGAGCCGCTCGGCGATCTCGGCGGGCAGCAGGTCGAGCGACCCGACGGGGTGCAGCCGCCAGCGGCGCTGCTCGGCGAGCGTCTCGACCGCGTCGCCGATGATGCCGAGCAGCGGTTCGAGCTCGGCTGCCGGGCGGTTCAGGTTGTCGGTGGAGAGCAGCCAGAGGGTGACGACCTCGACGCCGATCTCCTCGCACCAGCCGAGCAGCGGCTCGATGTTGGCCGCACCCGCCCGGTGCCCCTGGGCCGTGTCGGCACCGACGGCGCGGGCCCAGCGACGGTTGCCGTCGAGCATCACCCCGACGTGCTTGGGGAGCCGGTCGGCCGGGAGTCGGCGTACGACGCGCGCCTCGTACGCCGGGTAGAGCACCCTGCGCACTGCTTCCTTCCAGTCGGCCACCGGGTCAGGCTACCGCCGCGACCCGTGCCGCACCGGAATGCGGAGCCGGTGCGCGCGCCAACCTACGGTCCCGTAACCTGAGCGCATGGATCATCAGCCGCACCTCACGGAGAAGGCGGCGCACGCTTCCCACGAGGCCGCGGAGGCCGTGCGCGAGAAGATGGACCAGGTCAAGCCGAAGCTGCGCGGCTGGCTGCACGCCTCGTTCTCCCCGCTGGCGCTCGCCGCCGGCATCGTCCTGATCGTGCTGTCCCCGACGCTCGCCACCCGCGTCGGATCGGCGATGTTCGCGGGCACCGCCCTGTTGCTGTTCACCGTCAGCGGCATCTACCACCGAGGCAACTGGTCCCGGCGCACCTGGGAGGTGCTACGCCGGTTCGACCACGCCAACATCTTCCTGCTGATCGCCGGCTCCTACACGCCCTTCACGATCATCCTGCTGCACGGCGCGGCGCAGACCGGCCTGCTGGTGCTGGTGTGGTCCGGCGCGATCCTGGGCGTCGTCTTCCGTGTCTTCTGGATCGACGCGCCCCGTTGGCTGTACGTGCCGATCTACGTCGCCCTCGGCTGGGCGGCCATCTTCTACGCCCACGACTTCGCCTCGGGTGGCACGGACGTGATCGTCCTGGTCGCGGTCGGCGGCGGCCTCTACACCCTGGGTGGCCTCGTATACGGACTGAAGAAGCCCGACCCGTTCCCGGCCTGGTTCGGCTTCCACGAGATCTTCCACGTGCTCACGATCGCCGCGTTCGTGTGCCACTACGTCGCCGCCTCGATCGCGACGTACCGCCTGCGATGATGCACGGGTGAGCTCCCGCGTCACCTGCCCGGTCCTGTCCGCCCGGATCACCTCGGCCGAGGCCGCAGCGGCGCTGATCCGCAACGGCGACAACGTCGGCATGAGCGGATTCACGGGAGCGGGCTACCCCAAGGCCGTGCCCAGCGCCCTGGCCGCGCGGATGCACCACGCCCACGGTCACGGCGAGGAGTTCCGGATCGGGCTGTGGACCGGGGCCTCGACGGCGCCGGACGCCGACGGCATCCTGGCCGAGGCGCACGGCATCGCCCGGCGGATGCCCTACAACTCCGACCCCGTGCTGCGACGCGAGATCAACCGCGGTGAGGTCGAGTACGTCGACGCCCACCTCAGCCACTCTGCCCAGCAGATGTGGTTCGGCTTCTTCGGCAAGCTCGACGTCGCCGTCGTGGAGGTGGTCGCCGCACTTCCCGATGGCCTGCTCGTGCCCAGCACCTCGGTCGGCAACAACAAGACCTGGCTCGACCAGGCCGACCGGGTGATCCTCGAGGTCAACCACTGGCAGCCCCGCGAGCTCGAGGGTTTCCACGACATCTACTACAAGACCGCGCTTCCCCCGCACCGGCTGCCGATCCCGCTGACGGACCCGACCGCGCGGATCGGCGAGCCCTACCTCCGCGTCGACCCGCGGAAGGTCGTGGCCGTCGTCGAGACCCGGGCGCCCGACCGCAACACCATGTTCACGATGCCCGACGACAACTCCCGGGCGATCGCCGGGCACATCGTGGACTTCCTCCAGTACGAGGTCTCCGCGGGCCGCATGCCGAAGGACCTGCTGCCGCTGCAGTCAGGCGTCGGCAACGTCGCCAACGCGGTGCTCGCCGGCCTCGACGAGAGCCCGTTCCGAGACCTGGTGGCGTTCACCGAGGTGATCCAGGACGGCATGCTCGACCTCCTCGACTCGGGCACGCTGCGGTTCGCGTCGGCCACCTCGTTCGGCCTGTCCAGCGAGGGCGTCGCCCGGTTCATGGAGCAGATCGACCGCTACAAGGGCCGGGTGCTCCTGCGCAGCGAGGAGATCTCCAACCACCCCGAGCTGGTGCGCCGGCTGGGGGTGATCGCGATGAACGGGATGATCGAGGCCGACATCTACGGGCACGTCAACTCCACCCACGTGATGGGCAGCGCCGTGATGAACGGCATCGGGGGCAGCGGCGACTTCGCCCGCAACGCGTTCCTGAACTTCTTCATGTCCCCATCGACGGCCAAGGGCGGGGCGATCTCCTCGATCGTGCCGATGGCCAGCCACGTCGACCACACCGAGCACGACGTGCACGTGCTCGTCACCGAAGAGGGTCTGGCCGACCTGCGGGGGCTGTCCCCGCGGGCCCGGGCGACGCGCATCATCGAGCGCTGCGCGCACCCGGAGTACCGCGACGCGCTCCTCGACTACGTCGAACGGGCCGACCAGGCTCGCCCCGACGCGCGGCACACCCCGCACCTGCTCGACGAGGCGCTCAGCTGGCACCAGCGCTACCTCGACACCGGACACATGTGACCCAGGCCGCGGTACGGCGAGCCGACCCGCGGATCCGTGCGCCGGGACCTACGCTGCGCGCGTGGCCACAGACGAGCAATCCACGGCCGCGGACGTCCCGGACACGTCGCGTGGCGCAGCCGAGCGCTGGTGGGTGCGGGCCGGCCTGCTGCTGCTGCTCGTGGTCGTCGTCGCCGGTGCCACCGGCCTCCTCGGGACCCGCACCACCTCCACCAGCGCGTCCGGCGGCGACAAGGTCCTGATGGTGACCTACCCCGCGATCAGCCGAGCGGGGCAGCCCGCGCCCCTGCACATCCGGGTCACGTCCGAGGCCGGCTTCGACGGCCCGATCCGGCTCGCGCTGTGCGACGACCTCTTCGACGACCTCGACTTCCAGAACTGGTACCCCAACCCGTCGAAGGAGACCGGTGACGCCAGCCGGCTGGAGTACGAGTTCGACCCGCCCGAGGGACACACCTTCGAGGTGAGCCTCGACGCCCGCTCGGCACCGGGGCAGTTCGGTGAGGTCGAGGACTGCAGGGTCTCCCTGCGCGAGGAGAAGGCGGACGTCGCGTCGGTCACCTTCCACAGCTGGAGGATGCCCTGATGGACATCGTGATCCGCTCGGTCGTCGTGTTCCTCGTCCTGTGGCTGGTGATCCGGGTCAGCGGCAAGCGCGAGGTGGGCCAGCTCTCCGCGTTCGACCTCATCCTGCTGGTCACCGTCGGCGACCTGGTCAGTCAGGGCGTCGTGCAGGAGGACTACTCGCTCACCGCTGCCGTGTTGGCCGTGTCGACCTTCGCCCTGGCAGGCGTCGCCCTGGCACGCCTGGGCTACCGGGTGCCGGCGACGCGGCCCGTCCTGGCCGGCGTCCCGCGGATCGTCGTGCGCGACGGCGAGCCGGTGCTGGACGTGCTCGAGGGCGAGCGGATGACCATGGACGACGTGTTCGAGGCCTGCCGCAAGCAGGGCATCCGGAGCCTGCGCGAGGTCGAGCTGTGCGTGCTGGAGACCGACGGCACGTTCTCGTTCTTCACCACCGGGCCGGACGACGAGCGCTCAGGCGCCCGCACGGACCACGAGCTGCACTAGCCCGGCACCACCCTCGCTCAGGCGATCAGGCCGATGAACACCACGACGGCGAGAGCCGTGACCGCGCCGAGCAGGGCCAGGGCCACGGCGGGAGTCCGAGCGGTCAGCCACTCGAGCGCCCGGTACAACGCCGTGAGCAGGACCAACACGAATGTGACGTGCAGCAGGACCGCCAGCGTCACGCCGACCACCGCGCCGGCGATCCGGAACGGGCCCCACAGCAGCGCGAGCACCAGCGGTACGACGACCGCGCCGGAAAGCCCACCGGCCAGCTCGGCGTACCAGGGCCGGTCGCCCATCCAGGGCAGACCCGGGACGCCGCGGACGTCGAACAGGTCGAGCGTGGCCCAGACACCGAGGAGCGCCACGACGAGCACCGTGAGGGCCGCGGTCGCCCGGTAGCGGCGGGCCTGCGACGCCGACCAGCCCGTGCCCGCACCGCTGAGCATCGTGGCGGTGGTGACCGCCGACCACACCAGCCAGCGCCGGATCAGCCTGGTGCCGGCATCGGCCATCGCGTCGCGCAGCACCCGGTCGGCCTCCGGACGCAGCACCACGTGACCCTCGGTGGACACGTAGGTGACGTCTCCGGGAGGGTGCACCAGCCCGTCGTGCAGCAGCGTGGCCGGCAGGTGCTGGCCGGTCTTCGGCACGAGCCAGGTGAACAGCGCGGGCACCGAGGTCAGGTCGGTCCGGAAGGTCCTCGTCACGCGCGGCACGAGCAGCTCGCCGAGGTGCCGGTCGCGGTAGGCGATCCGTCGCTCCATCGCGAACTCCTCGCGCCCAGCCTCGGTCAACCGCTGCAGCAGGATCCTTGCGTCGGCACCCGGGTCGGGCGGTACGCCGGGACGCGGTGGATCCGCCTGCGGGTCGGCGTCGACTCCCCCGTCGTAGAAGCGTCGCGGCTCCTTGCTGACGGGATCGAGTGGCAGCCTCACGGCACGAGCTCCGCCGGGTCGGTGACCGGCCGCTCGCAGACCATCCCCCGGCACACGTACGCCGCAGCGCGGCCGTCGACCAGGTCGCGGCCCTCGAGCAGCGGGATGCCCCCGCTGCCCGGCGGGACGACCAGCACGACCGACCCGAGGCTCCGCCGCGCACGATCGGCGAGCTCGGCGCCCACCGGGTCGCCCGGCGGGGACACCACGACGATCTCCTTCGGACCGTCCAGGGCGGACACTGCGGCAGCCAAGGACCAGCCGGCGAAGCGTGGTGCCCGTTCCGCCAGCCGCCGGACCGACGCGAGCGCCGCCTCCGCGGCATCGCGGTGACGACCCGAGCCGGTCAACGCGGCGTACCGGAGCAGGGCGGCGGTGGTGGCGGACTGGCCGGACGGGCTCGCGTTGTCGGAGGGGTCCCGCGGCCGGGTGATCAGGGTCTCGGCGTCGGACGCGGTGTCGTGGAAGCCGCCGTCGTCCGCGCCGAATCGGTCGAGCGCGACGTCGAGCAGGAGGCCGGCCCGCTCCACCCAGACGCCGTCACCGGTCGCCTCGGCCAGTGCCAGGAACCCGTCGGCCACGCACCCGTAGTCCTCCAGTACGCCGGCGTGCGTCCCGGCCGCGCCTTGGCGCGAAACCCGCAGCAGTCGGCCGTCGACCACGTGCAGACTCCACAACAGCTCCCCGGCACGTAGCGCGGCCTGCAGGAAGCGGTCCTCATCGAGCACGCCGCCGGCTCGGGCCAGCGCCGCGATCGCCAACCCGTTCCACGCGGCAACGACCTTGTCGTCACGCGCCGGCCGCTCACGCTTCGACCGCGCCTGCAGGAGAGCCGCCCGCACGCGCTCCCACCGCCCCAGGTCGTCGGGGTCCGCGCGCAGCTGCAGCACCGACGAACCGTGCTCGAAGGTCCCCGCAGCGCTCACCGACAAGAGCTCGGCAGCCCACGCGCCGTCGTCCTCACCGAGCACCTCGGTCAGCTGGGCCGGCGTCCAGACGTAGTAGGTGCCCTCGGCGCCCTCGGAGTCCGCGTCGAGCGCCGAGGCGAACCCGCCCTCGTCCGTGCGCAGCTCGTTCAGCAGGAAGTCGCCTGTCTCGACGACGATCCGGCGCGCGAGCGGCTCGTCGCTCACCGCCCACCACGACGTGTAGGCGCCGAGAAGCAGAGCGTTGTCGTAGAGCATCTTCTCGAAGTGCGGCACCACCCAGCGGGCGTCGACCGAGTAACGCGCGAACCCGCCGCCGAGCTGGTCGTAGATGCCGCCCCGGGCCATCGCGGTGAGCGTGCTCGCCGCGATGTCGCCGGCGTCGTCTCGCCCCGTGCGCAACAGGAACTCCAGCAACATCGAGGGCGGGAACTTCGGCGCTCCGCCGAAGCCCGCGTTCGCCCGGTCGAACTCGCGCACCATCGTGTCGACCGCCGCGTCGAGCACCCGGCGGTCGATCGGAGCCGCTCCCGCCAGCGCGTCGCCGGCCGCCAGGTGTGCGGCGATGTTGGCAGCGGTGCTCTCCACGTCGCCGCGTCGCTCGTGCCAGGCGTCGGTGATCGCGGTCAGCAGTTGGCGGAAGCTTGGCTGCCCGTGTCGCGGCTGATCGGGGAAGTAGGTGCCGGCGAAGAACGGGCGGCCCTCGTGGTCGAGCACGCAGGTCATCGGCCAGCCGCCGTGGCCGGTCGTGGCGACCGTCGCCTGCATGTAGACCGCGTCGACGTCGGGTCGTTCCTCCCGATCGACCTTGATGCTGACGAAGTGCTCGTTGAGGTACGCCGCCGTCGCCTCGTCCTCGAAGGACTCGTGGGCCATCACGTGGCACCAGTGGCAGGCGGCGTACCCGACGGACAAGAGAATTGGTGCATCACGGCGCCTTGCTTCCTCGAACGCTTCGGGTCCCCACTCCCACCAATCCACGGGATTACCTGCATGTTGTTGGAGATAGGGGCTGGTTGCGTTGGCGAGCCGGTTGGCCATTCCTGTGACTCCTGACGAGTGGCACGTGCATCACTTTTCTCCGAGTGATGCACGAGAGTGATGCACGAAACCAGCGTACGATGGTTCCTCCAGCGTAGGAGGTCTCGTGGCGACGCGTTCTCAGCCGAAGTTGCTCGCACAGGGCAAGCCGCGCACTCTCGGCGCCAGCACGCGGCCGTGGAGGGTGCGTCTCTACGCCCCCGGCGCGGGCACCAACAAGTACCAGGTGTACTTCAAGGCGCCCGCCGGCGAGGGCGAGCCGTGGAAGCGGGTGCTGAGGCGCGCGGCGTCCGAGGACGAGGCGCGCAGGATCTTCGCCCAGGCCGAGGCCGCACTGGACACGGAATCGGAGACGCCGGTCGGCGCTGATGTGCGCGCGTCGCGCACGATC
>DATAKN010000315.1:0-3732 GCA_036261595.1 Marmoricola sp.
TGACGGCGACGGTTGTTCGGCTGGTACGTACGCTTGCTCACGAGCTCATCTCCGACGAGTTGTTGGGATCAGTTCACGCACCGGCTCGCACGACGCAGGACGTCGCCAGTCAGCAGAACAACTGGCACCGCCTGCCCGCGCATCGGACACCGTGCACCGCCGGGGCGGCGGCAGCAGGAGCGTCCGGTCGTGAACATGCGGCACCGGTCGAACCGGTTTCGACCTACGAACGGTACGTGGCCAGCGCTCACAGGGTCAATTCGGGACCGGAGCCCGCGCTCCGGGCAGCTGCACGAGTGCCGAACCCGTGATCTTGGCAGCCGTCCACGTGCGTGTGGCGACGACACGCCGGCAGAATCGCACAACCTGTGGAGAACCGGTTGCTCGCAACCGCTGCGGTTGTTAGCGTCCCGGGCACCGGACACACCGGACTCGGGCCTCGCGAGCGCGTTCTGACCCTCGGTTTGCGCCTTGCACACCCTGTGGACAAAGGTGTGGATCGACACAAGTGCAACCACCAGACGTGAACCGCGTGGGCCTCTCCGCGCGCCCGGCGTCTCGACGAGGGGAGCGCGAGACGCGCGTGGAGCCACCAGCAGCGAACGGCCGAGAACTCGATGTCCTGTGGCCCGCGATCCTGGACAGTCTGGCTCCCAACCAGCGTGTCTGGCTGGCGTCGAGCAAGCCGGTGATGCTGGCGGAGTCGACCGCGGTGATCGCCGTACCCAACGAGTTCACCCGCAGCCAGCTGGAGGGCCGGTTGCGTACCCGCCTCGAGGACGCGCTCAGTGACAGCCTGAACCGCCCGATCCGGATCGCGGTCTCGGTCGACGACACGCTCGCGCCCGCGGAGGGCGGCCCCGAGGGCGGTCCTGAGCACGACCCGCTCTCGAGCCCGGACACCGCGATGACCCGGACCGAGCCGGCGGTGTTCCCGGAGTCGTTGCCCGAGCCACCTCAGCAGCCGGTGATCCCGCTCAATCAACAAAACCATTTGTCGACAAATATCCAAATGGGTGCGGCTTCGCTGACCACAGGTATCCCGGACAGCCCGCTCAACCCGCGCTACACCTTCGAGACCTTCGTGATCGGGTCCTCCAACCGGTTCGCCCACGCCGCCGCGGTGGCGGTCGCCGAGGCGCCGGGCAAGGCCTACAACCCGCTGTTGGTCTACGGCGACTCGGGCCTGGGCAAGACCCACCTGCTGCACGCGATCGGGCACTACGTGCGCAGCCTGTACACGGGGGCGAAGATCCGGTACGTGTCCTCCGAGGCGTTCACCAACGACGTCATCAACGCGATCAAGGATGCGAACACCGCCGCCCTGCAGCGCCGTTACCGCGATGTCGACGTGCTGCTCATCGACGACATCCAGTTCCTCGAGGGCAAGCAGCAGACGCAGGAGGAGTTCTTCCACACCTTCAACACGCTGCACAACGCCAACAAGCAGATCGTGATCAGCTCGGACCGACCGCCGAAACGGCTGACCCAGCTCGAGGACCGCCTGCGCAACCGGTTCGAGTGGGGCCTCCTCACCGACGTGCAGCCTCCCGACCTCGAGACCCGGATCGCGATCCTGCGCAAGAAGGCGGCCGCCGACCGGTTGCACGCGCCCGCTGATGTGCTGGAGTTCATCGCGAGTCGGATCCAGACCAACATCCGCGAGCTCGAGGGCGCGCTGATCCGCGTCACTGCCTTCGCCAGCATCAATCACCAGGAGGTCGACCTGACCCTGGCGGAGATCGTGCTCAAGGACCTGATCCCCGAAGGTGGCGAGCCGCAGGTGACCGCCGGCCTGATCATCGCCCAGACCGCGTCGTACCACTCCTTCAGCATCGAGGACCTCTGCGGACCGAGCCGGACGCGTGCCCTGGTCACCGCCCGGCAGATCGCCATGTACCTGTGCCGCGAGCTGACCGACCTCTCGCTGCCCAAGATCGGCCAGCAGTTCGGCGGCCGGGACCACACCACGGTGATGAACGCCGAGCGACGTATCCGCAAGGACCTCGCCGAGCGCCAGACCGTGTACAAGACGGTCAACGAGCTCACCATGAGGATCAAGCAGCAGGCCAAGCAGGCCTGAAGACATGTGACTTGTCGGGCCGATCTCGTGGAATCACACGGGGAGTACTTGTGGACGAATTGCCCGCGCGAATCACATCCCGCCGCGAAGGTCACACGCCGATGCCGTCGCTCCACATCTGATCCACAGGGCCTGGGGATCGAGAATTGGTCGGTGGCCTGCGATGACGTGAGTTCTCCACAGCATCCACCGGCCCTACGACTACGACGAGATCTTCAATTGGCTCCTTCGTCGATCCACCACCGGGGTTCTACCGCCCTGGGGACAACCACCGACTTCCTGACCCGGCTCCCCTTCCCGTGGCAGGATGCTCTTCCCCCACTCCGCAGGGCGCACCATGGAGACCGGTCGCACACCGACCGCACATCGTCGACCTCGGCCGGGCACACCGACCCCACCAGCAGGAGGCAACACCCGTGAAGTTCCGCGTCGAGCGTGACGTCCTGGCAGACGCCGTGGCCTGGACGGCCCGTGCCCTCCCCCTGCGTCCGAGTGCTCCGGTGCTCGCCGGCCTGCTGATCGAAGCCGGCTCCATCGACGGTGCCGACGGCCTGCAGCTGTCCACCTTCGATTACGAGACCTCGGCCCGGGCGACGCTCAATGCCGACGTCTCCGCCGAGGGTCGCGCACTGGTCTCGGGCCGCCTGCTCGCCGACATCTGCCGCAGCCTGCCCAACAAGCCGGTCGAGATGACCGTCGACGGCCCCAAGGTGACGCTCACCTGTGGTTCGGCCCGGTTCAGCCTGCAGACGATGCCAGTCGAGGACTACCCGACTCTGCCGGTGATGCCCGAGTCGCGGGGCAAGGTCAAGAGCGAGCTGTTCGCGCACGCCGTCGGCCAGGCGGTGACGGCGGCTGGCCGCGACGACATGCTGCCCGTGCTCACCGGCGTACGGCTGGAGATGGACGCCTCGACGATCTCCATGCTCGCCACCGACCGGTTCCGCCTGGCCCAGCGCGAGCTCGAGTGGGATCCGGCGGTGCCCGACCTCTCCGCGGCCGCGCTCGTCCCGGCCAAGGTGCTGGCCGACACCGCGAAGTCCCTCACCGGCGGCTCGGAGATCTCGATTGCGCTGTCGTCCTCCGGCAGCGGCGAGGGCATCATCGGGTTCGAGGGTTCCGCCGGCGGCGGCATCCGGCGTACGACGACCCGCCTGCTCGACGGCGAGTTCCCGAAGGTGCGGTCGCTGTTCCCCAGCGAGCACCTGACCGTGGCTCGGGTCGACCGTGCCGTGCTCATCGACGCGGTCAAGCGGGTGTCGCTGGTCGCCGAGCGCAACACGGCGGTGCAGATGTCGTTCGCCGACTCCGTCCTGACCCTCGACGCCGGCTCCGGCGAGGAAGCCATGGCGAGCGAGTCGATCGAGGCCAGCGTCACCGGAGACGACCTCACGACCGGATTCAACCCGCAGTTCCTGCTCGACGGCCTCACCGCTCTCGAGGCTCCCTTCGTCGAGCTGGCCTTCACGACCGCCTCCAAGCCCGTCGTACTCTCGGGAGTGGACTCCCAAGACGGAGAGGCAGACGCCGACTTCCGCTACCTGCTGATGCCGCGCCGCCTGCTCTCCTGACCACCACGTCGAAAGGCTGAGCATGGAGATCGGACTCGTCGGGCTCGGGAAGATGGGCGGCAACATGCGCACCCGGCT
>DATAKN010000312.1:0-4437 GCA_036261595.1 Marmoricola sp.
GCCCGTGCACCTTGATCCCGAGGATGCGACGCGGCTCGGGTGGCTCGAAGATCAGCCACATGCCCAGGGCGTTGGTGGTCCAGCCGACGAGCACGCCGAGGACCGGGAGCAGCCACCACAGGCCGAACCAGTGGTCGACGATCGCCACCGGGATGCCGAGCAGGAACCCGAAGATGAACCCGAAGGCCACCATGAGGTTCAGCTCGCGCTGGCCGAAGTCGCGGAAGATCCGCACGACCAGCGCCGGGTTCGCGCGGAAGTGCTCGATCACCATGACCTTCGGGTCCAGCAGCTGGTCGATGTGCACGCCGATCTCGTCGGTGATGCCGCGTACGACGGTCGGCAGCTGGGCCTGCACGCGAGCGATGATCGCCTGCCGGGCCGGGCGCGGCAGATCGCGCCAGAGGCTGGGGTGCTCGCGGGCGATGATCTCCTCGATCATCGCGGGCATCTCCGGCTCGAACACCGACACGATGTGCTCGGCGATCCGGTCCGGCTCGAGCTGGCGGTAGAACTCGGCCGGGGTGCCGAGCTTGGCGATCGCCTTGTCCACCGCGATGCTGCCCATCTTGGCTGCGCGCGCCGGCACGATGCCCTGCCAGCCGATGCCGCCCTGCAGGAACCCCGGCACCTCCTGCACCTTGCGCGGCAGGACACGGGAGAGCTGGCGCAGGCCGGGCACCTCGACACCGTGGAACTGGACGGGAGCGAACAGCATGATCACGCCGGTCCAGTTGATCAGCCAGCCGATCACGCCGGTGAACACGGGGATCGTGGCGATGTGGATCCACCCGTGCAGGTCGACGTCCGAGAACAACCAGTCGATCTCGAATGCCGCCACTGCGATGCCCCACTCTGTCGTCACCGCGGCCCGCATGGGCCGTCGCTGACACTAACGGCTGAGTGCGACGCCGGTCACTGGCACGCGATCGCGCCCGCGCGCACACCCCGCGGACGGCGTGTCCGAGATCACCCGAACAGGTGCAGGCTGCCTCGCGGCCGCAGGGCGGGAAGGTTGGGCCGCCGCTCCGCCAGTGCCGCGAGCGCCGAGTCGAGCGCCGAACGCAGCTCGCGGTTCTGGCTTTGCAGCTCGCCGTTGCGGGCCCGCAGCGCCGCGACCTGGTTCTCCAGCGCGAGGATCCGGCGTACGCCTTCCAGGCCGATGCCGGCCGCGGTCAGCTCGGCGACCTCACGCAGCAGCTCGATGTCGTTGAGGGAGTACCGCCGGCCACCGCCACCGGTGCGGCCGGGCGAGACCAGGCCGGCGCGGTCGTACTGGCGCAACGTCTGGGGGTGCAGGCCGGTGAGCTCGGCCGCGACGCTGATGACGTACACGGGAGTGTTCGGCCCGGGCTGTCGCGGCTGACGCGGCGTGGAGCGAGGCATCAGCTGCTCCTCTCGAACAGGGCCGCGCGTGGGTTCTGCCCGGCGGTGGCCTCACGGTAGGCACTGACCGCCTCGCGGGCGGCGTCGTTGAGATCCGGCGGCACCTGCACCTCGACCGTGACGAGCAGGTCGCCCTTGTGGCCGTCCTTGCGCACGACGCCGCGGCCGCGCACGCGGAACACCCGACCGTTGGGCGTGCCCGCCGGGATGCGGAGGGTCACGGGGGTGCCGTTGAGCGTCGGCACCTTGATCTCGGCGCCCAGGGCGGCCTCGTCGAAGGTCACCGGGGCGGTGAGCGTGAGGTTGTCGCCCTTGCGGCCGAACAGCGCATGGTGGCGCACGTGGACGGTGACGAACAGGTCGCCGGCCGGGCCGCCGTGCTCACCGGGGGCGCCCTTGCCCTTCAGCCGGATCCGCTGACCGCCCTTGACCCCAGCCGGGATCCGGACCTGGAGCGTCCGGCTGGACCGCCCGCGACCCGATCCGTGGCACGTCGGGCAGCTCTCGTCGTACACCAGCTGGCGGCCGTGGCAGGTCGGGCAGGTCTCGTTCATCGAGAACGCACCGCCGAGGTTGCTGACCACCATGCCGGCGCCGTCGCAGGTCGGGCAGACGTGCGGGCGCGTGCCCGGCTTGCCACCGGTGCCCTTGCAGGTCTCACAGGGAGCGTCGGAGGACATCCGGAGCGCGACCGTGGTGCCCTCGACGGCGTCGTCGAAGTCGATCGTCGCCTCGGTCTCGAGGTCGGCGCCCCGGGCCGCCCGGCGACCACCGCCGCGCCCGCCACCTCCGCCGCCGCCGAAGAGATTGCCGAACAGGTCGGAGATGTCGAACCCGCCGGCGCCGGCACCGCCGGTGGTGCCGCCGAAGCCGCCGGGGAACCCGAAGCCCTCGTGCCCGCCCGCGGGGAAGCCGCCGGCGAACATCGAGCGCATCTGGTCGTACTCCTTGCGCTTCTCGGCGTCACCGACGACGTCGTAGGCCTCGGCGACCTCCTTGAAGCGCTCCTCGGCGGCCTTGTCACCCGGCCGCGAGTCGGGGTGGTGCTCCCGCGCGAGCTTGCGGTAGGCCTTCTTGATCGTCGCTGCGTCAGCGTCCTTGTCGACGCCGAGGACCTTGTAGAAGTCCTTGTTCGCCCAGTCGGCGTTGCTGGCCACGGGTTCCCCCCTCTCTCATGTCTCGGTGGTGGGGCCTGCCGACACCTCAGTCGATCGGCTCGGGGTCGACCACCAGCACCTGCGCCGCGCGTACGACGCGGTCGCCGATGCGGTAGCCGGCCTTGGCGATGTGCTTGCAGGTGACCACGTCGACCTCGGGGTCCACCCCGACGTGCGACAGCGCCTCGTGGTGGGTGGGGTCGAACGGGTCGCCGGGCTCGCCGAACCTGGTCAGGCCCAGGCCGTTCACGATCCGCTCGAGCTGGTCGGCAACACCCTTGAAACCGCCTTCGAGCTCGCCCGCCTCCCGTGCCCGGTCGATGCTGTCGAGCACGTCGAGCATGGGGCTGAGCACCGCGAACACGGCGTTCTCCCTGACCAGATCACGGTCGCGCTCGACGCGGCGCTTGTAGTTGAGGAACTCGGCCTGCAGGCGCTGGAGGTCGGTCGTGCGCTCCGCCAGCTGCTGACGCAGCGCGGCGGTCTCGTCGGCCGGCTCGCCCTCACCGGGCGCCTCCGAGGAGGCGGCCTCCGCCGCCCCCTCGGAGGGAGCCTCCGTGGGGGCCGCAGTCTCCTGCGGCCCCTTCGGCGACTCCACGTCAGGCGTCTCGAGGTCGGGGACCTCGGGGCCGGACTGCTCCTGGCTCACTTGTCCTCGCCCTCGCCCGGCTCGTCGACGATCTCGGCGTCGACGACGTCACCCTCGACGTCGTCGGCACTCCCGGCACTCGCGGACGCGGCCGACGCGTCGCCCGACTCCTGGGCAGCGGCAGCCTCATACATGGCCGCGCCCATCTTCTGGCTGGACTCGCCCACCTTCGCGATCGCGGCCTGCAGGGCGTCCTTGTCGGCGTCCTGGTCCTCGAGCAGCTTCTTCAGAGCGTCGACGTCGGCCTGGACCTCGGTCTTGATCTCGTCGGAGAGCTTGTCGGCGTTCTCGGAGAGGAACTTCTCGGTCGTGTAGACGAGGCTGTCGGCCTGGTTGCGCGTCTCCACGGTCTCCCGGCGCCGGGCGTCCTCCTCGGCGTACTGCTCGGCGTCGCGGACCATCCGGTCGATGTCGTCCTTCGACAGCGCGCTGCCGCCGGAGATCGTCATCGACTGCTCCTTGCCGGTGCCCTGGTCCTTGGCGGACACGTGCACGATGCCGTTGGCGTCGATGTCGAAGGTGACCTCGATCTTCGGCACCCCACGCGGGGCCGGCGGGAGGCCGGTCAGCTCGAAGTTGCCGAGGGGCTGGTTCTGCGCCCACATCTGGCGCTCGCCCTGCGCGACCTTGATCTCGACCGACGGCTGGTTGTCGTCGGCGGTGGTGAAGATCTCCGACCGCTTCGTCGGGATCGTCGTGTTGCGCTCGATCAGCGTGGTCATCACGCCGCCCTTGGTCTCGATGCCGAGGCTGAGCGGGGTGACGTCGAGGAGCAGCACGTCCTTGACCTCGCCCTTGAGCACGCCGGCCTGGAGCGCGGCACCGACCGCGACCACCTCGTCGGGGTTGACGCCCTTGTTGGGCTCCTTGCCGCCGGTGAGCTCGCGGACCACGTCGGCGACGGCCGGCATGCGGGTGGAGCCACCGACCAGCACGACGTGGTCGATCTTCGAGACGTCGAGACCGGCGTCCTTGATCACCTGCTTGAACGGGTTCTTGGTCCGGTCGAGCAGGTCGGCGGTCAGCTTCTGGAACTCCGAGCGGGTGAGCTTCTCCTCGAAGTGCAGGGGCCCGGACTCGCCGTGGGTGATGTAGGGCAGGTGGATCGTGGTCTCGCTGGAGCTGGACAGCTCGATCTTCGCCTTCTCGGCGGCCTCCTGGAGGCGCTGCAGCGCGATCTTGTCCTGGCCGAGGTCGACGCCGTTGTTGTCCTTGAACTTCTTGACCATCCACTCGACGATCCGG
>DATAKN010000332.1:0-6326 GCA_036261595.1 Marmoricola sp.
CGACGAGCACGTGGCTGCCTTCGAGCAGGCCCACGAGGTGCTGCGACGCGCACTCTCGGACGCGGGCGACGACACGGTGTCGCGCGAGGGCTGATCGGTGGCGGTGAGGCGGCTGCGGCTCGACGCCGAGCTGGTCCGCCGGCATCTCGCGCGGTCGCGCGAGCACAGCGCGGAACTGATCGCCGCGGGGAGGGTGACCGTCAACGGTCAACGCGCGGTCAAGCCGGCGACAGCGGTGACGGTCGACGCCGACGTCGTGGTCCGCGACGATCCGGACCGCCCCGACTACGTCAGCCGCGGTGGCCACAAGCTCGCGGGTGCGCTCGCAGCGTTCGGCCCTCGAGGTCTCGTCGTGGCCGGGCGTCGCTGCCTCGACGCCGGCGCGTCCACGGGTGGATTCACCGACGTCCTGCTGCGGGCCGGTGCCGCGCAGGTCGTGGCCGTCGACGTGGGGTACGGCCAGCTGGCGTGGTCGCTGCGGTCCGACGAGAGGGTCGTCGTCCACGACCGCACGAACATCCGTGAGCTCACTCCCGAGCTGATCGGCGGGACGGTCGACCTGGTCGTCGGCGACCTGTCGTTCATCTCGCTGCGACTGGTGCTGGACGCGCTGACCGGCGTCACCCGGCCCGACGGTGACCTCGTCGTGATGGTCAAGCCGCAATTCGAGGTGGGCAAGGAGCGGCTCGGGAAAGGTGGCGTGGTCCGGGACCCGGCGCTGCGGGCCGAGGCCGTCGTCCTCGTCGCCGACGCAGCCGCCCAGCGCGGTTGGGGGGCGGTCGGGGTGACGACCAGTCCGCTGCCGGGACCGGCGGGAAACGTGGAGTACTTCCTCTGGCTGCGCCACGGGCCGGCCGGCGTGACCGCGGCTGACATTGCCGACGAGGTGAACGCCGCGCGGAGCGCCGAGGTGGGCCGCTCCGGCGGTGTGGGGGAGCCTGATGAGAGGCTGTGAGACGTGAGCCACCGCACCGAGACCACGCACGGGCTCTCGAAGGACGCCGACGGCGTACGCCGGATCCTCCTGCTGGCCCACACCGGGCGTGAAGGCGCCCTGGCCGCCGCCCGCCAGGTGATCAGCGCCCTCGTGGCGCACGGTCTGGTCGTCCGGGTGCTCGCAGAGCAGTCCGAGGACCTCCAGATCGGGCCGGGCGAGGGCGTGGAGCTGGTCGCGGAGGAGCACGCGGTCGCAGGCTGCGAGCTCGTGGTCGTGCTCGGCGGCGACGGGACCATCCTGCGCGCGGCTGAGTTGACCCACGGAACGTCCACGCCGCTGCTCGGGGTCAACCTGGGCCACGTGGGGTTCCTCGCCGAGGCCGAGAGCGAGGACATCGAGTCCACGATCGAGGCGATCGTGGCCCGCCGCTACACGAGCGAGGACCGGCTCACGCTCGACGTGGCGGTCTACCAGGGCAAGGAGCTGATTGCGTCCACGTGGGCGCTCAACGAGGCCTCGGTCGAGAAGGCCGCGCGGCAGCGCATGCTCGAGGTCGTCGTCGAGGTCGACGGGCGCCCGCTGAGCAGGTGGGGGTGCGACGGCGTCGTCTGCGCGTCGCCGACCGGCTCGACGGCGTACAACTTCTCTGCCGGTGGTCCCGTCGTCTGGCCCGGCGTGGAGGCGCTGCTGATGGTGCCGATCAGCGCCCACGCACTGTTCGCGCGCCCGCTGGTGGTGTCGCCCGGGTCCGTGCTCGCGGTCGAGGTGCTTGCCCAGACCGTCGGCGCCGGAGTGCTGTGGTGTGACGGCCGCCGCACGGTGGACCTGCCGCCCGGCGCACGGATCGAGGTACGCCGAGGCCGGCACCCGCTCCACCTGGTCCGCCTGCACCAGGCGCCGTTCACCGACCGGCTCGTGGCGAAGTTCGACCTCCCGGTCGAGGGCTGGCGTGGCGCCAGCGAGCGACGCCGCACCGCGACGCATGGAGCCTCCCACAAGCCGTCCCACAAGGCGGAGGCGCCGTGATCGAGGAGATCCGGATCAGCTCGCTGGGCGTGATCGAGGAGTCGGTCCTCGAGCTCGGGCCCGGCCTCAATGTGGTGACCGGCGAGACCGGCGCCGGCAAGACCATGCTCGTCACGGCGCTCGGGCTGCTGCTGGGCGCTCGGGCCGACGCCGGCGCTGTGCGCAGCGGGGCCAAGGTCGCTCGGGTCGAGGGTCTGGTCGCTGTCGGCGATGCCGTGGCGGCCCAGGTCGACGAGTTCGGCGGTGAGGTCGAGGAAGGCGCGCTCCTGCTCGCGCGGCAACTCTCGGCCGAGGGCCGGTCCCGTGCGTTCCTCGGCGGGGCTGCGGTGCCCGTGGCTGCGCTGCAGTCCCTGGCCGACCTGCTGGTCGCGGTGCACGGCCAGTCCGACCAGCACCGGCTGCTGCGGGCCGAGGCGCAGCGTGACGCGGTCGACGGGTTCGCGGGCCCGGCCGTCGCCGCGCTGCGGCAGCACTACGGGCAGGCGCACGCGTCGCTCAGGCAGGTCGAGGCCGAGCTCGCCGACGTGGTCGGCACGGCACGGGAGCGTGCGCGCGAGGCCGACGTCCTGCGGCTCGGCCTCGCCGAGATCGAGGCGGTCGACCCCCAGGCCGGTGAGGACGTGGCGCTGGCCCACGAGGAGGCCAGGCTCGGGTTCGCCGACACGCTGCGTGCCGCTGCCGAGGTCGCCCGAGAGGCGCTCTCGTCCGACGGCGACGCCGCTGACGCGCTCGGCACCATCGCGGCCGCGCGTCGAGCTCTGGAGTCGGTGCGCGAGCACGACGAGGACGCGGGGCGGCTCGCCGACCGGGTCGCCGAGATCAGCTACCTGCTCTCCGACGTCGCGGCCGACGTCGCGTCGTACGCCACGGGCCTGGAGACCGACCCCGCACGTCTTGCGGTCGTCTCGGAGCGCCGGGCCGCGTTGACCGCGCTCACCCGCAAGTACGGCGAGACCATCGACGAGGTGCTCGACTGGGCGCAAACCTCGGCGGAGCGTCTGCTGGACCTGGACAACTCCGAAGGGCGAGCCGACGAGCTGCGGGCCGAGCGAACCGAGCTGCGCATCCAGTTGGCCGGCCTGGCCGACCAGCTGTCGCGGGCGCGGCAGGCGGCAGCCGGCGAGCTGGCGTCGGCGGTCGGTGCGGAGCTGAAGGCGCTCGCGATGCCGCATGCCCGGATCGAGATCAGGGTCGGGCGCACGCCCGACCCGGACGGGCTGGAGATCGACGGCGACACCTGGCGGTTCACCGGGTCGGGGATCGACCAGGTGGAGATCCTGCTCGCCGCGAACACCGGCAGCGAGCCACGCCCGCTCCACAAGGGTGCCTCCGGGGGAGAGCTCTCCCGGGTCATGCTGGCCATCGAGGTGGTGCTGGCCGGCACCAGCCCGGTCCCGACGTTGGTGTTCGACGAGGTCGACGCCGGCGTCGGTGGCAAGGCAGCGGTGGAGATCGGACGCCGCCTCGCTGCGCTCGCTCGTGGTTCACAGGTCCTCGTGGTCACTCACCTCCCACAGGTCGCGGCCTTCGCCGATCGCCACGTCGTGGTTGCGAAGTCGAGCGACGGCACCGTGACCACCTCGGGGCTGGAGGTCCTGGAGGAGGAGGGCCGGGTCCGCGAGCTGTCGCGCATGCTCGCCGGCCTGGAGGCGTCGGAGACCGCGATGGCGCACGCCCAGGAGCTGCTCGACGTGGCCCGCGAGGCGCGCTCGGAGGCGCTCTGAGCGGTCGCTGGGCCGTCGCTGGGCCGTCGCTGGGCCGTCGCTGGGCCGTCGCTGGGCCCGTCGCTGGGCCCGTCGCTGGGCCCGTCGCTGGGCCCGTCGTCGCAATCGCCGAAGGACCTGACCTCCGCGGGAGGCTGTCGACGGCGGGCGACGATGCCGGGGTCATGAATCTGTGCCCACACCACGCCCTGACCACCCTCGATCGGACCGGAGCGCGCTACCGCACCGCAGCCCTCCGTGGGCTCGCCTCATGAGGTTCGGCTCGCGGAGGCGAGGTGACGGAACCCTGCCTCCAGGGTCCGCCACGGTCCGCACGCATCCCGACTTCCGCACGCTGGTGACGCGGGTCGAGCCCGGTGACCTGGCCGTGATCGACCGGCGCGACCTGGACGCGGCCTCGGCGCGGATGCTCGCCGAGCGCAAGCCGTACGCCGTGCTCAACGCCGCCGAATTCGTCTCCGGGCGGTTCGCCAACCTCGGACCGTCGGTCTTGCTCGACGCAGGGGTGGTGCTGCTCGAGGGCGAGGCGGCGAAGGTGCGGGCGCTCAGGGCCGGCACAGTGCTGCGTCTGGAGGGCGATGCGCTGTACGACGAGCAGGCCCCGGTGCTCGACGTGCACCGGCTCACCGCCGAAGAGGTCCACGACCGGATGGACCGGGCCCGCAGCGGAATGGCCAGCCAGCTGGACACCTTCGCCCACACGGCCAGCGAGTTCCTGCGTCAGGAGCAGGGTGTGCTGCTGAACAGCGCTGGGCTGCCGGAGGTCCGAACCGAGTTCGCCGGCCGCAACGTCGTGGTGGTCGGTCCGCAGGCGACAGTGGCGGAGCTGCGCAGGCTGGCGACATTCATCCGTGAGCAACGACCGGTCCTCGTCGGCGTCGACGCAGGTGCCGAGCTGCTCGTGCGCAGGCGTCGACACCTCGACCTGCTGGTCCTCAGCGCGGACGGCGCACCGTCGGACCGTGTCCTGCGGCGGGCGCGCGAGGTCGTGCTGCACGGTGCGAACGAGAACGTCCGCCGGCAGGTGGACAAGCGCAACCTGCCGATGCACACGGCGGCCACCGGTGCCTCGAGCACCGACCTCGCTCTGCTGCTGGCCCACATCGGGGGTGCGCGGCTCGTCGTACCGGTCGGCGACCCGGCGACCCTCGAGGCGCTGATCGACCGTGAACGCAGCGACCAGGCCAGCACGGTCCTCACCCGGATGCGGCTCGGAACATCCGTGGTGGAGGCCTCCGCGGTGCCGCTGCTGTACACCGGCCGCGTGCGCGTCTGGCAGCTCCTGGTCGTCCTCCTCGCGGCGGTGGCGGTGCTGGCGTTCACGGTCGCCGCGACTCCGATCGGCAACGACTGGTGGCACCGGCATGTCGCAGGGCGGTTGAGCGACTCGACGGGAGGCGACCGGTGAGCGGCACCGACTCGACGGGAGGCGACTGGTGAAGCCCTGGCTCCTGCGGGGCTCCCTGCTCGTGCTGCTGCTGGCGCTGGGCATCGCCCTCGGCGCCGGTCCACTGCAGCACAGCAACAGCGAGCGCGACCGTGAGTTGGCCGCGCAGAAGACCGAGCTGACCCGCAAGCAGCACCGGATCTCGACTCTGGAGGCCACCGCCTCGTTCGCCGACGCGTACGCCGCTGCCACCGGACCGCGGCTGACGAACGGTGCGCTGGCGGGTCGATCGGTGGTCGTCGTGACCCTGCCCGGAGCGGACCAGGCCACGGTGGCGAAGCTGCGCGCGGGCGTGGAGGCCGCACAGGGCAAGATCACCGGCCAGGTCGACCTCGCCCAGCCGCTGGCCCGCGCCTCGAGCCGCCAGCTCGTCGAAGCGCTCACCAGCCAGATGCTGACCCAGACGCCGGACGTCGCCGTGGCCCCTGATGCGAGTGGCTACCAGCGCTTCGGAGCGCTGCTCGCCCGCGCGGTCGGCACCGGACCGAGCGGCCAGCCGGTGCAGGCGGGGTACGACACGACCGCGGTCAGCGTGATCTCGGGGATGCAGAGCGCCGACCTGATCAAGGCCAGCCAGCCGATCAGTGCGCGCGCGGGTCTGGTCCTGGTCGTCACGGGGCCGGAGGCCGACACCACCGCGGCAGCGGCCGACAATGCCGTCCCGGTCACGATCCTGCAGGCGCTGGGTCAGCAGGTTCCCGCAGTCGTCGTCGGTCCGACCGGCGCCGCCGGAAGCCGCGGTGTGATCGGCGCCCTGCGGGCGAACACCGCCGCGACGAAGGTGCTCTCGACCGTCGACAGCGCCGAGACGGCGATGGGCCAGGTCGGGGGAGTGCTCGCGCTCGCGGCACGTGCCGGTGGGACGATCGGGCAGTTCGGTGCCGTGCACGCGGCCGACGGCGTGCTCCCTGGCGCACCACACTGATCTCGACAGCGGACCGGCGGGTGAGTCCTGCGACGGTGGTCCGCTGTTCTTGATAGGGTCGAACCCCGTGGAGATGTCCTGAACGGTGCCCTGGACGGGGCGCCGACTCAGCCGGATCCGCACCATCGCGAACCACACCCACGGGAGCTCCCTTGGTATCAAGCCAGCCGACCAAGCATGTGTTCGTCACCGGCGGAGTTGCCTCCTCGCTCGGCAAGGGACTCACCGCCTCCAGCCTCGGCAGCCTGCTGAAGTCGCGCGGCCTGC
>DATAKN010000333.1:0-4384 GCA_036261595.1 Marmoricola sp.
CTCGTCGCGGACGCCGATCGCGCCGATGACCTGCCCGTCGTCCTCGACCAGAACGGCGGTGGCACCGGCTTCCTGCATCTGCTGCACCTGGTCGGCCAGGTCCCCGGCGGTGATCCAGCCGGGGCGGCCCAGCCGCGCGGCTCGACCCTCGACGGTGCCGGTCAGCCCGGCGCCGGGGATCGCCTGGACGTCGGCTGCGTCGGGCACGGTGTCGACCGCCGCGAGGATCGCGCGGGCTAGGGGGTGCTCGCTGCGCGCCTCAAGGGCGGCCGCGACGGCGAGGACCTGCTCGCGGGTGTGGCCCGTGGTGGTGGCGACGGCGACGACGGTGGGGGCGTTGGCTGTCAGGGTGCCGGTCTTGTCCAGGGCGATCGAGCGGATGGCGCCGAGCGCTTCCAGGGCGGCGCCACCCTTGATCAGGACACCGAATCGGCTGGCGGCCCCGATGGCGGAGACGACCGAGACCGGCACGGAGATGGCCAGGGCGCATGGGGACGCGGCGACCAGCACGACCAGCGCCCGTTGGATCCATAGTCCCGGGTCCCCGAGCAGGGTGCCGGTGACCGCGATGAGGGTGGCGACGATCATGATGGCGGGCACGAGCGGCTTGGCGACCCGGTCGGCGAGGCGCTGGGTGGTGCCCTTGCGTGACTGCTCGGTCTCGACGATGTGCACGATGCGGGCGAGCGAGTTGTTCTCCGAGGTGGTCGTGACCTCGACCTCGAGCACCCCCGTGCCGTTGATCGACCCGGCATACACCCGGGTGCCGGGTCCTGCCTCGACGGGGATGGACTCTCCGGTGATGGCCGAGACGTCCAGGGAGGTGCGGCCGGCGAGGATCGTGCCGTCGGTGGCGAGCCGTTCGCCGGGCTTGACGAGCATGGTGTCGCCCACGGCGAGGTCGGCCGGGTCGATGACCTGCTCGATTCCGGCGCGTCGGACCGTGGCGGCGTCGGGTACCAGGGAGAGCAGGGCGCGCAGGCCGCCGCGGGTCTTGGCCAGGGAGTACTCCTCGAGGCCCTCGCTCAGGGAGTACAGGAAGGCGAGCGTGGCGGCCTCGGCGAACTCACCGAGGATCACCGCCCCGACAGCGGCAATCGTCATCAGAGTGCCGACGCCGATCTTGCCCCGGGCCAGCTTCTTCAGAGTCTCTGGTACGAAGGTGCTCGCCCCGACCACCAGAGCGCCGATATTGAGTCCCAGCGCCCACCCGTCCTGACCACGCAGCCCGAGCAGGAAGGCGGCCAACAGGAGCACACCCGCGACGAGACCAGCGCGGATCTCGCTGACACCCCAGATGCTGGTGACGTCGTCGTCGTCGTCATCATCGATCTCATCGGCGGTGGTCTGATCGGCGCCGCAGTCGTCGCTCATCGGGTGGTCTCCTCGTGTGTCGATGTGTTCCTGGGCAGCGAGGTCTGGCCGACCGTCTGGCCCAGGCCGTAAGTGGGGCACAACTCGACTGCGTGCCCGGTCGCGTCCAGCAACCGCTCAGCCGCCGCGAGGACCGCAAGAAGCTCGGGGCCCGTCGTCAGGAAGAACATCGAGGCCCGACCCTGAGGACGCGAGTCGACCAGACCACACTCCTTCAGACATGCCAGGTGCGCGCTCACCGTGCTCTGCGCCAGACCGATGTGCTCGGTCAAGTCCCGCACCCGATGCTCACCGTTGGCCAGATGCTGCAGCACAGCCAGACGCGTCGGGTCGGACAGCGAACGGAACAACGCAGCAGCCGGTGCCAGCGCCAGCACTCCGCCCGCAGGAGGCGTCGGAGGACTGGGTGGGGATCCGTCGCTCAGCATCGGCATGCGGCGATAATAGCGCAGTCTCGCGGTGCGCCAGTTTCGCCGGCGGGCCGGTCCCTCTCAGCCCTGCGCGAGTACCGGTGCCCAGTGCCCGCGAGGCTCCGGCTTCGACCGGGCACGAGAACGACGCCGTGCCGAGTTTCAGCTCGATTCCCTGGTGTGCAGTGGCAGCGCCAGTGCGCACCGTGTCGGGGATCGTCTCCGCGCGCTGGTCAGAAGCCGACGGGTGCTTCGACGTGGTCTGCGGGCTCGAGCTGGATGGTGGGGTGAGTGACCGCGTATTTCTCGGTGAGGATCCGACGTGTCTGGTCCAGCACGCGGTGCCAGGTGGCGTCGTCGTCGACCACGATGTGCACGGTCGCGGCCTCCATCCCGCTGGTCAGCGTCCAGATGTGCAGGTCGTGGACCTCCCGGACCCCAGGCAGGGCGGCGAGCTCAGCGGTAGCGGCGATGATGTCGATGCCGGGGGGCGCGACCTCCATGAGGATCCGCAGAGCCTGGCGCATCAGGTTCCAGGTGCGGGGCAGGATCAGCAGCCCTATCCCCACCGCGACGATCGCGTCGACGTACCGGAACCCGGTCACGGTGATGATGATCGCGCCGACGATGACCCCGACGGAGCCGAGCATGTCCGACAGCACCTCAAGGTGGGCGCCCTTGAGGTTCAGGCTCTCCTTGGACCCCGCTGTCAGCAGCCGGAAGGAGATGATGTTGACGACCAGGCCGATAGAGGCGACCACCAGCATCGGCATCCCGGCGACCTCGGGTGGGTTCCGGAAGCGCTGCACTGCTTCGTAGAGCACGTAGAACCCGACCCCGAACAACAACAGCCCATTGATCACAGCGGCAAGGACCTCGAGCCGGTAGGTGCCGTAGGTCCGCCCACCTGCCGCCGGGCGCTTCGCCAGCTGGATCGCGGCCAACGCCATACCGAGCCCGAGGACGTCGGTCCCCATGTGGGCGGCGTCGCTGATCAGAGCGAGCGACCCTGTGGTGAGGCCGGCGACGACCTCCACGATCGCGTAACTCGCGGTCAGGGCGAAGGCGATGGCCAGTGGCCGCTGGTGTCGGGAGCCCGCGCTGCCGATCCTCGGGCCGTGCGCGTGACCATCGACGCTGGCGTGCGAAGTGCTGTCATCGCATGGGCCGTTGTCCGTGTTGTGGTCGGTTGTCATCGGATCGTCAGTCGAACAGCTCGCCGAGGAAGCCGCCCGGGCGACGCTTGCGCTCGTACCCGTGTCCGCTCTTGTGCTCTTCACGGCCATGGTCCTCGTACTCGCGCCGCTCGGGGGCCTGCGGGACGGCGGAACGGGACGAGCCGTAGTACGCGCTCTCAGCCTCGGTGAGGCGTTCGAGCTCGCCCCTGTCCAGGAAGATGCCCCGGCAGCCGGTGCACTGATCGATGAGCACCCCATTGCGCTCGTACGGGCGCATGTCCGAGCCGCACTTGGGGCACGTGAGCGTCGTGGACAGCTGCTGGTCCTGCGTCATGCGAGAGCCTCTCTGTTTTCGGCGGCGACCGACGAGAGCTCGTCGGTCCGGACCGCCCGTGCCGCGGGCGCATGCCCGAGGTGGGTCAGGGCGACGTCCAACAGGAGGCGGACGTGCCCATCGGCCAGTCGGTAGAACGCCGATCGCCCACTGCGCCGCACGACCACGACCCGGTGCGCACGGAGGAGCCGCAGAGCGTGACTGACCCCCGACTCGCTTTGGCCGGTCACTGCCGCCAGGTCATGCACGCACACCTCGCCGCCCTCCAGGAGCGTGATCAGCAGCCGCAACCGGCCGGGGTCACCCAACAGCCCAAAGACCGCCGCCAGGTCCTCCACGGTCGACTCAGGTGGCAGTGCGCCGGTCAGCGCAGCAATCCGATCCGAGCCGGACTCCGGCGCACACGGGTGTGTCGCACCTGTCACGCGATCAGTCTCTCGGAACATCTGAACAAACTATCAGACGATCGAGCAAGCTGGTGCCGTGAACCTGGGCCTCCTCCGGGCAACCAGCACCTGCTCTCACAAGCGCCAGCCATGTGAGCACGGGCGCTGAGGAGACGGCCGTGCTGTCGCCATCCAGAAATCGATCAAGTCGCTGCATCGAGATCGCTGACACCCGCAAGGGTTTCCACCGCGATGTGGGCTCCGCTCTGGGCCCACTCAATGGCGGGATTCGCACAGGAGGGAGAGAACTCACGGCGTTCGAATACGCCTACTCCGCCACCTGAGTAGGTGGTGAAGCGGGCCGCGACTGTGAGCATCTGGGCCCACTTGTCGGAGTGGACGAGCTCGGCGACGGCGTCGACGAGCTGGGCGTGCAGCGCGGTGAGCTTCTCCTCCGTGGAGGGACCACCGGTGGGGCGCATGTCAGCTCCCGGCCGCGACGGGTCGGGCGCCGGCGGGCAGCAGGGCACCGGCGCAGACGGGGTCGGACCAGCCGAGGTACCCGTGGCCGCCCAGGTACATGCCTTCGAGCCGGCCGAGGGACAGCTGGTAGACACCGCCGTGGTTGCCGGTGGCCCGGTCGAAGATCTCGTTCGCGGTGATCTGGATGACGTTCGGGTCGCAGCCTGAGGGGTCGGCTTG
>DATAKN010000334.1:0-5920 GCA_036261595.1 Marmoricola sp.
CCAGCGGAACACCGCGTTGCCCTGCATGACCAGGTGCGGCATGGTCGGCGAGCCGGCGGCGACGACGTCGCGCCAGTCCTCCTTCTGCCGGATCAGGTCGTACTGCTCGCCGTCGCTGCCCCAGACCACGGGACCGATGCCGGGCTGGTCGGAGGGGCCGACCACGGCGGCGCCCGCCCCGTCGGCGAAGATGAACGCCGTGCCCCGGTCGGTGGGGTCGGTGATGTCGGAGAGCCGCTCGACCCCGATCACCAGCACGTGCGTGGCGGAGCCGGCGCGAACCAGGTCCGAGGCGAGCGCCAGACCGTGGCAGAAGCCGGCGCAGGCCGCGGAGATGTCGAACGCCGCGGCATTGCTGCCGAGCTCATGGGCGACGGCCGTGGCGACCGCGGGCGTCTGCAGCATGTGCGAGACGGTGGCGACGATCACGCAGTCCAGCTGGCCGGGGAGCACCCCGGCGTCGGCCAGGGCCTCGCGCGCGGCGCTGACCGACATCGCCTGCACGGTCTCCTCCGGCGTGGCCCACCGACGCTCGACGATGCCGGACCGCTGCTGGATCCATTCGTCGCTGGAGTCGATCGCGTCCACGATCTCGGCGTTGGGGACCACGCGGCTCGCGCGGTGCAGCCCGAGCCCGAGGACCGCGCTGTGCCGCAGCGTGGCGGTCTGCCCGAACGAGTCGGCGTCGGCACTCATCGGCGAGGACTCCCCGCCGCAACGACGAGGTGGCGTGTCTGCGTGCTCACGGGGCCACCGCCTCCGGGTGCAGCCGGATCAGAGGCTGGCCGGGCGAGACGAGGTCGCCGTCCTCGACGAGCCACTCGACGATGGTGCCGCCGTGCGGCGCGTACACCGCGGTCTCGTCCCGGGTCGACCGGACCAGGCCGATCGCGCTCTCCGGTGCCAGCGAGGCGCCCTCGCCGCCGGCCGTGCGCGCGAACGTGCCCTTCGAGGGCGAGACCAGGAGACGCCAGGTCGGGCTCACGTCGAGCGCCGACTGCGAGCCGTGCTTGTCGACGAACTCGCGGGCCGCGTCCAGCTGGTCGGGAGTCTTCAGCGCGAACGTCTCGACACCCGGCAGGGCGCGCTTGGCGATCCCGGTCAGCGTGCCGGCAGGCGGCATCTCGAGGATCCCGGTCACGCCGAGGTCCCGCATGGTCTCCATGCACAGGTCCCAGCGGACCGGGCTGGCCACCTGGGTGACGATGCGGCGTACGACGTCGCGGCCGTCGTGGACGATCTTGCCGTCGCGGTTGGAGATCAGCGGCGTCCGCGGGTCATGGGTCGAGACGGCCTTGGCCAGCTCGGCCAGCACGCCGACGGCCGGGGCCATGTGCTCGGTGTGGAAGGCGCCCGCCACCGACAGTGGCATGAGGCGTGCGCGCGCCGGCGGGTCCGCTGCGAGTGCCTCGAGCTGCTCCATCGTGCCCGCGGCCACGATCTGGCCGGCTGCGTTGACGTTCGCCGCGATGAGCCCGTGGCGCGCGAGCGCGGCGTCGACCTCGTCGGGGTCACCGCCGAGCACCGCAGTCATGCCGGTGGGCGTGGCCGCGGCAGCCTTCGCCATCGCCTTCCCGCGCTCGCGCACCAGCACCATGGCCTGCTCGCCGCTGATCGCGCGAGCACCAGCCGCTGCGGACAGCTCGCCCACGCTGTGCCCGGCGACGGCGCCGATCTTGCCGAAGGCGTCGGCCGGGTGGGGGAACAGCGAGAGCGCCGAGACCGTCGCGGCCGCGACCAGCAGCGGCTGGGCGATCGCGGTGTCGCGGATGGTCTCCGCATCCGCCTCGGTGCCGTAGTGGGCCAGGTCGAGCCCCGCCACGACCGACATCCAGTGGAGGCGCTCGGCGAACCGCGGATCCTCCAGCCAGGGGGCGAGGAATCCAGGAGTCTGGGCGCCCTGCCCAGGGGCGACGATGATCAGCACGTCCTCCACTCTGGCGGACGGCGAGCGCGCGTGCGGCATCCGCAACGCACGAAATCGCCGGGCGCTGGTTTGTGGAGAACCTACAAACCACGCTCGTCGAGGCGACCGACGGTCAACGCCAGTTGGAGCACGTAGGAGTCCCGGGGATCCGTGGGGCTGAGCCCCGTCGCCTCGACGACGTGCTTGAGCCGGTACCGCACGGTGTTGGGGTGCACGAACAACGTCCGCGCGGTTGCCTCGATCGACGTGCCCTGGGCCAGGTAGGTCTCCAGCGTCTCCAGCACGGTGCCGCCGGCCGCCGTCAGCGGTCGGTGGACGTGCTCGAGCAGGGCACGGCGGGCCGTCACGTCGCCGGCGAGCGCGCGCTCGGGCAGCAGGTCGTCGGCATGGACCGGCCGGGGTGCGTCCCGCCAGCCGTGGGCAACGCGGAGGGCGGAGAGTGCGGCGTCGGCGGAGACCTTCGCCTGGGTGAGTGACTCCACGACGGGCCCGATCACCACGGGACCCTCCGCGAAGGCCTCCGCCACGGCTGGGGCGGGCTTGCCCGTGGGGTCGACGCCCCCGAGCACGACCACGAGGCGCTCGCCCTGGACGGCGCAGAGGCAGTCCAGCTTCCGCTCGTGGGCGATGCGTCGTACCTGTTCCAGGGCCGAGCCTTCGTCCAGGCCGCCCGTCACCACGACGACGTGACCCGACCCGTCCCAGCCGAGCGCGCTCGCCCGCGAGGAGATGGTCTCGTCGCCCTCGCCGCGCAGGAGCGAGTCCACGACGAGGGCCTCCAGGCGCGCGTCCCAGGCACCGCGCTGCTCCGCGGCGCGCGCGTACACCTCCGCGGTCGCGAACGCGACCTCCCGTGCGTAGCTGTTCAGCGCAGACCGGACGACGGCTGCGTCGGCCTCGCCGAGCACCTCGTCCAGGTTCTCGTCGACGACGACGATGGTCAGCCGCACCATCGCCACGGTCTGCTCCAGGCTGATGTCCCCGGCCAGGGCGCGAGGCGCTGCTCCGAACACCTCCGCCGTGATCGGCGCGTCGGCCTCGTCGTGGCGGAACCAGTCGATGAAGGACTTGATGCCCGCCTGCAGGATCAGCCCGATCCAGGACCGGTCCTCCGCCGGCAGCTGCACCACCCAGGGCATGTCCTTCTCCATGCGGGTGAGCGCGGCCGTGCTGAGCGCTCCGCTCGTCCGGGTCAGGCGCTGGGCGATCTGCGCCCGGGACCGGGGCCGCGCCGCGGTCGGGCGCGACGGGGACCTGGAGGAGGACGGCGGGGCCACGGGAGGACTCTACGGACCAGTCCGGGACGTCGGGGTCGCGCACACGCAGGCAGGATCCCACGAGGGTTCGGTCGACTCGCACCACCAGCACCTCCAGTCACATGTCGCCCCGTCGCGCAGCACGCCCGGGCGAGATTTCCCTTGCAGAACGGCGAATTCGCGGTGTCGGTCTGATTGACTTGGAGCATCGCGGCGATGCCGGGACGACGACAGGGGAGCCGCCTTGACCGAGCCCATCGAGGTCCAGTTCGTCACGATCCACGGACACCGCCGTGCGTACGTGAAGACCGGCGAGGGTCCAGCACTGCTGCTCCTGCACGGGCTGGGCTGCGACCACACCACCTGGGACCCGGTGATCCGGCAGCTGGCCAGGAAGTACACCGTGATCGCGCCCGACCTGCTCGGCCACGGGGCCAGCGACAAGCCACGCGCCGACTACTCAGTGGGCGGCTACGCGAACGGCATGCGCGACCTGCTCACGGTGCTGGGCATCGACAAGGTCACCGTCGTGGGGCACAGCCTCGGTGGCGGAGTGGCGATGCAGTTCGGCTACCAGTTCCCGGAGCGCACCGAACGGATCATCCTGGTCGCGCCCGGCGGGCTCGGCCCCGAGGTCAACCCGCTGATCCGGGCGGTCGCGCTCCCGGGTTTCAACCAGGTGATGGGCCTGCTGACGCTTCCGGGCATCCGTCACCTCGGCAAGGCGGGGCTGCACGCGCTGGCGCGCACGGGTCTGACCCTCACCCACGACCTCGATGAGGTCGCCGACATCTACGAGTCGTTCCACGACCCGCGGGCGCGCAAGGCGATCTCCCACGTCGTCCGGGCGGTGGTCGACACCCGCGGCCAGGTCGTCACGATGGTCGATCGCGCCTATCTGACGCAGGCGATGCCGATGCTGGTCGTGTGGGGGAGCGACGACCGGGTGATCCCGGTGCACCACGCGACCACCGCGTCCACCGTCGCCCCCGGAGCGGTCGTCGAGGTGCTCGGCAACTCCGGCCACTTCCCGCACAAGGACCACCCCGAGCGGTTCGTGAAGCTCGTCAACGACTTCATCCGGTCCACGCAGCCGGCGTCCTACCACCGGGGTCGTTGGCGCCAGTTGCTTCGCAACGGGCCCTCGGCACCGCTCAGCGAGCGCACCCAGTTGGCCGACGTCACGCCGCTGCGCAAGAAACCGGCCGGCGCCTGAGCCACCCGAGGCCCGGAGCGACGGTTCCTCGTCGACCTGTCGAACCTCACCCGTGCCGTTCGTCGAATGAGTGACCGGCGCGATGCATCCAGCACCGTGCGACGGTCTCTGAGGATGTAGGCGACGAGCACACCCGAGGGGCGAGCACCATGGCGGCAACCATCGACATCGAGATCGAGTCAGGCGTCGACAACCGCCCGCTCCGGCGGCATCGCGGCTACTACGCCGGTGACTTCAGCGGTCGACCCGTACCGGTCGGGCGTGGCCCGCTGGACGCGGGGGAGGCCCGGTCCGACCACGCGTTGACACCGGCGCCGCGCCCCGCCCGATGACATCGGAGCGCGGCGTACGTCACCGTGCGGCATACGGCGTGAGCCCGAATGGCGTGCAAGCGCCCGAGGGCAGCGGCCTCAGGCGTCGCCGCCCTCCTGGGCGATGCCGGACACCGCCGTCGGGTCGTCGATGCGGTACCTGGTGAACGCCTCGGCGACCGTCTCCGCCTTCACCGCGCCCTGCTGGGCAAGAGCCTGGAGGGCCTGGACCACGACCGACTGCGCGTCGACGTTGAAGAACCGGCGCGCCGCGGGGCGGGTGTCGGCGAAGCCGAAGCCGTCCGTGCCGAGAGCGTGGAAGTCGCCGGGCACCCAGCGCGCGATCTGCAGGGGTACGGCGCGCATGAAGTCCGTGACCGCCACGAACGGGCCGCCCTGAGAGCGCCCGAGCCGGTTCGTCACGAACGGCACGCGGGCGTCCTCGTCGGGGTGCAGCAGCGACCACCGCTCGGCCTCCACGGCGTCGCGGGCCAGCTCGTTCCAGGAGGTCACCGACCACAGGTCGGCGCTGACGCCCCAGTCCTGGGCGAGCAGCTCCTGGGCCTCGCGGATCCAGGGGAACCCGACGCCGGAGGCCAGCAGCTGGACCTTCGGGGCGTCCGGGCCGAGGTCCGGTCCGTCGGCGAAGTGGTAGACGCCCTTGAGCAGGCCCTCCACGTCGATGGCCTCGGGCTCCGCGGGCTGGGTGACCGGCTCGTTGTAGACGGTGAGGTAGAAGATGACGTTCTCGCCCATCGGGTGCTCGGGCGTCACCGTGTACATCCGCTTCAGCCCGCTCTGCATGATGTGCGCGATCTCGTGGGCGTGGGCCGGGTCGTAGTGCACGACGGCGGGGTTCGACGCCGCCAACAGCGGCGAGTGTCCGTCCGCGTGCTGCAGCCCCTCGCCGGTGAGCGTCGTGCGCCCTGCGGTCGCGCCGATCAGGAAGCCGCGCGAGAGCTGGTCGGCCATCGACCAGATCGAGTCACCGGTGCGCTGGAAGCCGAACATCGAGTAGAAGATGTAGAACGGGATCATCGTCTCGCCGTGCGTGGCGTACGCCGACCCCGCCGCGATCGCCGACGCCAGCGCGCCGGCCTCGGAGATGCCCTCGTGCAGCATCTGGCCCTCGGCCGACTCGCGCCACTTCAGCAGCAGCTTGCGGTCGACCGACTCGTACTGCTGGCCGCCGGGGTTGTAGATCTTCGCG
>DATAKN010000335.1:0-10644 GCA_036261595.1 Marmoricola sp.
GGCCTGCTCGGCCGCTCGCGTCACCGGCAGCCAGACGACGTGGTCGGACTCCGTCGACACGTCGCGGGTGCGCTGGCCCTCGGGGAGCTCGGCGACGAAGAACCAGGTGCGGTAGCGCTTCGGCTCGAAGATCGGGGTCAACCAGCCCGACCAGGCGCCGAGCAGGTCGGTACGCAGCACCAGCCCCCGACGGTCCAGGAACTCGGTGAGCGCGAGCTCGCGCTTCTCCAGCGCGAGCCGGTCGGCCTCCCAGTCCTCGCCCGTGGTGTCGGCGACCACGGAGTCGGGGGACTCACCGGCCAGCAGGACGCCCGACTCCTCGAACGTCTCGCGCACCGCGGCACACACCAGCGCCCTCGCCCTGGCCTCGTCGACCCCGAGGCGGGTTGCCCACTGCGCCGGCGTCGGGCCCGCCCAGGCGACCCGGTGGTCGAAGTCGCGCGGGTCGACGCCACCCCCGGGGAACACGCACATGCCACCGGCGAACTCCATGGAGACGTGCCGCCGCAGCAGGTAGACATCGGGTCCGGGCTGGCCGTCCTCCGTGCCCCGGCGCAGCAGCACGACGGTGGCCGCGTCCCGCGGCTCGGCCGGCTGCTTGGTGCCGTCGGCGAAGCCGGCCGCCTGCTCGGCGAACTCCGCCGGCAGGTGGATGAGCCCGGCCATCAGGCCATGCCTCCCGGGCCCCAGCCGTCGCGAGCGTCGTCAGACGCGGTGCATGGCAAGGCGGAGGGGGGAGCTGGGACGGAGTCCCTGCGACTGACGACAACGCGGCCAAGCGCCGTGGACGGCGGCGCGCAGCAGGCAAGGGGTTCGGGAGTCATGGCCTAGACCTCCACGACCAGCTCGACCTCGACCGGCGCGTCCAGCGGCAGCACCGGTACGCCGACCGCGGACCGGGCATGGCGACCGGCCTCTCCGAACACCTCGCCGAGCAGTTCGGAGACACCGTTGGCGACCAGGGGCTGGGCCGTGAAGTCGGGAGTCGAGGCGACGTACGCGACCACCTTCACGATCCGCTTCACCGCGGACAGCTCACCGACCTCGGCGCGCACCGCGGCGAGCGCGTTCAGGGCGCACTGGCGGGCGCACGCGACCGCCTCCTCCTGGGTGACCTCGCCGCCGACCTTGCCGGTGGCCATCAGCTGGCCGGACTGCATCGGCAGCTGGCCGGAGGTGAAGACGTGGTTGCCGCTGCGCACGGCCGGGATGTACGCCGCGACCGGCGTGGCCACCTCGGGGACGGCGAGGCCCAGCTCGCCGAGCCGCTCCTCCGGCGTCATGACAGGGGACGCTTGAAGTAGGCGACCAGGTTCTCCGGGTTCATGCCCGGCACGACCTGGACGAGCTCCCAGCCGTCGGCGCCGAAGTTGTCCAGGATCTGCTTGGTGGCGTGCACCAGCACCGGCGCGGTCATGTACTCCCATTTCGTCATGCGGCGACTCTAGTCCGCGCCCTCCGGCTCCCGACACGGCCGCCAACGCGCTCAGTACTGTCGGCCCATGGCCGTCCCCGCCGACCTCCCCGACGCCGTCCTCCGGTACGACGACCACGACGACGCCCTGCTCGACGTGCACGTGCCCGCCGAGCCGAACGGCCTCACGGTCCTCCTGCTGCACGGCGGCTTCTGGAAGACCGCCTGGGACCGCACGCACACCCGTCCCATGGCGGTGGCGCTGGCCGAGGCCGGCTTCCTCGTGGCGACGCCGGAGTACCGCCGCGTCGGGCCCGGTGGCGCCGGCGGCTGGCCGGACACCGGAGCCGACGTACTGCGGGCAGCGACCCGGTTGCCGGAGCTGCTGGCCGCGGTCGGCCAGGAGGTCGGGACCTTGCGGGTCACCGGGCACTCCGCCGGCGGCCACCTCGCGCTCTGGCTCGCCACGCAGGCCGTTCCGGCCGACCGGGTGGTGGCGCTGGCGCCGGTCTGCGACCTGCGCGAGGCGATCCGGCTCGGGCTCGGCAGCGACGCGGCGAGAGCGTTCCTCGGCGAGATCGACCCGGACGCCGCGGACCCCATGGTGCTGCTCGACCGGCGTCCGTCGGTCGAGCTCCGGATCGTGCACGGCGTGGACGACGACGTCGTACCGGTCGAGCTGGCGCGCCGGCTCGTCGCGCGGCACCCGTGGGTGCGGCTCGAGGAGGTCCCGGGCGGCCACTTCGAGGTGATCGAGCCGGGATCCGCGGTCTGGCCGGTCGTGGTCGACGCCCTCGCCGGCTGATCGCGACCGAGCTCAGACCAGGACGGGCTCGGTCTTCTCCCGCACCTCGTCCTCGGTGACGTCGGGGGCGAGCTCGACGAGCGTCAGGCCGGCGGGCGTGACGTCGAGAACGCAGAGGTCGGTGATGATCCGCTGGACGACGGCCCGGCCGGTGTAGGGCAGCGAGCACTCGTTGACGATCTTGTACGAGCCGTCGCGGGCGACGTGCTCCATCAGCACGATCACCCGCTTGGCGCCGTGGACGAGGTCCATGGCACCGCCCATCCCCTTGACCATCTTCCCGGGGATCATCCAGTTGGCGATGTCACCGGTCGCGGAGACCTGCATCGCGCCGAGGATCGCGGCGTCGATCTTGCCGCCGCGGATCATCCCGAAGCTGGTCGCGGAGTCGAAGAACGACGCACCGCGGCGCACCGTGACGGTCTCCTTGCCGGCGTTGATCAGGTCAGGGTCCTCGTCGCCGGCGTACGGGTAGGGCCCGACCCCGAGGATGCCGTTCTCCGACTGCAGCACCAGCTCCACGTCGTCGGCGACGTAGTTGGGCACCAGGGTGGGGAGTCCGATGCCGAGGTTGACGTAGGAACCGTCGGTCAGCTCGGAGGCGGCGCGGGCGGCCATGCCCTCTCGTGTCCAGGCCATCAGTCGCGCTCCCTCACCGTGTGCTTCTCGATCCGCTTCTCGGCGGCCTGTTCCGGCGTCAGCGCAACCACGCGCTGCACGAAGACCCCCGGCGTGTGCACCTCGTTCGGGTCGATCTCCCCGGGCTCGACGAGGTGCTCCACCTCGGCGATGGTGAGCCGGCCACACATCGCTGCCAGCGGGTTGAAGTTGCGGGCGGAGTCGCGGTAGACGAGGTTGCCGTGCCGGTCGCCCTTCCAGGCCCGCACCAGCCCGAAGTCGGCGACGATCGCCTCCTCGAGGACGTACTCCCGACGGTCGTCGCCCTCGCCGAACATCCTGGTCTCCTTGGGCGGGCTCGCGACGACCACGTTGCCCTGGTCGTCGTACCGCCACGGCAGGCCGCCCTCCGCGACCTGGGTGCCGCCGCCGGTCGCTGTGAAGAACGCAGGAATCCCGGAGCCGCCGGCCCGCATCCGCTCGGCCAGGGTGCCCTGGGGCGTCAGCTCGACCTCGAGCTCGCCGTGGAGGTACTGCCGGGCGAACTCGCGGTTCTCCCCCACGTAGGAGGAGATCATCCGGCGCAACCGCTTGGCCATCAGCAGCTTGCCCAGTCCCCAGTCGTCGACGCCGCAGTTGTTCGACACCGCCTGCAGATCGGTCGCTCCGGTTTCGAGAAGTGCGTCAATCAGCACCGACGGGATCCCGCAGAGTCCGAATCCTCCGACTGCCACGGTCGACCCGCTCGTGATGTCGGCGACCGCCTCGGCCGCGCTCGCGACGACCTTGTCCACGCTCCGCACCTCCCTGGTCGCCCGGCGGGACCGGGCCTGTCGTGATCCTAGTCACGAGGCTGTTCGAGGACCTGCCCGAGGCTGGGACTCAGGTTCTAGGCTGCCCTCCATGGCCCCGGCGACCTCGGACTTCCCTGAGGTGCAGCTGCACGTCGTCACGGGCAAGGGCGGCACCGGGAAGTCGACGGTCGCAGCCAGCCTGGCGCTGGCCCACGCCTCACGAGGCAAGACCGTCCTCCTCTGCGAGGTCGAGGGCCGGCAGGGCATCGCGCAGATGTTCGACGTCTCGCCGCTGCCCTACGAGGAGCGCCTGATCGCGAAGGCGACCGAGCACGGCGCCGGCGACGTGTACGCGCTGGCCATCGACGCCGAGGCCGCGCTCCTGGAGTACCTCGCGATGTACTACCGCCTCGGCCGTGCCGGCAAGGCCCTCGACCGCTTCGGCGTGATCGACTTCGCCACGACGATCGCGCCCGGAGTGCGCGACGTGCTGCTCACGGGGAAGGTCTACGAGGCGGCCCAGCGCAACTCCCGGAACAAGAACGCCCGCCAGTACGACGCGATCGTGCTCGATGCGCCGCCCACCGGACGGATCGCCCAGTTCCTCAACGTCAACAGCGAGCTGGCCGGCCTGGCCCGGATGGGCCCGATCAAGGCGCAGGCGGACACCGTCATGACACTGCTCCGCTCGCCGCGCACGGCCGTGCACCTGGTCACCGTGCTCGAGGAGATGCCCGTGCAGGAGACGATCGACGGCGTCAAGGAGCTGCGCGAGGCGCGCCTGCCCGTCGGCGGCGTGGTGGTCAACCTGGTCCGGCCGCAGGACCTCGACGCCGATGCGCGTGCCGCCCTCCTGGCCGGCACGGTCGACGAGGGCGCGCTGGCGAAGTCGCTCGCCTCGGCCGGCATCGACGCCGGCCCGGATGTCGTGCAGAGCCTGGTTGCCGAGGGCCGCGACCACGCCGAGCGCCGCGAGCTCGAGGACAGCCAGCGAGCCCTCGTCGAGCAGATCGGCGTGCCGACGTACGAGCTCGACAAGCTGGCCGGCGGGGTCGACCTCGGAGGCCTGTACGAGCTCGCCGAGTCGCTCTGCGCCCAGGGGCTGGCCTGATGCCCGGCCGGTCCGGAGCCCGGAGCCACCCGCGCCCGAACCCGCGCGTGGGCCCCATGACCGCTTCGCACACACCCGTGCCAGAGCTGGACGTGGACGCGCTCCTCGACGACCCGTTGCGCCGGATCATCGTGTGCTGCGGCTCCGGCGGCGTCGGCAAGACCACCACGGCGGCCTCACTGGCGCTCCGGGCCGCCGAGCGCGGCCGGAAGGTCGTGGTGCTCACGATCGACCCGGCTCGGCGGCTGGCCCAATCGATGGGCATCGAGCAGCTCGACAACACTCCGCGGCCAGTGCCCGGAGTCTCCTCCGGCGCCGGATCTCTCGACGCGATGATGCTCGACATGAAGCGCACCTTCGACGAGGTGGTCGAGAGCCAGGCCAGCCCGGAGAAGGCACGCCAGATCCTCAACAACCCCTTCTACATCGCAGTGTCGAGCTCCTTTGCCGGCACCCAGGAGTACATGGCGATGGAGAAGCTGGGCCAGCTCGACAAGGACGCCCGCCAGACGGGCCGGTGGGACCTCCTCGTGGTCGACACACCGCCCTCGCGCAGCGCGCTGGACTTCCTCGACGCGCCCGAACGGCTCTCGAGCTTCCTCGACGGCCGGTTCATGCGTCTGCTGCTCGCCCCGGCCCGCGGCCCGGCTCGGCTGATGACCGCCGGGTTCAACATGGTCACCAAGGCCGTCACCACGATCATCGGCGGCCAGGTTCTCAGCGACATGCAGGCGTTCGTGTCTGCCTTCGACACGCTCTTCGGCGGCTTCCGCCAGCGCAGCCAGCGGACCTTCGAGCTGCTCCAGGCCGACGGTACGTCGTTCCTCGTCGTCGCCGCCCCCGAGCCGGACGCACTGCGCGAAGCGGCGTACTTCGTCGAGCGGCTCAGCGCGGAGAACATGCCGCTGGCCGGCCTCGTGGTCAACCGCGCGAGCGTGGACCCCGAGGTCGACCTGAGCGAGGCGACGGCGATGGCAGGCTACGAGAAGCTGCGCGAGTCCCCCGACGACGCGAGCCGGATGGCGGCGGGACTGCTGCGGCTGCACGCCGACCACAAGCTCGTGGTCGAGCGGGAGACGCGCCTGCGCAGTCGGTTCGCGACGGCACACCCGGACGTCGCGACCGTGGTGCTGCCCGCGCTGCCCACCGACGTGCACGACCTCGAGGGGCTGCGGCGCATCGGTGCGCTGTTGTCAGGTGCCGGCCTCCCCGGCAGCGACGCGGCCTGAGGGCCGGCGTACGTGACGTGGAACGATGCCGCTCAGGCGGTGGCGGAGGCCTCGAGGTGGGCCTCCTTGGCGGCAGCCAGGAGTGCGCGCCACGACGTGACGTTCGGACGCCTCTTCAGCACGGCCCGACGCTCGCGCTCGGTCATGCCTCCCCAGACGCCCCACTCGATCCGGTTGTCCAGCGCCTCGGCGAGGCACTCGGCGCGGACCGGGCAGCCGGCACAGACGACCTTGGCCTTGTGCTGCTCCGCCCCGCGGACGAACAATTCGTCAGGTCGCGACTGCTTGCACGTCGCGGCTGCGGCCCAGTCATCGTTCCAGGTCATCGGAAACCCCCAAAGTTCACACCCGTGAGCGGGTCCTCTAGACCAGCTCCCCCCACATACAGAAAGTTAAGGTTCTGAGTCGTCTCGGAAACAGGGCCGTCCGTCCCATTTGGGATGGTTAGAAAGGACTACTCCCCTCACCTCATCGGGTGGTACGGGGGGCCCACCTAGAATCGGTTCATGTCGAACTCCCGCCCGACCTCACCGACCTACGGCTCCGTGATGTCGCAGGTCGCCGTGCTGGTCGCGCTCTCGGCGGTGATGGGCGTGCTCGTCGCCGGACTGGTCATCCCGTTCGCCGGCGCCCTCGGGTTCGGCGGCAAGGCGGTCTCGAAGTCGATGAAGGACTTTCCGATCAAGGTCTCGGCCGAGCCGCTCGCCCAGCGCACCCGGGTCCTGGACAGCCACGGGAAGGTGATCGCCACCTTCTACGACCAGAACCGCGTCTACGTCCCGCTGGACAAGATCGCCCCGGTCATGAAGAAGGCCATCCTCGCCAGCGAGGACGCCCGGTTCTACCAGCACGGTGCTCTCGACGTGAAGGGCACGGTCCGCGCGTTCCTGAAGAACCAGGCGAGCTCCGGCGTGACCCAGGGTGGCTCCTCGATCACCCAGCAGCTGGCCAAGATGACCCAGCTCAACCAGGCCCGCAACAAGCAGGAGCGCGAGGCCGCGACCGCCGACACCTACAAGCGCAAGCTCCAGGAGCTGCGTCTGGCCGTCGCCTTCGAGAAGAACTACTCCAAGGACTGGATCCTGGAGCGCTACCTCAACATCGCCTACTTCGGCGACGGCACCTACGGCATCCAGTCCGCAGCGCGGCACTACTTCAGCAAGGACGCCAGCGCGCTGACCACTCCCGAGGCGGCGATGCTCGCCGGCCTGGTCCAGAACCCCGTCGGCTACGACCCGACCACCTACCCCGACCGTGCCCTGGAGCGCCGCAACACCGTGCTGAACCGGATGGCTGCCGTCCACGACATCAGCCAGGCCGAGGCCGACCAGCTGGGCAGCACAGAGCTCGGCCTCAAGGTGCATCCGTCCACCAACGGCTGCGTGGGCTCGCCGGCCGCCTTCTTCTGCGACTACGTCCGTCGCTACCTGCTCGCAGACCCGGCGCTCGGCAAGACGGTCCAGGACCGGCAGACCCTGCTCAACTCCGGCGGCCTGACCATCAAGACCACGCTGGACCTGCGCTTCCAGCAGGCGGCCGACAAGGCGACCGCGGCCCACGTCAAGCCCACCGACCAGGCGATCGGGGCGCTCGCCATGGTGGAGCCCGGCACCGGCAACGTCCGCGCGATCAGCCAGTCGCGGCCGATGGGGCGCGACCGGAAGAAGGGTGAGACGTTCCTCAACTACGTCGTCAACAGCAAGTACGGCGACTCGGCCGGCTTCCAGGCGGGTTCGACCTTCAAGCTGTTCACGCTGGCCGCGGCGCTCGAGCAAGGGCTGCCGACCAGCACCCGGTTCAACTCGCCACCCAAGCTGGACATCCCGTCGAACGAGTTCATGGACTGCAACGGGCCCTACTCCAACACGGCCGTGTGGTCGGTGCACAATTCCACGAGCTCCGGCAACTTCGACATGTACAAGGGCACGCAGCTCTCGGTGAACACCTACTTCGCCCAGCTGGAGAAGAAGACCGGCCTCTGCAAGCCGTTCCAGCTGGCACAGGCCATGGGCGTCGAGCTGACCGACCCCCCGCACGAGCGCGTGCCGTCGTTCACGCTCGGCGTGCCGAGCGTCAGCCCGCTGGAGATGGCCGATGCCTACGCAACCGTCGCGGCGCGTGGCCTGCACTGCGACGAACGGCCGGTGCTGAAGATCCTCAACTCCGACGGTCGACTCTTCAAGACCTACCCGCCGAAGTGCCAGCAGGTGATGCAGCAGAACACCGCTGACACCATCAACGACATCCTCAAGGGCGTGATGGCTCCGGGCGGCTTCGGTGGTCCGCTGGCGCTGGACAAGCCGTCGGCCGGCAAGACGGGCACGATCGACTCCAACATGGCGGTCTGGTTCGACGGTTACACCCCGGCCCTGGCCACGGCCTCGATGATCGCGGGTGCCAACCAGCTGGGTCACTGGATCACGCTGAACGGCCAGACCGTCGGAGGCTCCTACATCGCCACCGCGCACGGATCGACGACCGCCGGGCCGATGTGGGCCGACGCCATGCGCGCGATCCAGGACCTGTTGCCCAACGAGGACTTCGTGCCTCCGATGAAGATGCAGTCCTCCCCGAACCTCACCGTCGTGCCGAACGTCACCGGCATGACCGTGCAGGACGCCACCAAGACGCTTCAGGACGCCGGGTTCTCGCCGAGCGTGATCGGCCAGGCGTACTCCGACGTCCCGCCCGGGCTCGTCGCGCAGACCAGCCCTGCGGCCGGGTCGACGACGTACGACGGCTCGACGATCCTGATCTACACCTCCGCAGGCCCGGCACCCGCATCGCCACCCACCACGACCGCTCCCACACCCCCGGGCGGTGTGAACTCACCCGGTCCGGGTCCGGGGAACGGCAACGGGAACGGCCACCGGCCGAATCACTGAGCGGGCACCAGCTCAGCCGAGCTGGCGGCGGACCTCTGCCGCGACGGCGGCTCCGTCCGCCCGGCCCTTGACCTTGGGCTGGAGGGCGCCCATCACCTTGCCCATCGCCCGCATGCCATCCTCGCGCGCACCGGTCGACTCGATCGCTTCGGTCACCAGGGCAGCGATCTCCTCCTCGCCGAGCTGCTCGGGGAGATAGTCGGCGAGCACGTCGTACTCCGCCCGCTCCTTGGCGGCCTGCTCGGCCCGGCCGGCCTCGTCGAACGCCTCGGCAGCCTCCCGCCGTTTCTTGCCCTCGCTGGTCAGCACGCCGAGCACGTCCTCGTCGGTGAGCTCGCGGGCCTGCTTGCCCGCCACCTCGGCGTTCGTGATCGCGGTCAGCACCATGCGCAGCGTCGAGGACCGGACGTCGTCGCGGGCCTTGATCGCGGTGGTCAGGTCGGCCCGCAGACGGTCCTTCAGCTCACCCACGTGCGTCCTCCCCCGGCCGGATGACCCCGGGCTGCGGGCGCACGTGGGGCCCGATGCGCGCCGTGTCGATGATTCGCTCGCTCCGCTCGCTCATGTGGACCATTGTGGCAGCCTTGCGGGGTGCCTCCCTCGACCCTGACCCGGCTGCTCGGCCTCGGCGCGCTCGCAGGCGCGGCCGGCCTCGGCTACGCGGCGGGCTACGAGGTCCGCGCCTTCACCCTGCGCCGCGTCGAGGTGCCCGTGCTGCCGGCCGGCAGCCGTCCGCTGCGGGTGCTGCACCTCAGTGACCTGCACCTGACCCCGCACCAGGCGCACAAGCTCGCGTGGCTGGACTCGCTGTCGCGCCTCGAGCCCGACCTGGTCGTCAACACCGGCGACAACATCGCGCATCGTGGGAGCGTCGAGCCGCTGCTGGCCTCCCTCGGACGACTCCTCGACGTGCCCGGTGTGTTCGTCTTCGGGTCCAACGACTACTTCGCCCCGACGCTGCGCAACCCGGTGCGCTACCTGCTGCCGGACGACGGGCGGCGCAACACCCACACTCCGCAACTGCCCTGGCGCGGCCTGCGCGCCGCCTTCGTGGACGCCGGCTGGGTCGACCTCACCAACACCACCGACGAGCTGACCGTGGGTGGCCTCCGGCTGGCGTTCACCGGCGTCGACGACCCGCACCTCGGGTACGACGACCTCGCGGCCGTCGCCGGGCCTGCGCCCCGCGACGCCGACCTGCGGATCGGGGTGACGCACGCGCCATACCTGCGGGTGCTCGACCAGTTCGCCGCCGACGGCCACGAGCTGGTGCTCGCCGGGCACACCCACGGCGGCCAGCTCTGCCTCCCGGTCAAGGGCGCCCTGGTCACCAACTGCGACCTGGACACCGGCCGCGCCAAGGGCCTGCACCGGCACCCGGCGGACTCCCGTGCCAGCGAGCCGGGGTCCTCGTGGCTGCACGTGTCGGCGGGCGCCGGGACGTCGCCGTACGCACCGGTGCGGTTCTGCTGCCGTCCCGAGGCGACCCTGCTGACGCTCGTCTCGCGGACTTCCTGATCCGATTTCATCCGGCCCCGACCGACCCGCTAGACTCGCGCAGGTTGCATCGGGCTGTGGCGCAGTTTGGTAGCGCGCTTCGTTCGGGACGAAGAGGCCGCAGGTTCAAATCCTGTCAGCCCGACCGATTGTGATGTCCCGCGACACCGTTGACAGGTGTCGCGGGACATCGTTGCATTTCAGCGGTGTCTGGGGCGAGGTCCTGGGGGTCTGCCGAGGGGCTGGTAGTCGCGGTCGGTGTCGAGGGTGAGTTCGCGGAGTAGCTCGCCT
>DATAKN010000336.1:0-4220 GCA_036261595.1 Marmoricola sp.
CAACGGGATTCGAACCCGTGCTACCGCCGTGAAAGGGCGGGGTCCTAGGCCGCTAGACGATGGGGGCAGCGATGCCGGTCTCCCGGCAACGACCGGGGTCAAGCATAGGGGTGCGGCCGACCTCGGCGTACGCCGACCCGACCGGCGCCCAGGTCCCTAGGCTGGCGGTGTGGAGCTGCCCGACGCGGAATTCGACGACCTCGTGGCGGAGGCGCTCGACCGGATCCCGCCGCCGCTGGCCACGCTCATGGACAACGTGGTCGTGCTGGTCGAGGACGAGCCGCCTCCGGAGGAGCCCGGCGTGCTCGGCCTGTACGTCGGTACGCCGCTCACCGAGCGGGACAGCGGCTACACCTTCCGCCCGCCGGACCAGGTGTTCGTCTATCGCCGGCCCTTGCTGCGGATGTGTGCCGACGCCGACGAGCTCGCCCACGAGATCACCGTCACCGTGGTGCACGAGATCGCTCACCACTTCGGCATCGACGACGACCAGCTCCACGAGTGGGGCTGGGGCTAGAGGCCCGCTCTGGGTCCGCTCTGGGTCCGCTCTGGGTCCGCTCTGGGCTCGGCGTCGCTAGACTGCGCGACGATGGCGGAGGGGCTCGCCGACAACCGCAGCGGTGCTGCCAACAGTCCCTACTTCGGCCGCACGAGCGCAGAGGTAGGTCAACGACATGTCCGGCACCGGTCCCCGTCCCGCATCCCCGACGGTGGCCCGGACGAGCGTGCGCGGACAGTCCGCGGACCCGACGCCACGCCGGCGCAACTGGACCGCGCACCGTTGGGTGCTTCCCGTGGTGGCACTCGGCGGCATGGTCGGCGCGTCCGCCCGCTACGGCCTCGAGCTGGCGTGGCCGCCGGCCGACTCGACCGTGCCCTGGGTCACCCTGGTCACGAACACCGTCGGGTGCCTGCTGATCGGGATCCTCATGGTCCACGTCGTCGAGGTCGGCGGCGCGCACCCGCTGCTGCGCCCGTTCCTCGGGGTCGGCGTCCTGGGCGGGTTCACCACGTTCTCCACCTACGCCGTGCAGACGCGCCTGGTCTGGTCCCAGGGCCACCCGGTCGCGGCGGCGTCGTACCTGGTGGTCACGCCGGTGCTCGCGCTGGTCGCGGTGAGCACCGGGGTCTTCCTCGCTCGGACGGGACACCGCGCGCGGACTCTGCTGGCCCACCGAAGAACCCAGCGAAAGGCGGATCGATGACGTTGTCGGGAACGGCCTGCCGGCTCACCGTCTACCTCGGTGAGGACGACACCTGGCACCACAGACCGCTCTACACCGAGATCGTGCACCGCGCGCACCAGGCGGGACTCTCCGGCGCGAGCGTCATGCGCGGCATCGAGGGGTACGGCGGCAGCTCGCAGCGCGTGCACACCTCCCGGCTGCTGTCGTTGTCGGAGGACCTGCCCATCGCTGTGATCATCATCGACACGCGCGAGCGGATCGAGGCCTTCCTGCCCGAGGTCGAGGAGGTGCTGGGCGACGCGCTCGCCGTCCTCGACGACGTCGAGGTCGCCTACCACCGGTACCGCGAACCCGACCCGTCGTGACCGATGTCGTGGGCTTCGCCTGGGTCTGTCTGGGTGCGGCGGTCGGTGCGCCCGGTCGCTACCTTGCCGACCGGTTCGTGCAGGGCCGCCACGACAGCGTGATGCCGTGGGGCACGCTCAGCGTCAACGTGGCCGGAAGCCTGGTGCTGGGCGTCCTGGCCGGTGTGTCCGTCACGCACGCCGTGCCCGACGGCGTACGGCTGGCGGTCGGCACCGGCTTCTGCGGCGCGCTGACGACCTACAGCACGTTCAGCTACGAGACGTTCCGGCTGTTCGAGGACGGCGCGAGGCTGTTCAGCCTGGCCAACGTCGCCCTCAGTGTCGTGGCGGGCGTCGGAGCCGCGCTCGCGGGGTACGCCATCGGTGTGCAGCTCGGCTGACGGTCCGAGGGGTCAGGAGACCTCGCGATGGGCCGGCAGCACCAGCCGCAGCGGTCCGTCCCAGGCGAGCGGGGCCTCGCCGGCTGCCTGGCGCGTGAACTCACCGAAGTACCAGTCCACCAGCGCCACCAGGTCGGCCGGGGGCGAGATCGAGAGCAGCACGGTGCCGGACAGCTCGGCGTACACGCGGTGGACCAGCCGGCGCAGGCGCTCCATCGTCGCTGGGGCGGTGGGTGGCGTCACGTAGGTGAGGTCGACGGTCTCACCTCCGTCCTGGATCGCCTGGTCGAGGTGCTCGATCCCCGCGACCTGACGACGTTCGTACTCCACCTGCAGGAAGGTCTCGGAGAACTCGACGGCCAGGGGGTACCGGTCGGGCTCGCTCAGCGCCAGCAGCCGCAGCTCGCGGCCGAGCTCGTTGAAGTGCCGGCGAAGGTGGTCGAAGAGCTCGACCGGCATGCCCAGCAGCCGGATCTCGAGCATGTCGGCGGGATCGACCGGGGCGAGCCCGAGCGCCGCGATCGCGCCGTCGACGTCGAAGACCTCGCCCTCGACCGGTGCCTCCCGCATGCCGTCGCTCGGCTCGAACCAGACGACCTTGCCGGTGCCGTTCGGGCTGATGTCGGCCCCCCAGCGCTCGGAGTACGCCGCCACGAGGTCCAGGCCGCGGCCCATCGTCGGCCAGGACGTGTCGTCGCCGAGGTCGACCAGGTGGTGGCTCTGCAGTCGGCGCGGCGGGGTCAGCGACTGGTCGGTCACCTCGACGCGCGGGTGCTCCACCGTGCCGCGCACGTGGACGGTCATCGGCGGCTGGGCGTGCAGGATGGCGTTGGTGACCAGCTCGGACACCGCCAGTCGGGCGCTCTCGGCGAGGTCGCCGCGCCCGATCTCGGTGAGCACGCCCGTGACCCAGTCGCGTGCGAGCCGCACGGACGGAGGACTCGCCGGCAGGGCGAGTGTTCTCTTGTTCCAGGGCACTAGGGCGAACTCCTGGGTCGAACCGGACCGACCAGCTGGGCTCCGCGCCCACCTGTCCGTGTCCGATCAAACCACACCAGACCCTCCATGCCCGGGAACTGGGGTTGCATGCGGCTTGGGTGCTGTGATCCAGGCGACGGCCTCGCCGTTTGTGGGCACACTGCAGAGCCGGGGAGAATGGTTCGATGGCCAGCAACCAGGACCGCACGGATCTCGTTCCCGGGGAGGCTCTCCAGGGCGGCTCGGCGACCACGCCACGGCACCGGGTGGTCGTCGTGGGCTCCGGCTTCGGGGGCCTCTTCGGCACCAAAGCCCTGCGCCGGTCGGACGTCGACGTGACCATGGTGGCCAAGACCACCCACCACCTCTTCCAGCCGTTGCTCTACCAGGTGGCGACCGGCATCCTCTCCGAGGGCGAGATCGCTCCGCCGACCCGGGAGGTGCTCGCGCACCAGCGCAACGCCCGGGTCCTGCTCGGCGACGTGACCGCGATCGACCTCACGGCGCGCACCGTCACCTCCGAGGTGCTGGGCCGGCAGCTGGTCACGCCGTACGACTCCCTCATCGTGGCGGCTGGCGCCGGCCAGTCCTACTTCGGCAACGACCACTTCGCGCGCTTCGCGCCGGGCATGAAGTCGATCGACGACGCGCTGGAGCTGCGCGGCCGGATCTTCGGTGCCTTCGAGCTCGCGGAGGTGTTCGCCTCCCAGGGCCGCGACGTCAGTCACCTGCTCACCTTCGTCGTGGTCGGCGCCGGGCCCACCGGCGTGGAGATGGCCGGTCAGATCGCCGAGCTCGCCCGCTACACGCTCAAGCGGGACTTCCGCGCGATCAACACCCAGCAGGTGCGGGTGATCCTGGTCGACGCCGCTCCACAGGTGCTGCCGCCCTTCGGCGTCAAGCTCGGTGCCTGGACCGAGAAGCGGCTCGAGCGCCTCGGTGTCGAGGTGCAGCTCGGCGCCATGGTCGTGGCCGTCGACGAGCGTGGGCTGGAGGTCCAGGATCGTGACGGCACGCGGCGCCGGATCGAGGCGGTCACCAAGGTGTGGGCCGCCGGCGTCCAGGCCAGCCCGCTGGGGCGCACGCTCGCCGAGCAGACCGGCGCCGGACTCGACCGCGCGGGCCGGATCTCGGTCAACCCCGACCTGACCCTGCCCGGCCACCCGGAAGTGTTCGTCGTCGGCGACATGGCCTCGCTCGACAACCTGCCCGGGGTGGCGCAGGTGGCGATCCAGGGCGCCCGGTACGCCGCCCGGCAGATCGACCGCCGGGTGCGCGGCAAGGAGCCGCAGCCGCCGTTCAAGTACTTC
>DATAKN010000337.1:0-2972 GCA_036261595.1 Marmoricola sp.
GGTCTTCCAGTCGGTGCCCATGTGGCGCTTGACCGACCGGATCGTGCGGTCGACGTTCGTGACCGCCTGACGCTTGGCGACCTCGCCGACGAGCACCTCGCCGGACTTGGCGAAGGCGACGACGGACGGCGTCGTACGCGCACCTTCGGCGTTCGCGATGACGGTGGGTTCGCCACCCTCGAGGACGGCGACGACGGAGTTCGTCGTGCCCAGGTCGATGCCGACCGCTCGTGCCATGTTCGGTTACCTCCATCTGGGCCCGGCGGGGCGCCGGGCAAAGCGTGCTGAGCCTGCTGACTGCTGTCTCGGGGTACGGCGCCCATCGTGCGCGCCGCTCTCGAGTCTCGCAAACAAGTTGAGTCTGATCAACTCAAGTCTCGTCACATGCTCCAACGCACCTACCGGCGCCGTGATTCCGGGTTTCGACGACGACTTCGACCGGGTGCGCGCGCGCCCGCAGCAGCTCTCGTACGGCGGTCCGAGCCGGCGCCCGAACGGCCGCCAGCAGTCGCCGTCGCCCGGTCAGCGACCCTTCGGGTCGGACATGGCGGGGTTGCGGCGGGCGTCGGCAAGCTCCTCGGCCTGGGTGTCGCGGGCCTGCTGGGAGACGGTGGTCGCGTGCCGGCGAATGCCGTCCGCCGCCCGGCCGGCGGCGCTCCTGAAACCCGTGATCGCGCCGCGGACCTCGGTCGCGTGGTCGCAGTCCCACGTCGACCCCTGCGCCGCCGTGTGGGCCGCGTTGCAGCACACCTCGATGTCATCGGCCAGCGCGCGCAGCAGCCGCGCTTTCTCGAACAGCTCGTCCGACGTCGCCATGGCCCTCTCCCTAGAAGCCGTTGCCGGGGTTGCGCTTCGAGTCCTTGACCGCTTCCAGCCCGTCACCGAGGGTGTCGCCGACCGTGTCGCCCGACCGCTCGGCGGCGTTCCCGACGGCGTCCGCGACGTCGTCCCAGTGGTCGACCAGCCCGACGCCGCCGTCCACGACTCCGGTGACGGCCACCGAGCCCCACGTGATCGGACTGGGGGCGAGCATCGCTGCCGTGAGCGAGCCGTGGGAGGCCAGGTCCTGGACGTCGCCGGTCATCTCCGCCTTGCCCGCCCAGTCGGTCGACCGCTCGCCGTTGCAGCCCACCACGGTCGCCGTCCGAGCCGCGGCCAGCGCCTCGTCGAAGGTCTGCGACTCGAGGATGTCCGTGACCGTCTGCGCCTTGAGCCACGGCACTGTGGTGCCCGGCGCGTACAACGTGCGCTGGCCACCCAGGTGGAGGTTGTCGACCGCGACGACGCCACTCGGGATCAGCTCGCCCCTGCCGTCGAGCAGGCGGCAGCCGGCGAGGGCGCGGGCCTCGACCTTCTCGATCCAGTCGGAGAAGTTCGAGCCGTCCCAGTCGAGGAGCCCCGAGTGGTCGCGGAGCTGCTGGACTGCCTCGAGCGCGTAGAGCTGCTCCACGACCGGCATCGAGCCACCGGCCAGCTGCCGCAGCTCCTCTGCCGGGACCGTGAACGAGGTGAACGTGGTGTTGCCCTGCTGCAGGCGCTCGACGAGGCCGATCCGGGCGCGCAGGTCGACCGCGGTCTCCGAGGCCCACGTGGGGGCGGCCCGGAGCTGGGCGACCTCTGCGCCGACACCGAGCCCGTCCGCGGCGCTGAGCAGGGCCGGGAGGTCACGCGCGAGGTCGGTGAGTGCATCGGCGGTCGCTTGCAGCACGTGCTTGTCGACGAAGACGGCCCTGGTCACCGAGCGCCGACCTCCCCGCCGGGCCACCCGATCAGGTCCACGGCCTCGGTGAGCTCGGCCTTGGACGGCAGCAGCTCGGCCAGCGCCTTCCAGAGATCACCTCCGCTCGTCGGCACGAACGTCGCCTCCGCGTCAGGCGTGATCTGCTCGGGCAGGAGCGGCTCCGCGGGCGTCGTACGGACCCAGAAGCCGCCGGAGCCGCAGTCCCAGACGGCCAGGCCGCGCGAGTGCCGGGTCTCGGGGCCCCAGGCGCAGGTGACGCGCCACGTGCCCTGGAGGGTCGCCAGCACCGCGATCCACATCTCCCGCAGCTCGGGCGACATCACCCCGAAGATCTCGTCGAGCTGCGCGATCGCCACGGTGCGGACGTCGTCCCAGCTGCCGCCGGCGGAGAACGCTCCGAGCAGCGAGGCGACCGTGCCGAGCCGCGCCGTGACCGGACGCGCCACCTCGGAAGGCGTGCTGCGCCGGAAGCCGACCATCCGAGCGAGGATCCAGAGCAACTGGGGCAGCTCGTCCTTGACGAACACCACCTCGTCGCCGTCGGCGGCACCCGGCCACGGATCGGTGTACCAGACGTCCTCGTCGCCGCGTACGACGACGTGGCCCACGGTCGGACCGTGCTGGCTCATCGTCTCGACCCAGAGCTCGAGCAGCGGGCGACTCATCGCTGTCGCCAGGTCGGCGACCAGGCGGTGCACGGTGCCGTCGGCCGTGATCAGGCCGGCCTCGATCAGGGGCTCGAGCGCGGCCGGGTCGGACTCGACGCTGATCTCCCCGTTCGAGCAGAGGCGCAGCAGCTCCAGCTGCGCCTCGGTGAGGCTGATCCGGCGACGCAAGCTGTCCAGGGCGGGCATGGATCTCCTGATCGGGGGTCGGCGTGCGGGTGGTACGAAGAAGGACCAGACACCAGCGCGGTGCCTGGTCCTTCCGAGAACGTCCTACCGCTCAGATGGAGGCAGACTCACCCGTTGCGGCCGCAATGTTGTTGTGCTGGGTGCGGATGTCGTCGCGACCCTCGTTGAGCGCCGTGTGGAGCTTGTCGAAGTGCGGCTTGAACTCCTCCCACGACGAGCGGAACTTGTCGGCATTCGCGCCCTTCCAGACTGCCTGGTTCACGTAGCCGTCGAGTGCCGACTTGAAGTCCAGTGCCTTCTGGGCGTGCTCGTCGAGTCCCTTGTGCAGGTTGCGCAGGGTCTCGAGATCGCCACCAACTTCAGCCATGGTGATTTCC
>DATAKN010000338.1:0-68239 GCA_036261595.1 Marmoricola sp.
GGTCTCGGTGCGGTACTTCTTCGCCCATTCGTCGGCGCAGTCGAAGGCCACCGCCCAGGGCAGGTACGCCGTGTAGAGCTCCTTGCGCCCGGAGAAGTCGAACCGGTCGACCGCCGACGGGGTCGAGAGGATCCGCCGGAAACCGCCGACCCGCGACCACAGGTCGCGACCGGTCGGCGTGCGCTTGGTGCCGGCCCCGGTGAGGCCGACGCCGAGCCCGAAGACCGCGAACGCCCCTGGTACGAGGGCGAGCACGGACATGTCGAACGGGTTGAATGCCCCCAGCCAGATCGTCAGCGCCCACACCGCGATCAGCACGAAGCACCCGAAGCCGCCGAGTCCGCTGATCCCCATCAGGCCTTCGGTGCGCGCCCACGCGCTGGTGTTCGCCTTGAACGAGGCGAGCACCTCCTTGAGCTGCTTCCCCGCGGAGACCGACTTCGGCGAGGCGGTGAAGGAGGTGCCGCCGTCGACGACGCCGAGGGACTGCGCGGCGAGTCGGGTGACGCCGTCCACCTTGCCCCAGGCGGCGGGATCGCCGGTGCCGGTGATCGTCCAGGCCCTGCCGTCCTGGTTCAGCTGCACGGCGCCGTGCTCCGCGGCGTACATCATCGTGGCGACGAACGCCTTGTCCTCGACCTTCTCGGTGAGGATGTACGCCGCCTGTGCCGGCCCGACCCCGTCGGGCGGCGCGTACATCAACGGGTACGGCGGCGTCTTCTCGCCGGTCGACCGGGTCAACGCGAAACCGCCGGCGCCGGCGAGGACGGCCAGCGCCAGCACGAGCGCGAGCACCAGCGGGTGACGGCCGAGCACCGGGTCGAGACTGCTGCGCCAGGGAAGCGTGTTGCCCGCCGGCGTGGGAATGTCGAGCCCGGCCTTCACGGTGACCGGGGTGTTGGGTGGCAGGTTGGCGGCGAGCACCGTCACGGTGTCGGTCCCCTCGCCCTCGACGGTGCAGCCCGAGGTGGCTCCGACCCCGACTCCGCACCGAAGGTCCTGTGCGGCCGCCGGGAGGTGCACGGTCAGACGCGCCTGGCGGATCGGCATCTGCCAACCCGACGGGACGAGATTCCAGTAGAACTGCGTGCGAGCGCCGTCGTGTCCCTGGGCCAACGCTCCGGGGATCGTGTAGCCGATCCGGTAGACGTGCGAGCCGTCGAGCAGCGTGTCTGCGCGCCCGATCTTCAAGGTCACGTAGCGGCCGCGGTTCTCCCTGAGGCGCGAGTACTCCTCGGGCTGGCCGTCGCGGGAGACCGACACGTCCTCGGGCAGGAACCGGTTGTGCGCATCGTTGGGGTCGCGGGTGTCGAAGAACCGGAAGATCCCGTGCCGGGGCACCGGGAAGTCGACGGTCAGCGTCTCGACGACCTGCAGGTCACCGTCGGCCTTGACGCTGAAGTCCGCCAGATAGTCGGTGATCGTCGACGTCTCGCCGCTCGTCGCACCCTTGGACACGCTGATGCCGCCGATGCCGACGATCACGGCCAGGACGGCAAGACCGAGGATCCCGGCCGCCAGCTTCTTCATGGCGCGACCCTAGCGGCGGCGAGGCCCCCGCAGAGGCAGTTCTCCGCGACCCGCACAGACGAAGCGCTGCAGTTCCCAGCGCACCGCCGCCGTCGAGTTCTGGCTCCTCGACGGGCACCTTGTGGCTACTCGACGGTGGCGACCGCGTAGGGCTCGAGCTCGCCGGCGAGAGCCTCGCTGACGAGCGCCTCCACGACGGTGCCTTCGCCGGTGTGCTCGGTGCTGAGCACCTCGCCGCGGTCGTGGATCCGGCTCACCAGGTCACCCCGGTCGTAGGGCAGCAGCACGCGCACCTGTACGTCGGGCCGCGGCAGGTCGCCCTCGATCGCGGCCCGCACCTCGGCGACGCCCTCACCGGTCTTCGCCGAGCAGACCACGGAGTGCGGCTCCCGCTGACGGAGCCGGGCGATCGTCATCGGGTCGGCGAGGTCGGCCTTGTTGATCACGACGAGCTCGGGGATGTCCCCGGCCTCGATCTCGGCGAGCACCTCGCGCACGGCCGTGAGCTGGCCCTCGGGGTCGGGGTGCGACCCGTCGACCACGTGGACGATGAGGTCGGCCTCGGCAACCTCCTCCAGCGTGCTGCGGAACGCCTCGACCAGCTGGTGCGGCAGGTGCCGGACGAATCCGACGGTGTCACTCATCGTGTAGACCCGGCCGTCGGCCGTCGTCGTACGCCGCGTGGTGGGGTCCAGGGTCGCGAACAACGCGTTCTCGACGAGCACCCCGGCGTCGGTGAGCCGGTTGAGCAGCGAGGACTTGCCGGCGTTGGTGTAGCCGGCGATCGCGACGCTCGGCACCGCGTTGCGGCGACGCTCGCTCCGCTTTGTCTGCCGGGTGGTGCGCATGTGCGCGAGGTCGCGGCGCAGCTTGGCGATCTTGTTGTTGATCCGGCGCCGGTCGGTCTCGATCTTGGTCTCACCGGGGCCACGGCCACCGATGCCCTCACCGCCGGCGACGCGGCCACCGGCCTGGCGGGACAGGTTGCCGCCCCAGCCGCGGAGACGCTGCTTCATGTAGTTCAGCTGGGCCAGCTCGACCTGCGCCTGGCCCTCCTTGGACTTCGCGTGCTGGGCGAAGATGTCCAGGATCAGCGCGGTCCGGTCGACCACCTTCACCTTGAGCTTGTCCTCGAGGTTGCGCAGCTGGCTGGGCGCGAGCTCGCCGTCCATGATCACGGTGTCGGCGCCGGTGGACTGGACGATCTCGCGGACGCCCTCGACCTTGCCGCGGCCGATGTAGGTCGCCGGGTCGGGCTTGTCGCGACGCTGGTAGACGTTCTCGAGCACCTGGGAGCCCGCGGTCTCGGCGAGGAGCGCGAGCTCGGCCATGGAGTTCTCGGCGTCCTCGACGGTGCCCTCGGTCCAGACCCCCACCAGCACGACCCGCTCGAGGCGCAGCTGGCGGTACTCGACCTCGGTGATGTCCTCGAGCTCGGTCGAGAGCCCGGCGACGCGCCGCAGGGCGTGCCGCTCGGCCAGGTCGAGGGCACCGGTGGTCTCCTCGGGGTCCTCCTCGTCGTCCCAGCCGGCCGTGGCCTCGAGGGCATCGGAGAGATCCGCCCCGTCGAGGTCGGCGCCGTCGCCGAGATCGCTCAGCTCGATGGTGAGGTCCCGGTCGGCGAGGTCCTCGTCGAGGGCCGGCGACCAGTCGCGGTGTTCAGGTGCGTTCGTCATACGCCTTCCAGAGTAGGCCGAGCGGCAACCGGTTTGCGCTGGTTACCCTCGACACGTGCAGCGGTCCCGGGACGATCAGCGGATCCTCGACACGTTCCTGCGTGACGGGAGGCTCGTGCTGATGCCGACCCGGCGAGCCAAGCGGCTCGTGGTGCTCGACGAGGTGGCGCAGCGCTTCGAGCTGGGCCGGACCTACCCCGAACACGAGGTCAACACCGTGCTGGCGCCGATCCATCCCGACGTGCCCGCGCTGCGGCGCTACCTGGTGGGCGAGGGCTTCCTGAGCCGGGACGGCGGCGTGTACTGGCGCACCGGTGGCAGTGTCGACCTCGACGAGCTCTGACCGCTGAGCAGTCGCCGAGCCGGGGCTCCGGACGGCCACGGGAATGGGCCCGACACGCCCGGGTACTCGGGGCCCATGAGTGACTACGAGACCCCGCCGCCCGACGCGGACCGTACGATCACCGATTCCGAGGACGTCCTCGACCCCGAGGCGCCCAGCGACAGCGAGCTGGTGAACCCACCGAAGGACGACGCGGACCGCACGGTCGCCCCCGAAGCGGACACCGACGAGCTCGACGGGCTCCAGGAGGAGAACGCCGGTACGTCGCTCGACCAGCCATCGGATGCGACCTCATGAGTGCTGACGACGTCGAGACCCACGGCAAGCACTCCGACCCGCACCCCGAGCAAGAGCCCAGGGTCGGACCCGAGTCGGCGGATCCGAAGGTCACCGACTCCGACCCGAGCGGCAGCGGACCGCAGCGCCTGGCCGGTGGCATGGGCGTGAGCAGCGAGCGCACCGGCCGGGTCCCGGGCGCGGAGGGCGAAGCGACCCACGGAGCGGTCGACACGCACCCACCGCGACCAGCGGAGGAGGACCCGCCGCCGGAGCAGTCGGCCGGCGGCGAAGAGGTCCATCCCGCCAACGACCTGCCGCCGCACCCCTTTGACCCGCGGACGGCCCAGCCGCACTCACACGGCTGACCCGCCGCGCGGCTGGCTTATCCCAGGAGTCAGCCGACGGAGCGCCCGGACCCCCTCACGCAGCGGGGCACCGGGCGCTCCGGCGTTCCGGACCGGGTCAGGCCGGGTCAGGCCGGCGCGAGGTCGCGGCTCCACAGCGTCGTACCCGCGCTGTTGCGCAGGCTGACCGTGAGCTCACCGACCGTGTCGATCGCGACGTGACCGAAGAACTGGTTGCCACCACGGGGCGACTGGTTCGGGTAGTCGGCCACCTTCGAGAACACCACCTCGGGGCCGAACGTGGCGTCGAGCGGGTTGGGGCCGAACGAGCCGGCATTGAGCGGCCCGGCGACGATCTCCCAGAACGGGTCGAAGTCGGTGAAGGCGGCGCGCTCGGGGCTGTAGTGGTGGGCCGCGCAGTAGTGCACGTCCGCGGTGATCCACAAGACGTTCGAGACGCCCTTCAGGCCCCGCAGCACGCGGGCCAGCTCGAGCTCCCGGCCGCGCGGCAGCCCGGCGTCGCCGTTGGAGATCGACTCCTGGTTGGCGCCGTCCGGGACGACCAGCCCGAGCGGCAGGTCGTTGGCGATCACCTTCCAGGTGGCGCGCGAGCGGCGTACCTCGCGGATCAGCCAGTCCACCTGCTCCTCGCCGAGCATGGGTGTCTCCGTGGCTTCGAGGTTGGGCGTGTTCGGTCCCTTGAACGAGCGCATGTCGAGGCAGAACACGTCCAGGTGCGGGCCGCGCTCGACCTTGCGGTAGATCCGCGCCTCCGCGAAGCCGGTCGTGCCGCGGTCGCGGACGGCGGCGGTGCTGATCGGCTGGTACTCCTGCCACGCCTGACGGGCGCGGGCGGCGAGGACGTCGACGCGCCGCTCGGTGTAGCGGGGGTCGGTGAGGATCTGACCGGGATACCAGTTGTTGTGGGTCTCGTGGTCGTCCCACTGCGCGATCACCGGTACGTCGGCGTACAGGGCACGGACGTTGTGGTCCATCAGGTTGTAGCGATGCCGACCGCGGAACTCGCCGAGCTCCTCGGCGACCTTGGTGACCTCCGGGATGAGCAGGTTGCGCCAGACCTGTCCGTCGTGCTCGACGACCGTCTCGGGGATCGGCCCGTCAGCGTAGATGGTGTCGCCGGAGTGCAGGAAGAAGTCGGGGTCCGTGGCGTGCATGGCGGCGTACGTCGTCATGCCGCCGAGGTCGGGGTTGATGCCCCATCCCTGGCCCGCGGTGTCGCCGCTCCACACGAACGACGTGGCCGTCGGATGCACCGGCGCGGTGCGGAACCGTGCGTGCTGGACCTCCCCCGGGGTGCCGTCCTCGCCCTCGAACCACAGCGCGGCGTCGCAGGGCCGGCCCGGAGCGAGGCCGGTCAGGTCGATCCGCGCGGTGAAGTCCGACGCCGCGGTGGCCAGCGGACCCCGGACCAGGCGGTGGAGCCGGCCGGAGCGAAGCCGCGCCACCAGGCGGCCGGGGCCGGAGGCACGGGCCCAGAGGACTCCGGTGGTGGCGGTGACGTCGCCGGTCTGGACGCCCGACGGCAGCGAGAGCCGGCTGCGAGCCTGGGCGGGGGCGGACAGGAGGGTCGGCGCCGTACCGAGGCCGATCACGGCCGCGGCACCGGCCGAGGACGTCAGCAGGCTGCGGCGGTCGAGGGAGGTTTCCCGAAGAGTCATGACCGCAGCCTCGACCCTGCGGATGACCGGCCGCCGACCGGCAGGTGGCCGGGCTGTGTCGGTTCGCCAGGCGGTGCGGATCGAGTGCTCAGTACCCGACAGCGGCAAGGGCGACGACGCCGGTCACCGCGACGGCCGCCAGCACGCGCGTCATCCGCCTCGAGTCGCGCAGGGTGTCCAGGGCCAGCCAGGTGAGCAACGGCGTGAAGGCAATGGAGTACCGCGACACGACCCCATGTTCGAATCCTGCCGACAGCGCGAGCCAGATCCGCAGGGCGGGCGGGTAGAGGATCAACGCCGCGAGCGCAGACCACACCGCCATCTGGGCGACGGGCAGCGTCTTCGCGGCAGGTCGACCTCCGACCGCGGTCGTGGACTCGGCGCTCGTCCCTGCGGCGTCCGGGACCGAAGGGGTCCTACTCCTGCACGCGAGATGCCGCTCCACCGCAACCCACAGGAGCGTCCCGAGCACGATCACGCTGACAAGGAAAGGCACCCCGTAGGCGGGAGCGCGCAACAGGCCGAGCACCACGTGCCCGGCCGGTGCGTTCAGCACGTCGCCCTCGGTCCAGGGGTCGTGGAGCGTGAACAGTTCACGGACGGCTCCCACGGCGACGTCCGAGGGTTGTTTGATCGCGAAGAAGCCGTAGAGCGTCTTGTTGGACACCGTCGCCTGGGCCGAGGTCACGCGCCCCCACACGTAGACGGGCACCAGGACCAACGCTCCCAGGGCGAACACCTGCGACCAGCGCGGCTGCCACGGTCCAGGCAGCGTCCAGTTCCGGCGACCCAGGAGAAGCACCGTCGTCATGAGGATCAGGAAGGCTCCGACCGGCAGCGTGGAAATGATCGAGACCACCGATGCGAACGCGGTGCCGAGCGCCAGTTTCCAAAAGCCTCGACCCGTCCGCACCCACGAGAGCCCCGCGCCACCGATCAAGGCACCGCAGAGGACGGCCGCCGAGTTCGGGTTCACCTGGGTGCCGAACATCAGAATCGACGAGGCGGCCACCGGCGTGAAGGTGCCTGCCATCAGCGCGGACCCGCGCAGCCCCATCCGCCAGCTGGCCACGGCACAGCATGCGACTCCAGCCAGCATGACCACGGCCGCGTACTGGCGGTAGATGTCGATCGGTCGTCGCGCGCCGAACACGGCGGTGTAGCCGGCGCGGAACACCTCGCCGCCGATGAACCACGTCGGGTAGTGGATGTAGCCGCTGGTGTACTTCCCCGAAGGGATCGAGCCGGGTCCCAGGTCGGGTGATCCGCAGGGGACGGTCGTGGGACCGGCCTCGTGCCCGACGCCGCAGGCCCACTCGTGGACCAGCTCGGGCCCGAGCAGCGACCCGCGGTGCGGGAACGTGTGGTCGTGGACCTTGAACTGCGTGTCCAGGTGGATGTGCTCGTCGATCATCGACATTGGCCGGCCGGCCGCCGCCGTAGCGAGCAGCCCGATGGTCAGGAACACGAAGACGAGCGCGAGCACGATCAGGTCCCCGCGCCAGCGAGAAGGCGGTCTCCTCGCGCGGGCGCCTCCCCGACTCACAGGCAGGTCACTTCGGTGGCATCCGGATGCCGCCGTCGACGCGGATCGTCTCGGCGTTCATGTAGGAGTTCGTGACGCACTCGACGACCATGCTGGCCAGCTCGTCGGCGACGCCGAGGCGCTTGGGAAACAGCACGCTCTGACCGAGGTGCGCCTTGAACTGCTCCGACGCCTCGCCCTCGCCGTAGATCGGGGTGTCGATCAGGCCCGGGGCGACGGTGTTGACGCGGATGCCGGAGGCCGACAGGTCGCGGGCGATCGGCAGGGTCATGCCGACCACGCCACCCTTCGAGGCGGAGTACGACGCCTGGCCGATCTGTCCGTCGAACGCGGCCACCGAGGCCATGTTGACGATCGCGCCGCGCTGGCCGTCGGCGTCGGGCTCGTGCCGGCTCATCGCCGTCGCGGCGAGCCGGATCGCGTCGAAGGTGCCGATCAGGTTGATCGCGATCACCTTCTTGAACGCGTCGATGTCGTGCGCCGAGCCGAACTCGCCGTCCTTGCCGATGGTCCGCTGGGCCCAGCCGATGCCGGCCGAGTTCACCAGCGCCCACAGCGGGCCGAGCTCGAGCGCCTTCTCGACGGCGGTCTGGATCTGCGCGGTGTCGGTCACGTCGACCGCGACGAACGCGCCGCCGATCTCCTTCGCGAGGGCCTCGCCCTTCTCGGCGTTGAGGTCGGCGACGACGACCTTGGCTCCCTTCGCGGCGAGCTGACGAGCACAGGCGGCACCGATACCCGAGGCGCCGCCGGTGACGATTGCACTGGCTCCGTTGATGTCCATGGCGGGCATCCTAGAGCGGTCGGCTCAACCGGCGACGCCGAGGTGCTGGGGCGGGAAGATCCGCCGGAAGCGCGACTTGTCGGCGGCAGTGCCGGTGATCGTCAGCCGGGGTGCGAGCGACTCGGCGGTGGCTCCGCGACACAGCTCGGCGAGGGCGGCGGCACTGCCTGCGATCACCACGTCCGGCGCCGCCGACCGGTCGGCCCGCACGATCTGACCGTCGCGGACCTCGAGCCAGTGCTCCTCCCCGTCGAGGTCCAGACGGATCCGCAGGTCGACGCCGCGCGCAGCGACCGGGTCGAGCACGGCCGCCAACCCGCCGTACACGGCATGCCTGGGTCGCACCTCGTGCCCGGCCGGATCACCCAGGAACGGCAACCCGAACTGGGCCAGGGCGCGCAGCACGGGCACGATCCTGCGCCCCTCCGCGGTGAGCGCGTAGACCGTGCGGGCCGCGGGGGCGGGCAGCTCGCGCTGGTCGACCAGACCGTCCTGCTCCAGGTGGCGAAGCCGCTCCGTGAGCAGGTTGCTGGCGATGCCGGGCAGGGCGGCCCGCAGGTCGGTGAAGCGCTGCGGACCGAACGAGAGCTCTCGCAGCACGAGCAGGGTCCAGCGCTCGCCGACCTTGTCGAGCGCAGCCGCGATCCCGCAGTACTGCTCGTAGCTCTTGTTCGCCACGGCGCCAGCGTAGGCGAGTTGATTGTCTCCATCAAATGGTTGAGATTTTAAAGCATGCGATCTAGATTCACGCCCATGACTTCCGAGACCAGATCGGCCGGGCCGTGGTCCGTGCTCGGCATCGCCAGCCTCGCGGCCTTCATGGTGTTCCTCGACACGCAGGTCCTCTTCGTCGCGTTCGACGACATCCACGCCAGCTTCCCGACCGTGTCGTTCGCGACCATGTCGTGGACGTTGTCGGCGTACACGATCGCGCTGGCCGCGGCGCTGGTGCCGTCCGGCCGCCTGGCCGACCGCTTCGGGCGCCGGCGTACGTTCCTCGTCGGGTTGGTGGCCTTCACGCTCGCCTCGGCGCTGTGCGCGGTGGCCGACTCCCCTGCCCTGCTGGTCGGGTTCCGCGTCGTGCAGGCGCTCGGCGCCGCAGCCCTGGTGCCTGCCTCGCTGGCCGTGGTCCTCTCGGTCTTCCCCGCCCCCAAGGTCCCGGTCGCGGTGGCGGTCTGGGGCGCCATCGCCGCGCTCGCCGCCGCGGTCGGACCCACCGCCGGCGCCCTCCTCGTCGACACGTGGAGCTGGCGCGCCGTCTTCCTGGTCAACCTGCCGGTCGGCGCGGTCGCGCTGTGGCTGGGTCGACGGTACGTGCCCGAGTCGCGCGAGGAGACCCGCCTGCGGTTCCCCGACCCGGTCGGGATCCTGCTGCTCGCCGGCGCCCTCACGTTGCTGGCCCTCGGCATCGTGCAAGGCAACCAGTGGCACTGGGCTTCCGCGCGCACCCTCGGCTCGCTGGCAGTCGGCCTGCTGGTGCTCGGCTGGTTCGTCGCCCGCACGCTGGGGCACCCGCACCCGGCCCTCGACCTGACCCTCTTCGGCGCCCGATCCTTCCGTTGGGCGAACATCGCCACCGCGGCGTTCACGATCGGCTTCACCGCGATGTTCTTCGCGTCGATCCAGTTCCTGGTCCAGGTCTGGCAGTACGGCATCGTCAAGGCGGGGCTCGCGATGATGCCGGGACCGGTCGTGGTCATGGTGCTCGCCCCGGTGTTCGGCCGACTGGCGGCCCGGGTCGGCCAGCGGACCCTGCTGGTCCCCGGCGGCCTCGTGTACGCCGCGAGCGGCGCCTGGTTCCTCTGGCGCATGGACACCGAACCGGCGTACGCGAGCCACATGCTGCCGGGCTCGCTGCTGGCCGGGCTCGGCGTCGCGATGGTCATCCCGCACCTGACCAGCGCGGCCGTCCAGGGACTGCCGGCCGATGCCTTCGGTGCGGGATCGGCGGTCAACCAGGCGATCCGCCAGTTCGGGGCGACGTTCGGTGTCGCTCTGACAGTCGCCCTGCTCGGCACCCTCACGCCACTCGACTCGCTCGACCACTTCCAGCGGGTGTGGTGGATGCTGCTGATCTGCGGTGCGCTGACCTCGCTGTCCGCGCTGGCGCTCCCCCGTGTCTCGCGCGCTCGCGCCGTGAGCCTCGACGCGGTGGCCGTCGGAGCCGACGCATGAGTGCGCCGGTCGTCCCCGACGTCGCCGCACTGTCCGGCCTGGACGTGATGCGCCTGGTCGCCGAGGGGCAGCTGCCGGCGCCGGGCATCGCCCTGCTTCTGGGCATGGATCTCACCGAGGTCGGCGAGGGCCACGCCGTCTTCACGCTCGATCCCGACGCCCGCATGCTCAACCCGATCGGCTCGGTCCACGGCGGCATCGCCGCGACCCTGCTGGACTCCGCGATGGGCTGTGCCGTCCACACCACCCTGGCGCCGGGCAGCGGCTACACCACCGCCCAGCTGAACCTGCACTACCTGCGATCGATGCAGCCGGGAATGGGCACCGTCCGTGCGGTGGGCACGGTGCTGCACCGCGGCCGCAAGCAGGCGACCGCCGAGGCGAAGCTGTACGACGAGGCCGACCGGTTGCTCGCCCACGGCACCACGACCTGCCTGGTGCTGGGCGGCTGAGGTTTCGACCGGCTCGACACCCGGGGTCAGGTTTCGACCCGCCGTCGCTCAGAGGTCGGTGACGCCCTCGGCGACGAGCACGGCCGGACCGGTGAGCAGCACCCGGTCCTCGGCGGTGCGGACGATCTCGAGGCTGCCTCCGGGCACGTCGACGGTGTACGCCGTGCCGCGCTCGGCACCGTCGGCCTCGGAGACCGCCACCATCACCGCGCACGCGCCCGTGCCGCAGGACCGGGTCTCCCCCGAGCCACGCTCGTGCACCCGCATCGCGACGTGCCGCTCGCCCCGGCGTACGACGAACTCGACGTTCACCCCGTCGGGGAAGACCTCGCGGTCGTAGCCCGGCTCCTCGAGCAGCGGACCCGCGTCGTCGAGGGAGTCGACGAAGGCCACGGCGTGAGGATTGCCCATGCTGACCCGGACCGCCGGCCACGCCCGGTCACCGACCTCGACCTGGGTCTGGGAGAAGACCTCGGGGGTGCCCATGTCCACGGTGATCCGGTCGCCCTCGAAGGTGAGCTCCTTGATGCCCGCCCGGGTGGCGATCCGCAACGGCTCGCGCGGGTCGACGTCGGCATGGGTGGCCAGGTACAGCGCGAGCACGCGGATGCCGTTGCCGCACATCTCCGACAGCGAGCCGTCGCTGTTGCGGTAGTCCATGAACCAGCGAGCCTCGCCACGCGCGGCCACAGCGGCGGGGTCCTCGGTCGCGTCCGTGCGGACCACGCGGATCACCCCGTCGGCGCCGATGCCCGCCCTCCGGTCACACAGCCGCACCACCTGCTCGGGGGTGAGCTCGTGCGAGCCGGAGGCATCGGGGATCAGCACGAAGTCGTTCTCGGTGCCGTGACCCTTCACGAAGGCGTAGTCCACGACAGGGAGTCTAGGAGCCGACGCGTATTCGAGATGACCCGACCGGAACCGCGGCCCTAGGGTCGCCGCATGCAGCTGAGGAAGTTCGGCCACGCCTGCGTCCGGCTCGAGGACGGCGATCGCGCCCTGGTCATCGACCCCGGCACCTACTCCGAGGCCGCGGCGCTCGACGGCGCGACCGCGGTGCTCGTCACCCACGAGCACGAGGACCACGCCGATCTCGACCAGCTCCAGGCCGCGCTCCGCGACAACCCCGCGCTGACCATCCACGGCCCGACCACGTGGGCCCAGGCCGCAGCGGCCCGCCTCGGGGACGCGGTCGTGGGCGTCGACGTCGGTGACGCCTTCACCGCCGGCGGGTTCGGCGTGCGGGCGGTCGGCGGGATGCACGCGGAGATCATCGACGGGGTGCCCGACTGCCCCAACCTCGGCTACGTCGTCGACGGGATCTACCACCCGGGCGACAGCCTCTTCGTGCCCGACGAGGAGATCCACGCCGTGCTGGTGCCGGTCTCCGGACCGTGGATCAAGCACCGTGAGGCGATCGAGTTCCTCCGAGCGATCCGGCCCGCGCGGGCCTTCCCGATCCACGACGCCATGCTCAGCGAGCGCGGTCTGGCCAACGTCGACGCCTGGCTCGAGGGCCAGGGCGGCGCGGCCTACGAGCGGATCCCGCTCGGCGGCTCGGTCAGCGTCGCCGGCTGACGACGGCGGCCGACCCGCCGCCGCGGCGTACCGGCTCCGCGACCGCGGTCAACCGGTGGTGCCGGCCGAACTCGATCGCGGTCGCCGCTCCGATCTCCGCCGCGCTGGTGAACGCGTCGCCGGACGGCTTGAACGTGTGACCGTACGCCGACAGCGCACTCCCCCACTGTGCGATGAAGTCGGGCTCGGCGGTGACGTCCTTGGTGTTGCGCTGCGACGCCCGGGGCGCCGCGATCGCCTGCTGGATGCTCATCCCCCGGTCGAGCCGGTCGAAGAGGATCTGCAGCACCGTGGTGATGATCGTCGAGCCGCCCGGGGATCCCAGCGCCAGGAACGGCCGGTGCTTGCGCAGCACGATCGTCGGGGAGATCGACGAGCGCGGCCGCTTGCCGGAGTCGATCCGGTTCGGGTCGGCCGGGTCGTAGACGGGCGAGAAGTCGGTCAGCTCGTTGTTGAGCAGGAAGCCGCGGTGCGGCAGGACCATGCCGGAGCCGCCGGTCTGCTCGATCGTGAGGGTGTACTCCACGACGTTGCCCCAGCGGTCGGCCACCGTGAGGTTCGTCGTGTTGAGGTTCTCGGTGTCCGGCGCGGTCCGGCCTGCACTGGCCGGCGTGCACCCGGTGGCGTTCACGTCACCTGCCGCCACCGGCTTGGTCATCGCCTGTGTCGGCTCGATCAGACAGGCACGGTTCGCGGCGTACTGGTCGGAGAGCAGCTGCCGCAGCGGTACGTCGACGTACGCCGGGTCGCCGACGTACCTGGCACGGTCGGCGAACGCGAGCGCCGACGCCTCCAGGTAGTGGTGCAACGCATCGACGTCGTTCATCGCCGGCAGGTCGAACCGCTCCATGATGTTCAGGGCCTCGCCGATGGTGGAGCCCCCGCTGGAGGACGGGCCCATGCCGTAGACCTGGTAGCCGCGGTAGCCGACGTGCGCCGGCCGGCGATTGATCACGTGGTAGCGCCTGAGGTCGCGGGCCCTCATGAACCCGTGGGGCACGGGCAGGGTGGTCGTCGCGGAGGTGCGCGGGTGCCGGACGTTGCGGGCGATCTGACGGGCGAGCGCTCCCCGGTAGAAGACCTGGCTGCCGCGCCGGGCGATCAGGTCGTAGGTGCGAGCCAGGGCACGGTTGCGGAACACCGAGCCCACCGCCGGCGCGTCGCCGCCGCGCAGGAACAGCTTCGCCGTGGCGGGGAAGGCCTCGAACCGGGTCTTGTTGTCCAGCGTCTGCTGCCGGAAGGTCTGGTCGACGACGAAGCCGCGGCGAGCCAGGTGGGCGGCCGGCTTCAACGCCCGGCCGAGCCGCCAGCTGCCCCAGCGGTGCAGCGCCCGCTGCCAGGTCGCCAGCGTGCCGGGCACGCCCACGGAGACGCCGCTGGTGACCAGCTCAGGGGTGAAGTTGTACGGCTTGCCGGTGCTCGGGTCGATGAAGGCGTCGTGCGGCATCGCAGCCGGTGCGGTCTCGCGACCGTCGATCGTGCCGACGCGGTGGGTGCGGGCGTCGTAGTGGACGAAGAACCCGCCACCGCCGATGCCGCTGCTGTAGGGCTCCGTCACACCCAGGGCGGCGGCCGTCGCGATCGCCGCGTCGACCGCGTTGCCGCCGTGGCGCAGGACCTTCAGCCCGATCCGGGTGGCGTCCGGATCGACCGAGGTCACCGCGCCGCCGAAGCCGACGGCAGTTGGCGTCTTCGGCGGCGCAGTGACAGGTCCGGAGCGCAGGGAGGGACCGCTCCGGGGTCCGGTCGCCTCGCGAGCCTCGGCGGGGCCACCGGTGAACGTCCCGGCCAGGACCACGGTCAGGACCGTGACCAGTGCGGTCACGGCGGTGGGCCGGACGCGGCGTTCGTGCATGGTGCCTCCCGAGATGAGGACGCGAGCGAGTCCACGATGCTCCTGCAGGTACCCGGCTGTCGAGGGGTGATGCCCTCAGCGCACGACGCGGAAGTGCGCGCAGGCGAAGTCGCGGTTGCGATCGAGCTCGAGCAGCTCGAGCTCGACTCGCCGCGGCAGCAGCGGGGCTCCGTCACCGAGGGCGACGGGGGCGTACTGCACCCAGATCTCGTCGAGCAGGCCCTGGTCGTGGAACTGCCCGGCGAGGTCTCCTCCGCCGACGACCCACACGTCGCGGTCGCCTGCCGCGTCGAGCATCGCCGCGTGCACCTCGGGCACCGGCGAGGCGGTGAACCGGATGTCGCGGTCGGTCGGCGGAAGGTCCCGGTGCGTGAAGACCCAGCACGGCACGTCGTACGGCCAGGTGTCGGGCTCGTGGTCGCGGATCCACCGGGAGGTGGTCGCGCCCATGCAGAGCGCGCCGACCCGCTCGACGAACCGCTCGTAGTGCTGGGGACCCTCCGGGTCGATGTCGCGGCTGAGCAGCCAGCTCAGCGACTGCTCCGGGTCAGCGATGAACCCGTCGATCGAGCAGGCGGTGTAGTAGTGGGTGGCCATCCGCGCAGTCTCGTACGACGCACCGACAGTCTCAGGCGGCGCAGGTTGAAACTGCTGAAACCCTCTGGTGCTGCGCCGCCTCAGTACGGCGTGGTGCGCGCGACCTGCAGGGCCCGCTTCCTCAGGAACGGGGCGGCCTGCCGGTACAGCCACGGGCGGCCGAACCACAGGTAGCCGTCGACCAGGGCCTGTGCCGCCGAGGCCGTGCCCGCAGGCAGTCCCCACTGCGGCGCGGCGACGTCGGCGGTCGGCGGGATGCCAAGCGTGTCGCAGCGCTGCTGCCGCCGGGTCCGGCACGCCTGGGCGTTGTCGAAGTCTCCGCGCGGATGGGCGGCGCGGTACTGCAACCAGGTGAACGGCCGGCCGTTGTCGGCGGTGTCGATCACGAAGTGGCGGCCCGGGACCCCGGCCTGGGCGAGCGCGGCGACCAGCCGGCTGCCGTAGGCGACGTTCTCGGCGGTGCTCGAGTAGTGGGTCGCGCCGAGCGCGAAGCCGCGGACCTCAGCGATCCCGGAGTGCGTCAGCAGGTCGACCGCGGCAGGGACGGTCAGCCAGTCCGAGTCCGAGGCGTCGATGTAGACCGCCGTACGCGGGAGCTGGCCGAAGACGTGGGCGGCGTACGCGGTGAGCTGCTGGCGCACCTGCGGCTGCCACCCGCTGAGGGACACCGCCAGGTCCGGCTCCAGGATCATCGCGACCCGCGCATCGCCGATCGCCTGCGCCGCCGCGTCGACCCACTGCCGGTAGGCGGCCTGGTCGGCGGCGGTGAGCGGCTTGTTCTTCGCGCCCTCGCCTCGCGGCCAGAGCCGGAACACCGCGAGCTGCACGAGGACGTCCGGGTCACCGGCCTGGGTCTGCACGATGTAGTCGCGCAGCTTGGCCGCGGCGTCGGCCGGTGACATCCAGCTGCCGAACCAGCGCACCCTCGGACGTAGGGCGATCTTGCCCAGGAGCGTCTTCGCCCGCCCGCTGGCCCGTTGGTACGCCGGGTAGACGCCGTCCGCGGAACCCGTGTAGACGCCCCACCGGCCGCCGGCCAGCGGGTTCGTCGGGTTGGCCGCACTCGCCGCCGCGGATCGGGCGACGCCGGTCGGCGCCTGCCCGGCCACGGGGTCGGCGGCGACGATCCCCAGCAGAGTGAGCAGGGTGGCGATCAGGACGAGTCGGGAGCGGCCGGAGCCACGTCGCTGGAAGGTCATCCGCACAGGCGCCTCTCGATCGGTGTCAGGGCAGGGGTGAGTGCCCTCTCCCCCTCTCTTCGGCCACCCGGCGGCACACCTGAGGGGTGCAGCCGTGTCGTGCCGGGTTCTGTCGGATCCTCGTGACATGGTCGAGTCATGGACGATCACCTGGACCTCGTGCTGATGCTGCACGGCGAGAGCCGGCACTGCGGTGACTGCCGCACCGTGACGATCTTCCTCCCGGTCGACGAGCACGGGTGGATCTGCACCGCCTGCGACGCTGCCGTCGTGCTGGACGGTCCGGCTCAGTCCTGGGTGAGCGCTGCCTGACCGATCGCGGCGAGAGCGGCCTCGACGCGGGCCGGGTCGTCGTACCGCACCCAGGTGATCCGCTCGTCCTTGCGGAACCAGCTGTCCTGGCGCCGGGCGAAGCGGCGTGTGCCGGTGACGGTCTGCTCCCGGGCCTCGGCCTCGGTGATCTCGCCGTCGAGGAAGGCCAGCACCTGGCGGTAGCCCAGCGCCCGGTTGGCGGTCAGCCCCTCGCGCAAGCCGTGGGCGGCGAGTCGGCGGACCTCCTCGACGAAGCCCTGGTCCCACATCCGGTCGACCCGCGCCGCGATCCGGGCGTCCAGGGTGGGCCGGTCGATGTCCACGCCGACCTGCACGGTCGCCGGGTCGGCGTACGTCGGCGGCGGGAGGGTCGCGGTGAACGGCCGGCCGGTGATCTCGATGACCTCCAGCGCCCGGACGATGCGCCGGCCGTTGCTCGCGATGATGCCCGCGGCCGCGGCCGGGTCGAGCTCGGCCAGCCGCCGGTGCAGTGCCTCGGGACCCAGCTCGGCCAGCGCGGCGTCGTACCTGGCCCGGACGTCCGGATCGGTGCCGGGGAACTCGAACTCGTCGAGGATGGCTCGGGTGTAGAGCGCCGACCCGCCGACCAGCACCGGTACGACGCCGCGCGACCGGCAGTCCGCGATCACGTCTCGGGCCCAGCGCTGGAACTCCGCGACGGTCGCCGGTTCGGTCACGTCCAGCAGGTCGAGGAGGTGGTGGGCGATGCCGCGGCGCTCGTCCACCGGCAGCTTGGCGGTGCCGACGTCCATACCGCGGTAGACCTGCATCGCGTCGGTGTTCACGATCTCGCCGTGAAGCCGCTCGGCGAGGTCGAGGGCGAGCTCGCTCTTGCCTGACGCCGTGGCCCCGACGACGGCCACGATCGGCAAGGTGGGCATAGGCCCAGTCTGCCAACGGAGTCGCGGCTGGTGCCGCGCGGGCGTTTTCTTCGGCGCGGATCGGGAACCGGGGAGCCAAGGGAGAGGAGAACAGCAGATGAACATCCCGGAGCCGAAGATCGATCCAGAGCCCGATCCGGGCAACGAGGCCGGCGGCGTCGACGCCGTGCACGAGCAGGGCACGTTCCCGCCGGTGCCGCCCGACGAGCCGCTGAACGCGCAGATGGTCGACGAAGCAGTGCCGCACCCCGCGACGGAGCCCGAGAGCGAGGACACGGCGGCGAACACCGAGGACCCGAGCACGGAGCCTCCGGACTGATCCCTATCGTCCTGCCGCACCGTCCGCCCGGCGGTCGAGCACCGCGGCGAGCAGCGCCAGCGTCTCGGCGTGGATCCCCGGAGCCTGGCTCTCGCGGGGTCCGGCCACGTTGAGCACCGCTCCGGCGGGCAGCGCTGTGATCCAGACCTGGACGACCGTCACGTCATCGACCTCCGCGAGCAGATGCGGCCGGCCGTGCTGTCGCGCGAAGGCGACGGTCGCGTCACTGCCCGGCGAGACGACGCCCGGTCGCACCAGCACGAGGGTGGCGTCGCTGTCCCGGACGTTCCACTCGGTGCGCTGGCGCGGGTCCGGCGAGGGCGTCGCTCGAAGCTCGGGATAGAGGGCGATGATGCCGGGCGCTTCGGCGAGGTCCTCGGTCCGGCCGCCCGCGGGACACCACCCGCGGACCGGCGTACCGGTGCGCCGCCCGAAGTCCAGCGCCGCGCGATCGACGCCGGTCTGGCCCCCGGAGACGATCGCGCCGAGCTCACGACTGTCGCTGACCATCGACCGACTCGCCGGCTCAGCGACAGGACGGTGCGTCCGGGAGCGGCGCGGGGACGCCGACGGTCGGCAGCCCCAGGGAGACCTGGCCCTCCGGCGCGGTGGTCCGCCGCTCCCACGCGTCGCCCGCCCGCGTACGACGCACGGAGACGACCGGGCCATCGGCGACGAGGTGGTGGGGGGCGGCGTACGTCACGACCACCTCGACCATGTCACCGGGCCGCACCGTCACAGGTGAGCCGTCGGCCCCGACCGGGGTGAAGTGGACCAGCCGGTTGTCCCGGGCCCGGCCGGAGAGCCGATGCGTGCTGGCGTCCTTGCGGCCCTCGCCCTCGGCGACCATCAGCTCGACCGTGGTGCCCTCGAGCTTCTGGTTCTCGGCCCAGGCGATCTCGTCGACCAGCGCGACGAGGCGCTCGTAGCGGTCCTGGACGACCGCGCGGTCGACCTGGTCGGGCAGCGTGGCGGCCGGTGTGCCGGGCCGCTTGGAGTACTGGAAGGTGAAGGCGGCGGAGAACCGTGCGGCGCGGACGACGTCCAGCGTGGCCTGGAAGTCCTCCTCGGTCTCCCCCGGGAAGCCGACGATGATGTCGGTGGTGATCGCGGCGTCGGGCATGGCCGCGCGGACCCGGTCGATGATCCCGAGGTAGCGCTCCTGCCGGTAGGACCGGCGCATCGCCCGGAGCACCCGGTCGGAGCCGGACTGCAGCGGCATGTGCAGCGAGGGCATGACGTTCGGAGTCTCGGCCATCGCCTCGATCACGTCGTCGGTGAACTCGGCCGGATGCGGCGAGGTGAACCGGACCCGCTCGAGACCGTCGATGTCACCGCAGGCCCGCAGCAGCTTGGAGAACGCCTGCCGGTCGCCGAACTCCACGCCGTAGGCGTTGACGTTCTGCCCGAGCAGCGTCACCTCGGTGACCCCGTCGGCGACGAGTGCCTCGATCTCGGCGAGGATCTCGCCGGGGCGACGGTCCTTCTCCTTGCCGCGCAACGAGGGCACGATGCAGAACGTGCAGGTGTTGTTGCAGCCGACCGACACCGACACCCACGCGGCGTACGCCGACTCCCGCTTGGTGGGCAGCGTGGAGGGGAAGACCTCGAGCGACTCGAGGATCTCGACCTGCGCCTCCTGCTGCACGCGGGCCCGCTCCAGCAGCACGGGCAGGGAGCCGATGTTGTGGGTGCCGAAGACGACGTCGACCCAGGGCGCCTTGCGGGTGATCGTGTCGCGATCCTTCTGGGCGAGGCAGCCGCCGACGGCGATCTGCATGCCCGGCCGCTTGGCCTTCACCGGCGCGAGGTGGCCGAGGTTGCCGTAGAGCTTGTTGTCGGCGTTCTCCCGCACGGCGCAGGTGTTGAACACCACGACGTCGGCCGGCTCACCGGTGGCTGCCGCGACGTACCCGGCCTCCTCCAGCAGGCCGCCGAGCCGCTCGGAGTCGTGGACGTTCATCTGGCACCCGTAGGTGCGGACCTCGTAGGTGCGGACGGTGGGGGCGGCGGTCTCAGGGGCTGCGCTCATGACCGCACAAGGGTACGTCGACCGAGCGAGTGGACGAGACGAGCGTGTCAGACCCGCCCGGCCACTCAGCCGCGGTCGGGATCCGCCGCCCGCTGCAGGGTCTCGGCTTCCTTGCGGAGCGCCTTGGCCTCGGCCGGGTCGAGCAACGGCTGGGTGAGCGGCTGCTGCAAGTCGGCCTCCGCGGTGTCAGGGTTGTGGCCGACGTCGGCTCCCGTCGTCCCGACCGGCGTCTCGACGTCGACGTCGGCGCGCGTGGCCTCCTCGGCCCAGGCGTCGATCTCGGCATCGGTGTCCGAGGGACCACCGTGCGCCGACTGGCGGCTGACCGCCTTGGGCTCGGTGGCGAACGCCTCGCCGGGCTCCTCGTCCTCCGCCTCGATCACGATGGGCTCGGGGAGCTCGTCGGCGGTCGGGACGGGCTTCGGGACGCGCTGCGGCTCCGGGGGCGCGGCAGGCGGCTCGGCCGAGGCGGCGCGCTGGCTGGGCACCTGCGTCCGTCCGGCTCGGTCGTCGTGCCCGGTCACGGTGACGCCGTGGACCGCTGCTCCGACCAGCCCACGGGCGACGCCCGCGGTGTAGGCGGCGGACGAGATCGGGTGCCGCAGCGTGTGGATCGCCGTGCTGGCAGCACGTCCGAGCAGCTTCACCGGTTGCATGGGCCCAACCCCTTCGTGACGACGACTGTGATGCCGTTCTTGTGCCCGACTGCCGGGGGCACAAACCCGTGACGCAGCCGACACCGCCACGCAGGACAGCGACCGCGTGCGCTGGTGGCGTCGGCTGGTGCCACCCGATAGGAAGGGGCACATGAGCGACCCGGCCGGGCTCGTCGTCCTCGACGGCGTGCACAAGTGGTACGGCGACGTGCACGCACTCGACGACGTCAGCCTGTCCATCGGCAAGGGCGAGGTCGTCGTCGTGATCGGGCCCTCCGGCTCCGGGAAGTCCACGCTGTGCCGCACGATCAACCGGCTGGAGACGATCGACCGGGGCACGATCACGTTGCACGGCCAGCCACTCCCCGCGTCGGGCAAGGCGCTGGCTGCCATGCGGGCCGAGGTCGGCATGGTGTTCCAGAGCCTCAACCTGTTCGCCCACAAGACGATCCTCGAGAACGTCACGCTGGGCCCGGTCAAGGTGCTCGGCCGACCCGCGGCCCAGGCCGAGCAGCGTGCGCAGGAACTCCTCGAGCGGGTCGGCGTCGGCAACCAGGCCGGGAAGTACCCCGGCCAGCTCTCCGGCGGTCAGCAGCAGCGCGTCGCGATCGCCCGGGCGCTGGCAATGGATCCCCAGGTGATGCTGTTCGACGAGCCGACGTCCGCGCTCGACCCGGAGATGATCAAGGAGGTCCTCGACGTGATGGTGGACCTGGCTGGCGGAGGCATGACCATGATCGTGGTCACCCACGAGATGGGCTTCGCGCGTACGGCGGCCGACCGGGTCGTGTTCATGGCCGACGGTGCCGTCGTGGAGGAGGGCACGCCGGAGTCGTTCTTCACCGAGCCTCGCACGACCCGGGCCCGCGACTTCCTGAGCAAGATCCTCGCTCACTGACCGACGACGACACCGGCCTCCGCAGGACGGGCGGAGCGATGCCCGGCGCGACTGACCGGCCGCTGCAGCCGCGTCGGCCACCACAGCCGTGGCCCGACCAGTGCGGCGAAGGCCGGGACGACCATGGTCCGCACCACGAAGGTGTCCATCAGCAGGCCCAGCCCGACCGTGAACCCGAGCTGGAGGAGCGTCGTCACGCTGCCGCTCATCATCGCGAACATGCTGCCCGCGAAGATCACGCCGGCGGCCGTGATCACCCCGCCGGTCAGGGCCACGGCGCGCGCGATGCCGAGCCGGGAGCCGTCGGGCGACTCCTCGTGCACACGCTTGATCAGCAGCAGGTTGTAGTCGGCGCCGACCGCGACGAGCAGCACGAAGGCCACGCAGCCGACGGTCCACTCGATCGGGACACCGAGCACGATCTGCCAGGCCAGAACCGACAGTCCCATGGTGGCGGCGTACGAGAGCAGCACCGAGGCGAGCAGCGCCACCGCCGCCACCACGCTGCGGATCAGCAGCAGCAGCACGAGGAACACCGCGACCAGGGCGACTGCGGCCACGAGGCGGAAGTCCGCCTGCGAGAGCCGCGCGATGTCGGCGTTCGTCGCCGCCATACCGGTCGCGCTGACCGTGCTGTCGGCGAGCCGCGTGCGGCCCAGGCTGCTGCGCACGGCGGTGGTGATCGCGCCGACGCGGGCCGCCGCGGCGTGCCCGAACGCATTCGTGTCGCCGAGCACGATCACGCGAGCGACCCTGCCGTCGCGGGACAGGTAGGCGCCGCTGGCGAGCTCGAAGCGCGAGTCGTCCAGCGCCGTGGGCGGGAGGTAGAAGCCGGCCGCCTCGCTGCCTCGGGTCACGCGCGCGGCCGAGTGCAGGTACTGCGCTGCGGAGTCGAGCCCGGACTGCAGCTGGTCGACGGCGCCGGCGAGCCGGGCCGTGCCGCCCTGCACGAGACCGCTGGCGTCGGCGACCTTCCCGCTGCCGTCGGCGAGGCCGTCGAGACCTGTGCGCAACCTGCGCTGTCCCTCCACCAAGCGTGCTGATCCCTGGTCGGCGACGGCCAGGCCGCGCCGGATGCGGGCCAGAGCGGCGTCGAGGCGGACAGTCCCGTCGGCGAGCTGGCGAGCGCCGCTCGCAGCATCACGGAGACCCGGGACGAGCTGGTCGCGCTCGGCGACCCATACCTGGCGGACCCCGTCGCGGGCTCGGGTGCACACCGGGTCCAGCCCGCAGGTCGGGCTCCTGGTCAGGGCCTGGTAGGCCAGACCGAGGCCGTCGACCGCGACCTGCGTCTGCCCCACGGCCGTCTGCAGCCCGTCGGCCAGTGCCGCAGCTCCGTCCCGAAGCTGCCGGCTCCCGCCCGCGGCCGACCCGCTGCCCGAAGCCAGTCGCTCGAGGCCGCCGTGGAGGCGCTCCACCCCGGAGAGCAGCCGACCGGCTCCGGTCGCCGCGTCGTCGGCCCCCTGGGCGACCCGCGCGGCGCCCGCATTCAGCTTCCCGGCCCCGTCAGCGAGCTGCGTCGCGCCCTGCCGGTTCGAGCCGAGCCGGGCGCCGGCCTGGGAGAGCCGAGTGCCGACGACGCCGGCCTGGTGGCCGAGCGAGGCGCGTGTGATCGTGGCACCGTTCGGGCGGGTGACGCTGCGCACCGAGCTGACGCCGGGCACCAGCGCGACCGCCGCGGACGCCTGCTCCAAGGTCGCGAGGTCGCGGGAGTTGCGCAGGTCGTGGTCGGCCTTGATCAGCACGAAGTCCGGAAGCGCCTCGTTGCGTGGGTAGTGGGCGTCCATGAGCGCGTAGCCCTCGTTGCTCTCCGTGTCGGCCGGCTGCACCCGTCGCTCGTCGTAGCTGGGCCGGTACAGCGGGAACAACGCGGCCAGGAGCAGCAGCGGCACCACGCCGGCCGCGAAGAGACGTGCGGGCCTGGCCACCACGAGCGCACCCAGGCGCGACCAGCTGGTTGACCCGGTCGGCCGCGGACGCGGTTCCAGCAGGCCGCGCGCACCGAGCAGCGCCAGCACCGGTGGGGTCAGGGTGAGCGAGATGGCGAGCGCGAGGAGCACGCTGACCGCGATCGGCGGGCCCGTCGTACGGAACAGGCCGACGTGGGCCAGTCCGAGCGCGCCGGTGGCGAGCACCACCGTGAACGCCGAGCCGAGGATCACCGCGGACACCCGCGCGGAGGCGGTCACGGCGGCCTCCCTCGGCTCGACCCCCTCCCGACGCAGCTCGTGGTAGCGGCTGATCAGGAAGATCGCGTAGTCGGTGGTCGCACCGAGGACCACGGCGGTGAGGAACGAGCCCGTGAACGTCGAGACGTCGAGCGCATGCAGACCCAGGTACGCCGTGACGCCGCGCGCGACGGCGAGGGCGATGCCGATGACGCCGAGCACGAACGCGGTCACGACCACCGAGCGGTAGATGAACAGCACGATCAGGGCGATCAGCACCAGGGTGACCGCGGTGATCCGCACGATGTTGTGCTCGACCTGGGTCACCATGTCGGTGATCGTGGCCGACGACCCGGTCACCGCCACGCGGAGCCCGGCAGGCTTGTCGACGGCGGCTGCCTTCCGCACTGCCTCGACCTGGCTGACCGACGTGGGTGCGCCGGTGTACCCCGCCACACCGACCTGGAAGTAGATCGCCTTGCCGTCCTTGCTGGTCAGGGCCTTGCGCAGCTCAGGCTGGCTGAGGTCCTGGACGTAGGTGACGTCCTGGTGATCACGGTCGAGGCGGTTCGCGAGCGTCGTGGCGTAGCGGCGGTCCGCGGCCGTGAGCCCGCTGTCCCGCTCGGCGACCACCACGATGAACGCGCGGCTGCGACCATTGCCGAACGTGTCGTCCATCGCCTTCACGGCCCGCAACGACGGTGCGGACTCGGGCACGAACGGCGTGCTGTCGCGGGAGACGACCACCTCGAGCTGGGGCACCAGCACGTTCACGGCGACGACGAACAGCAACCAGCCGGCGATCATCCAGCGTGCGTGAGCGATCGTGAAGCCGGCCAGGCGCGCGAGCACCGAGGAGTCACTGGGAGGGGTGCTCATGCGGAGCATCGTGGCCAACCGGCCTCGGGCTGCGCGTCCTACCGCGGTACGAAATCAGGCCTCGGCCGCGAGGCGTGCGTCACACACCGCGGGCCGGAGCGACACCCAGGGCTCAGGCGGCGGCGTCCGTCGGCGCGTCGGCCGGAGCGTCCGTCGGGGCGCCGGGCGGCGCACCCGGAGGTGCGGCGGGCGGCCGCCTCTGCTCGCGGACCTGGGTCACCGCCCAGGCCAGGACGGGCGCCAGGACCAGGGACCACGCACCGGTCTCCCACAGCCACCGGATCCGCAGCGCGTGGTCGGCCACCGCCGTGAGGCCGAGCGCCGTGACACCGGCGACCACAGCCATGCCGAGCGGCCGACGAAGGGGCACGCAGGCGAGCACCGGGACGGCCCAGAAGAAGTACCAGTAGTGCACGATCGGGCTGAGCAGTACCGCGGCCAGCGCGACCACGCCCGCTGCCGCGATCGCGCGCCGGGGGGAACCGAGCCGGGTGCGCAGAAGCACCCACGCAGCGACGAGGAGCAGCACGACCACGCCGAGCCGCTTGGCGAAGATGGCCGGGTGCACCTCGTGGATCAGCCGCACGCCGGCCGGTCCCGAGTGGCGGAGGAACGACCGGACGAACCGGCCACCGACCGCGGACAGCGAGAGCACCGTGTACTCGTGGTCCGGCACCGAGAGCGCCCCGATCCATCCGGTCCCGAGGCCGGTGATCCAGCCGGTGCCGAGCAGCACTCCGCCTGCGACCCCGCCGACCAGTGCCGAGCGGCCGAGCCGGGTGTACCAGCGCGCCCCGGCCTCCAGGGAGAGCAGCACCACCCCGATCGCGGCCACCAGTCCGGGCGCCTTGACCGCGGCGGCCAGGCCCACCAGCACGGCTCCCGGCAGCCACCGGCCCGGGCGCGTCACCGCGAGGGCGGCCACGGCCAAGGCTGCCGTCTCCACATCGTTGTGCAGACCGCCGATGCCGTGGACCAGCACGAACGGGCTGGCGACGGCGAGCAGCGAGGCGTCCACCGGATCGCGGCCTACGCTGCGGGCGAGCACCGGGACCGCCCAGGCGAGCAGGGCCACCCCGAGCACCGCGGCAAGCCGGTACGCCGCGAGCAGCAGCCACGGGTCCTGGAAGAGGTGCGCGAAGGCCCCGCCCCACGAGAGGGCGAGCGGCCCGTACGGCGACGGCGTGGTCTGCCACTCCGGGGAGACCCCTGAGCGCAGCGGGAGCGGCAACGCCGCCGGCGTCCACAGGTACGGCGACCGGCCCTGCGCGGTGAGGACCCCCGTGGCGACGTAGCTCCAGCCGTCCCCGCTGAACACCGGCGGGCCGAGCAGGAGCGGCACGGACCACACGGCGGCGGCCCGGCGTACGCCCGACAGGTCGGCGGACCCGGACTTCACCCGGCGACGCAGGTCCCACCAGGCCCACGTGATCAGGACGAGCCCGATCGTGCTCAGCACGAGACCCCACGCCAAGTGGTGCGCTGCGTGGCGCACGGACCAGAGCGCCGACAACCGGTCCATCCAGGTCCCCCTGGGGAGCCGGGCGTAGAAGTACCCTCCGGCGACGAGCACTGTCGAACCCGCGGCGCCCCGGATCAGCAACGCTCGCACGGCCCCACCGTAGGCAGCGATTCTGAACCCACGCTGACCCCAGGCCCAAGGTTGCCTGAAGCCGCGCCTGAGCGACCGGTCCCCCGCCGGCGCCGGTCAGGTGCTGGAGCGCGGCTTGTCGGTCACCCAGAGCTTGATCACGCCTTCGATGACGACCGTGCCGTCGCGGCGCACGCCGCGCACGCGCACCGGCAGGTCCGGGTCCTCACCGGTCCACTGCTCGGGGTCGGTCTCGGCGACGCAGGTGATGTCGGTGGTCGCCTTGGCGGTGTAGCGGACGTCCATGCCCTTGGGGATCCACCGCTTGGTGCTCGGGATCGTCGCCTCGGCGAGCGCTCCCATCGCCGCCTCCAGGCCGTTGCACAGGGCGATCGCGTGCACGGTGCCCAGGTGGTTCTGCACGGCCCGGCGCTTGGGGATCACCAGCTCCGCGTGGTTGGGCTCGATCACGGTGAACCGCGGGCGAATGCTCCAGAAGTAGGGCGCCTTCTGGGCGAAGGCGAGCGAAAAGAGGCGCTCTCCCACGAGCGGGATGGCGGAGCTCTTCTTGTACAGGTCGGCGACGTTCGGCATGGCCGAACATTACTACTCAGTAACCTCGCGGTGACCGATCACTCGGGCCACGTCCAGGGAGCAGCCCACGACGGTGTCCGCCGCGCCCAGCGCGTTCGGCACGTCGAACCAGACCCCTTGGGTGAAGCCGAGCTTGGCGAGCACCCGGAGCGACGCGGCGTTGCGGTGGTCGGGCGCGGCGAAGAACTCCCCCACGTCCGGGTACGCCGGCCAGACGATGTCGCGCAGGTACACCCAGAGCAGGCTGGTCCCCAGACCTCGGCCGACGAACGCGGGCTCTCCGATCCCGTAGTCGACGCCGATGGCGTCCGGTCGGGCGGAGAGCAGGGCATAGTCGGGGTGGTCGCTGATCCGGTAGTCCTGGGCGAAGCCCACCGACCGGCCGTTGACCTCCCAGATCCATGGCCGGATCGGCTGCTCTCCACGGATGGCGGGGCCGTACTGCGCGGCCACCTGCTCCAGCGTCCGCGAGCCGAGCGGTTCGAAGTCGGTCCACCAGCGGGCGACGTGGGGTTCGGCGATCCAGCGCGCCACCTCGGGATAGTCACCCGGGGTCATCGCGCGCACGGAGAACACGTGGTCGTGGTCGAGCGCGAACCGCAGCGGGTCGGCAGACAGATCACGAGCGAGCACCGGCCCACCGTCGGGCGCGAGCCGGTCGGCCGCCTCGGCCCAGGACTCACCCTCGCGCACCTGGCCGCGGAGGATCTCGAACTGCACAGCCCGATTCTGCCGCGCGCACCTCGTGGGCCGGCCCCGAACCGTGGTTGGATGCGCGGCGTGGACCAGAACCAATTACAGAAAGCCTTCGATGCATACGTCGCCGCGGTGGACGAGATCGCGCGCACCGGCGACTGGGGGCGGTTCGCCGACCTGTTCACCGAGGACGCGACCTACTGCGAGCACGTGTACGGCGACTTCGCCGGCCGTGCGGAGATCAGGCCCTGGATCGTGCAGACCATGACGACCTTCCCTGGCAGCGAGATGGTCGCCTTCCCGCCGGCGTGGCACGTGCTGGACCCCGCGACCAACCGGGTGATCTGCGAGATCCGGAACCTGATGCGCGACCCCGGGGACGGCTCGGTGCACGAAGCCTCGAACATCACGATCCTCACCTTCGACGAGGCCGGACGGCCGATCCGCGAGGAGGACGTCTACAACCCGCAGAAGTTCGCCGACATGGTCCGCGAGTGGGCTCGCGTGGCTGCGGCGCACGACACGCTCGGTGCCGACGGGCTGGCGATGCTGGCGGCGCTGGGCGGGTAGGTCCGAGCGGCCGCGGCGGTCGGCCGGACCCCGGCTTCGCGGCCTACAGCCCCTGGTGCTCGGGGTCGGCCAGGTCGACCTGGAGCTCCTCGCGCACCACCCGGTAGGCGACCGAGCTGGAGTGGCCCTTGCGGGCCAGCATCCCGACCAGCCGTCGGATCGCCTTGTCAGGCTCGAGCCCCCGCACCGAGCGGAGCTTGCGCCGGACCAGCATCCGGGCCGCCTCGACCTCGTCGATGTCGTCGAGCGCGTCGCGGGCGACCTCGTCCTCGATGCCCTTGCGGCGCAGCTCCTGGGCCAGGGCACGTCGGGCCAGACCTCGGCCCTCCTGCCGCTGGGCCACCCACTCCCGAGCGAACGCCGCGTCGTCGACGAGCCCGACCTCCTCGAACCGGTCGAGGAGGCGGGCCGCGAGGTCGGCGGGCACCCCACGCTGGGCCAGCTTCTTCTCCAGATCGGCGCGGCTGCGAGCTCGACCGGTCAACTGGTCGAGCAGGATCTTGCGCGCCACCGACTCCGGGTCCGCGTCGGGCCCGAGGTCCTGGTCGTCGTCGGGTTCGGTCTGCATGTCAGTGCGTGATTTCGAGGCTCGCACGCTCACACCTCATTCCGAGGGCTTCGAGGCGGTCGCAGAGCGACCGCACCTCAACCACCGGTGCGTCAGAAGTCGATGCCGTCGGGGTCGATAGCAGCCGGCGCGTCGACCGCGGGGCCGATGCCGAGGTGCTCGAGGATGCGCTTCTCGATCTCGTTGGCCAGGTCGGGGTTGTCGCGCAGGAAGTTGCGGGAGTTCTCCTTGCCCTGCCCGAGCTGGTCGCCCTCGTAGGTGTACCAGGCACCGGCCTTGCGGATCAGGCCCGCCTCGACACCGACGTCGATCAGACCACCCTCCCGGGAGATGCCCTTGCCGTACATGATGTCGAACTCGGCCTGCTTGAACGGCGGAGCCACCTTGTTCTTCACGACCTTGACCCGGGTGCGGTTGCCGACCATGTCGGTGCCGTCCTTGAGGGTCTCGATCCGGCGCACGTCCAGGCGCACCGAGGAGTAGAACTTCAGCGCCCGGCCACCCGTGGTGGTCTCCGGGGAGCCGAACATCACGCCGATCTTCTCGCGCAGCTGGTTGATGAAGATCGCGGTGGTCTTGGAGCTGCTGAGCGCACCGGTGATCTTGCGCAGCGCCTGGCTCATCAGGCGAGCCTGGAGGCCGACGTGGCTGTCCCCCATCTCGCCCTCGATCTCGGCCCGCGGGACGAGCGCGGCCACGGAGTCGATCACGATGAGGTCGAGCGCGCCGGAGCGGATCAGCATGTCGGCGATCTCCAGCGCCTGCTCACCACTGTCGGGCTGGGAGACCAGGAGCGCGTCGGTGTCGACGCCGAGCGCCTTGGCGTAGTCGGGGTCCAGCGCGTGCTCGGCGTCGATGAACGCCACGATGCCGCCGGCCGCCTGGGCGTTGGCCACGGCGTGCAGGGCGACGGTGGTCTTGCCGGAGGACTCGGGGCCGTAGATCTCCACGACGCGGCCGCGCGGAAGGCCGCCGAGACCGAGCGCGATGTCCAGGGCGATCGACCCGGTCGGGATCACCTCCAGGGGCGCACGGATCTCGTCGCCCAGGCGCATGACGGAGCCCTTGCCGTACTGCTTCTCGATGTTGGCCAGCGCGATGTCGAGTGCCTTGTCGCGGTCAGCTGCAGCCATGTCCGTGCCTCTCGTGGTGGGTGATCCAGGTACATCGGCGACGCTAGGGCCAGCCACCGACACGGCCTGATCAGCCGGTCGACCTGCTGTGGAGAACCTGACCCCTCGTCGTACCTGTGGACGTCACAGTAGTACGAACATGTGTTCGATCCAACGTCTTCGCGCGGGCGTGTCGCGCGGTTCCGAGGCCCGGAACGCGACAGCGGGACGCCCCCGAAGGGACGCCCCGCTGTGCCCAGGACAGCCCGGCGGCTACTGGGTGATCCGGGTCAGCGGACCCGGTGTGTAGGGGTTGTGAGCGGCCAGGTAGTCGGCGAACGCGTCGATGTCGAGACCACCGAAGTACTTCCCGGTGCCGTTCCTGAACGCCGGGAAGTTGTCCCCGCCGTCGGCCAGGAAGTTGTTGGTGACCACCCGGTACGTCGCCGCCTTGTCGATCGCCACGTTGTCGAGCTTGACGGTGCCGTCGACCGCGCCCGAGGGGCCGAGCTGGTAGGTGAACCCGTGGGACACCTGCAGGACCTTCTTGCTGCCGGCGTTCGGGCCGGTGACCTGCTGGGCGAGCAGGTTGTAGATGTCCTGCCCGGTCAGGGTCAGCGACACGAGGTAGTTGTTGAACGGCTGGACGTTGAACGCCTCCTCGTAGGTCACGTCACCGGGCGCCTCGCCGTACTTGGAGCTGGCGAAGGTGAGGTCGGCCCGGATGCCGCCCGGGTTCATGAACGCAATGACGGGCGTCTGGCCGCCGGTGATCGTCGAGGTGTCCGCGAGCTGCGCATCCGCGATGAGGTCACCGAGCTGCGACTCCCCGGCGGCGTTGGCCGTCTTCGTGACGTCCTCGGTGATGTGGCCGATCACCCGGCTCGCGACCGGCCGGACCAGGTCGAGGTACTTCGCGATCAGCGAGCTCTCCGCAGGGTCCTTGGGCACGTCGCGCGTCACCGGGAAGTTCGCGCCCTTGACCGAGGCGCGGACGATGTCGCCCTTGCGCTTGTCGTACTTCAGCGTGGTCTCGGTGAACAGCCGGCCGAACGACGACGCCGAGGTCAGCAGTCGGCGGTGGCCCTTCGGGTCACGGACCGAGCACACGTAGGGCTGGTGGGTGTGGCCGGAGATGACCATGTCGATCTGCGGCTTGAGCTTGGCCGCGATCTCCAGGATCGGCGAGGACGGCACGTCGAGGGTGCCGCCGTTCTTGCACGCGTAGTCCCAGGTCGGGTCGACCGACCAGGTCTTGCCGTTGCCGTCGGTCCAGGACTGCTTCGCGGGCACGCCGCCCTGGTGGATCAGCACGATGATCGCCTTGACGCCCTGCTTGCGCAGCACGGGCACCAGCGCGTTCGCGGTGGCGATCTCGTCGTGGAACTGCAGGCCCTGCACGCCGCTGGCGGTGACGATCGAGGGAGTGTCCTTGAGCGTCATGCCGATGAAGCCGATCTTGGCGCCGTGCACCTTCTTGATCGCGTACGCCGGCAGGATCGTCTTGTTCGAGCCGGCATAGGTGACGTTCGCGGCCAGCATCGGGAAGTTCGCGCCGAGGAAGACGCCTGCGGGGCAGGAGTTCTGGTTGTTCGCACCGTCACCGTCGTCGATGCAGCCGCCGTACTGCATCCGCTGCAGCTCGCGGTAGCCCTCGTCGAACTCGTGGTTGCCCACGGCCGTGACGTCGAGGCCGAGCGTGTTCATCGCCTCGATCGTCGGCTCGTCGTGGAACGCGGCCGACAGCAGCGGTGAGGCGCCGATGATGTCGCCGGCGGCGACCGTGAGGGAGTTGCGGTGACCGCGGCGTGCCTGGGCGAGGTGCGTGGCGAGGTACTCCACGCCGCCGACGGACTGGGTCACGTTGACCGGCGTGCCCTTGACCGGGTCGAGCGCGTGACCGGTGACGATGGAGCCAGAGGAGCCGGACGGGGGCTCGAGGTTGCCGTGGAAGTCGTTGAACGACAGCAGCTGGATCTTCATCAAGCGGTGGTGCCGCTTGTGCTTCTTTCGGAGCGGGATGCTCGCGACCAGCTGCTTCTCGGCGGCCGGCTGGCGCGCCGTGTGCGACCCGGACGGGGCCTTGGCGTCGGACGCCGCCTGGGTGGCGGCGACGCCGGAGAGCGCGACGAGGGTGGCGGTCAGCGCGCCGAGCAGGCGTCGCCGTTGGTTGAGGTGCATGAAGGGTCTCCCAAGATTTCCCGGAACGGAGAGGATGACCCGAACGTTATCCCGAGGTCTCCGTCGTGGGCGACAAGATCCATCGGCCAGAGAGGGTCGCGGCGGCCAGCACGCCGATCGCGAACAACGACGCGAAACCGGCCAGCACCGGGAAGCCGAACTCGCCCACGACCAGCCCGGACGCCGCGCTGCCGACCGCCGCGGCCAGGCCCATGGTCAGGTCGGCCGCTCCCTGCACCTCGGTCACCGACCCGAGCGGCGCCAGCTCGGCGACGATCGTCGAGGCCGACACCGTGGCCAGCGACCAGCCGAGACCGAGCAGGAACAACCCCACGAAGATCTGCGGGGAGCTGCCCTCCGGGGCCCGGGCACACAGCACCAGCGAGACCAGCAGCACGACGCCACCCGCTGCGAGCACCAGGGTGCGTCCGAGACGGTCGGCGGCGATACCGACCAGCGGGGCGAACGCGTACATCCCCAGCACGTGCAGGCTGATCACAATGCCGATCACCTCGAGCTCGGTGCCGCCGTGCTCCATGTGCAACGGCGTCATCACCATGACCGAGATCATCACCGCGTGCGCGGCGGCCAGACCGGCGATGGCGGCGGCGATCGCCGGCTGCTCACGCAGGACCACACGGACCGGCTGCCGGCGCCGCAGCACCGGTCGGTCGGAGTCGTCGGGTACGTCGAGCTCGGCCTGCGCTGCCGACGCGCGGGCCACCAGGAGCGGGTCGGGGCGCAGCCGGACACCCACCACGGCCGCGGCCAGCAGCATGCCGATCGCGCCGAGCGCGAACGGTCCGGTCAGCTTCGGGATGTGCAGCCAGGTGGCGAGGTCGCTCGCCGGTCCGGTCAGGTTCGGCCCGACGACGGCCCCGATCGTGGTTGCCCAGACCACGACCGACAGCGCGCGGCCACGGTCGAGCGGGGTGGCGAGGTCAGTGGCGGCGTACCGGCTCGCGTAGTTGGCGGAACTGGTCGCACCGAGCAGGCTGGCGCCGAGCAGCAGCAGCGGCATCGAGCCCACGACGCCGGCCAGGACGGCCAGACCGGCTCCCGACGCGCCGACGAGGTAGCCGGTGACCAGGCCGGTACGCCGCCCGCGTGCGCCCATGAGCCGCGCCAGCAGCCACGAGCCGACCGCTGCCCCGAGCACCTGCGTGGTCTGGGCGAGCCCGGCCAGCTCCTCGGAGCCGGAGAGATCGCGGGCCAGCAGTGACGCGGTGGCGATGCCGATCGTGATGCCGAGCGCACCGGAGGCCTGGGAGCCCACCAGGGTGCGGACGGTACGCCGCTGCAGCGCCCGGTTCGCCTCGTCGGTCGTCACTCAACGCTCCCGCGGCGGCAGTCCGAGGGTGGCCCAGACGGCCCGCCAGACCTCCTTGGGCGGGACGCCCGCGGCGAGCGCCTCGTCGACCGTGCGGCCACCGAGCTCGGCGAGCACGTGCATCGACGCCCACGAGCGCGCGTACGCCGGCCCGAGCGCCGCTTCCATCCGCGACCAGAACTCCGTGTGCTTCACGCGGCGCTCGCGTCCGATCGGCGGGCCAGGATCTCGAGCCACGGTTCGCGGGGGCCGTCGGTGTGGCGGAGAACCACGACCTCCCAGCCGGCCTCGGTCAAGGCCTCGCGCACCGGCTGCTCACGCCAGTAGGTGAAGTGGCGCGGTGCGGAGACGCCGCCGTGGGTGGACCAGGCCTCGCCGTCGCCCTCCTTGAGCGACAGGTAGAGGGTGCCGTCCGGACGGGTCGCTCCGGCGAGCCGGGCGAGCACCACGGGCATCTCGTCACGGGCGAGATGCAGCAGCACGGCATTCGCCCAGATCCCGTCCCACGGGCCGCCGAGGTCGTCGACCAGCGGGTCGAGCACGTCGGCGTCGTACCCGTCGGCGCGCATGAGGTCCACGAAGGCGGGCGTCACGTCGGTACGACGCACGATCAGGCCGCGCTCCTCGAGGTCGCGTGCGTCGAGCCCGGCGGCACTGCCGATCTCGAGGACTCGGCCACCGGGGCCCACCTGCCGGGCGAACTCGTCACGCCCAGCGGCTCTCGCCCCGGCCAGGGCGGCGGTGCCCGCGGCGTAGCCGGCCGCGTCGGCCTGGTAGGCGGCAATCGTGTCGCTGCGGGGATCGCTCATCGGCCGAGATCATGGAGGTGGTGGGCGACGTCGTGGAGGTGGTAGACGCCGAGCGTCTCGACGGTGAAGACCGAGCCGTTGCTGCGGCGGCCTGGGCGCTGCCACTGGTCGCCCTCGACCTGCGCGTAGATCGCCGCGACGTCGGCCGCTGCCTCGACGAGCTCGACGGAGACGGTGGCGGGATCCTGCTCGGCGTACCGGCTCGCGATCGCGGTCTCGTCCTGGTCCCAGTTCGCGAACTGCGGGTCGTCCTGCTCGAGCATGAGCCTGAGCCGCTCGGCGAACAACCGGTGGACGTCACGGACGTGGCAGGCGTACTCCAGCGGCGACCACACGTCGGGGCGGGGGCGCAGCGCGGCGTTCGGGCCGTCGAGGGCGGCGTACCAACCGCGGGTGTTCTCGTGGATCAGCTCCGCGAGATCACCGGCGCTCACCGACGCGGGATCGAAGCCGCACTCCGGGCACGGCCGGGTCAGGACCCAGGTCCAGTCCTTGGTGTCGGGCTCGATCGTCACGGCGCAAGTCTGCCGGACGGCCCCCACCACCGGTCGAGCGGATTGCGGTCGATCAGGGATGATCTACCGCCATGGGAGAGGTGCACGTCCGGGACGCGACCGAGGCCGACCTGCCGGCCGCCGCCGAGATCTACGCCTACGAGACCCAGTTCAGCTACTCGACGTTCGAGACCGAGGAGCGACCGCTGCAGGCGTGGGCGCACAAGCTGCGCGGGCACTACCCGTTCCTCGTGGCCGAAGACGACGGCACGGTGCTCGGGTACGCCTACGCCTCGGAGTTCCGCGACCGCCCGGCGTACCACCGCACGGTCGAGACGTCGGTCTACGTGCACCGCGACGCGCGAGGCCGCCAGGTCGGCACGGCGCTGTACGACGCTCTCCTGGCGCGCCTCGCCGCCGACCGGTTCCACACCGCCGTCGCACTGATCGCGCTGCCGAACGAGCCCAGCGTGCGACTGCACGAGCGCGCCGGCTTCAGCCACGCCGGCACGATGCACGAGGTCGGCGACAAGCAGGACCGGATGATCGACGTGGGTATCTGGCAGCGGATGCTGTGAGGGTCGAGTGCCGAGGTGGTCGCCCTGGCGACCGCTTCAGCACTCAACCCCGCTGCGTGAGGACCTCCAGGAAGCGCTCCGGCTCGGCGAGGCTCAGCCGGAGGAGGCGCAGCCGCACCGGGAAGCCCAGGACCCAGCCGCGAGCCACCGGATGAGGGTGAGCGCCACGATCCCCTTGCTGGACGGGTTGACCAGCCACCTGCCGGCGAAGCCGTGGGCGCCCCAGGCCAGGACGCGATCGCCGTCGGGCGCTGCCGCGACCACCGACGCGCGCGGGATGGTCGCCACGAACCCGATGCCGAAGCGCACGCGGACCGACGCGTCGTCCACCTCGACGTACGCCCGGTCCGGTGACATCAGGACCAGCACGAACAGCAGCCGCAGCAACGGGTGCGGCCGAGCGAAGGCGAGGCGTTCGGTCATGACGGCAGCATCCGATCGGCCAAGGCCACCAGCGTCATGGGCCGACGGTAGCCCCGCCCTGCGCCTGCTCGCGGGGAGTTCTGCCCATCGACGCCGCGTCGCGCGTCGGCGAGGCTTCTCCTGGGTCGGACAACGCGTCGATCTGAGGGCGCAAGGCCGTCCAGGCCTCCCAGGTGCTCCCTCGACGACAGCCGCCGCCCGGGCCGGTCGCGCGTTCCACGGGGGTAGCGCGGCCGGCCGTCTCGGGAGTCAGGTTGAGTGCTGAAGCGATCGCCATAGCGACCACTTCAGCACTCAACCTGGAGGCGCGGGCCTCAACATCCTGACGAGAGCCCGCCACAGGGCCGATGGCGAGGTTGCGACTAGTTCCTGGTCGACATCAGGATCGTCTTGAACGGCGAGAATTCCCGCAGGTGTGTCGAGCAGCGCCACCCGCGTCTCGGTGGGGGCGCCCCGCGGCCACCGGGCCTCGAGGACGGCCGCGCGAATCCGGCCGGATTTCAACATCTCGTCGACCACGGTCCGACTTGCCGACACTGGCGGCGTCCCGAATCGACCCGACTCAACGAACTCCGAGAGCATGCGGGCGGTGACACCATCCGCACCGGTCGGCAGATGCGGACGTGGCCCGACGCGGAGCAGGTCGAGCAACAGGACAGGGACGAATGCCGGTCGCACCGCAGTGAACTGGGCACTGCCGCCCATCTCGACCAGGGCAGCCGCACTGTTGACCCCTACCCAGACCTGATGAGTCAGGAGGAGGTCACCGCTGCGGGCCCGTACGACGTACTCGACCACGGTGTCCTTCAGAGCTGCCGTCGCCGCCACGAGCGAACGGCGGGCAGCATCGGGAAGGCGGCCCGAAGCCAGGAGAGGATCGATTTCGGCCAGAATCATGCGCCCGGACCCCGGCGACCCGGCCGAGGGCGGTGGGCCGCTGAGATCGACGACGCCTGTCTCGGAATCGAGAGTCGCCGTCATTCTCTGACCTCGCTGGTGACCGTGAAGCTCGACAGCACCTGGTCCAGGGCCGGGCCTAGACCGGGGAGGTCGAGCGTGGCCACGCTCGACGTCAACGTCACGCCCCTGCCGGCCACGATGCCGGCCAGCTGGTACATCGTGACGGCGGTTCCATCCACGTCATGATGTGCCAGACGGGCGATCAGGCGTCTGCTGTCGTCGCCGATCCGCCCACGGTCGATCACCCGGAAACTGGGCAGGAGATCCCGCATCAACGTCTCCGCGCCGTCCTGCCATTCTTCGAGGTCGGTCGCCTGAGGCAGCTCGTCCACCATGACGACATGGCTCGCCCGAAATCCTTCGTGAGGCGGTTCCAGAGACACCAGAGCCACGCCGTTGCCGACGTCGAGGAGGAGCTCCCACTCGGGCTGGACCTCCAGTCGGAACCCAGCCTCGTGGACAACAGATCTCATCGCTCAACCCTCCGCACCGGCGACCGACCTCGGACGCACCCGGACATCAATGCCAGAGCCCGTTGATCAGATGACCGAGTTCCTGGCCGGCCGTCGAACCGGCTACACCGCCAACGACTCCGCCGACGACGGCGCCCACGGCCGTTCCGGGGCCCGGGACAACTGAACCCACGGCAGCTCCTACCGCCGCGCCCGCCCACGCTCCGGCGAACCCTCCGGCACCAGTCGTGGCTCCCGTCGTTGCCGCGCGAAGAACCCGGTCGTCGTTGCTCAACGTGGAGTCGGAGCCGTCCTGCTCCCATTGTTCCCACCCGCTGGACGCGACCGAGATGATCGTCCCCACCGGGCCCAGCACCTTGCCTGCTCGACCCCATCGAGCAAACTGGTCAGCCGTTCCCACCCGCGCCGTGAAGACGCGGTCGTCCTTGAACGCGCCGAGGTCGTTCAAGACCTGGCGCCAGCTTCCCTCAGGAGAGACGAATCGACCGGCCGCATCCCGCGGGGCGAACCGACCGAACAACTGGGTGCCCGTGATTGCGACGACCGGCCCCGCGCCGAAGGTCAGCCAGGTGTCGAAGACTCCGAGCATGGGGCCACGAAGATCCATCGTCGCCCAGCCGTTCCCCGGGGCAGTACGCAGGCCGGGGGGATGTCCGTCCCCCGTTGCGCCGCCGCTGGCTCCCACCTGCTCGGCGACCTGTCGACGCACATTCTGCGCCGCACTGTGGAGCCCTTGCGCCGCCGCCACGAGCCTGGGGCGGTGCTGCCCGACCCACCACTGGTGGAAGTCCTGCGCCTCCGGGCCCGACCAGTGGTGCATCGCCGTGCGGATCAGCGCGTCCACGTGGCTGGCAACACTGTCCAGCGCGGCGGCCTGTCGCTCCAGGTCGCCGGCAGTCCGGCTGACCACGTCGGGGTCAAGGCCCTGGAAGCTCATCGGAGTTCTCCGGTTCTAGTTGCCGGGTCAGGAGGTTCTGAAGGCGGCGAAATTGATCGCACCGACCGGTTCGTGACTGGGTGCACCATTGCGCATCACGCGCTCCCACGAACCGTCGCCATGAAGGACGAATTCCCCGCGAGTGCCCCACTCGGCCGGAGTCCCGTTGATGCCTTCGATCCCAAGGGCGTTGCCCTCGCTGACGGTGATGTGCGTAACCCCCGCCGGATCGGTCGTGACGCCTTCCACGATCATCACGTGCCCGTACCTGTCCGCTCCGTAGGAGGCGATCGCGCCGAGGGTCGGTGTGCGCGAGACATGGCCGGCAACCCCCGCCATATCGACACCGTTTCCCGTGATGGCCGGACCGGAGTACCCGAGTTCCTTCCAGCGGTAGTTGGCCCATGCAGTGCATTGATAGCGACTGTCTCCGGACGGCCCGTAGTAGCCCATGTTGGCCGCCTGGTAGCCCGCGGTCTGCCCTGGGCCGTCACTGCTAGGACTCAACTGGCCTGCCGCCGCACCCACACGATCGTGCTGAGGGAGCGTGGTTGCTGCTGGCGTCGGAGGCGGGCCGGCCTGCACCCTTCCACCACTCGCAATCGCGACCCCGGCCACTGCGGTGCCGGCGACGGCTGCCGGGCCTCCGCCGGATGCGTTCACCTGCTCGCTGGCGTTGTTCGCCGCTGACTGACCGAGGCCACCGATCGCCGAGGCCGCAGCCATCATCTTGGGGCGGTGCTGACCAGACCACCACTGCCGGAAGTCGTTGGTGTCGTGGCCGTCCCACTGACCGGTGGTCAGGTGCACGATGCGCTCCACCTCGGTCGTGATCTGGCTCAGCCGATCGGCGGCTGCCTTGAGTTCGAGCGACAGCCGGTTGACAGCGGCGACGTCCATGCCCACGAAGTTCGACATGCTGGTTCTCCTCGTCGATGAAGCGCCGGGCGGGCAGACCCGAGCACTGCCCGCCCGCTCGGCTCAGTGGTTGGAGACGTTCTCCTGCTCGGACGCGTTGTTCAACGCGCTCTGGCCGAGACCGTCGATGGCCTGCTGGGCGTGGGTGAGAGCCGGCTTGTGCTGGCTGTTCCACCAGTCGTGGAACTGGTTGGCGTCGTTGCCCTGCCACACGCTGATCGCGTGGTTGATCGCTGCGTCGACCTGCGCGATCACCTGCTGGATCTCGTTGGCCTGGTGCTTGAGCTGGTTGCCGATGTTGCGGACCTCGTTGACGTCCATTCCCTGCATTGCCATGGTGCTCTCCTTTTCGAGTGAGGGCCGTCGGCCCTGCGGTTGAGAAGAACGTAGGTTCACGTCTTCACTTCGGGAATGGGCAGGACTACCCGCCCGTCCCGTGCGTCGTGGCGACCTGCACCAGTGACGCGCGACCCGATCCGACGAGGAACCCTCGACCGGGCGGGAAGTCGTTGCGGTTGACTCGCGGGAAGGGCGTGTTGAACAACGCGGCCCCACTCTCTTGGTCGGGCTGGAGCGCCAGCCCACGGCGGCTGCTCTTCACGACGCCGAGGAAGCCCATGGTCGTGCGGAGCGTGCTGACCTCACCCTCGACGACGAACCACTGGTCCTCAGCGATGCAGGCTTTAGCCAGCGACTGCAGGGCCATGTCCGCCGGGCCGCTGACGAGGTCACCGGCGGACTCGAGGACGACGACCACGCGTGGGCTCCCGGGCGGTCGCAGGGGAAGCTCTGCCGCAAACGCCGTCGCAGTCGCGGCGATCTCGTCCGGCGTCAGCGAGCGGGAGCGCCAGCCGCTCCACCCCGCCAGCTCGGAGCGACGGTGTCCGAGGTAGTGGAGCTCCGCCCCGTGGAGATAGCGGTGCGTGGACTCCACCAGCGTTCGGAGCGCCGTCGAGCGGCCACTGGACGGCGGACCAGTGATCACGAAGCAGGCCCGCGCATCGACAGAGAATGGCGACAGTCCGGCGGAGTCCAGGCCAAGCGGAACGCCACCCTCGGCGGAGCCGCCGAGGGACGCGAGCGCCACGTCCGCAGGAAGACTCCTGATCGGTGGCGCCTGCTTGGTTCCGACCTCGCGCAGTGCCGTCGCGAATTCTGCGATCTGGGCCGCCTGGGTCACCACGTCGGCATCTCCGCCAAGCACGGCGATCTGGATCTCGCGTCCGTCGTCGAGCGCTCGACCCGGCGGTGCGTGCTGGTCGAGCACGTCGGTCGGTACGCCGAGCATCGAGTAGTCGTCCTCGGTGGCCATCCGGAGCACGAGTCGGCGCTGAACCGCCGAGGCGAGTGCGGTGTGCATCCCCGCGCGCTGGTCGGAGGAGATCACCAGGTGGATGCCCACCGGCCGCCCCTCGCTGGCGATCGCGGTGAGCAGATCGACGTACCGAGCCCGGTCCGTGGTCTCGTAGGCCTGCCGGAAGGCCGCGATGCCGTCGACGAGGACGAGGATCCTCGGCTCATCGGCGTGCCCGGAGATCCTTCGGTAGTCGGTGATCGTCGCCGCGCTTGCCGCTGAGTACCGCACGGCGCGGTCGTCGATCTCCTGACGCAGCCACGTGATCAGGCGGGTCACCCGCTCGTGGTCCGAGCCGACGATGATGCTGCCCACGTGGGGCAACGGCTCGAGCATCGCCAGCCCCCGCGAACCGAAGTCGAGGCCGTAAACATGGCACGGTCCACCACGTCCCGAAAACCCGGCGGCGACGGCGATCGAGCGGAGCAGTGTGCTCTTGCCGGCGCCACCCGTGCCGAAGACGACCAGGTTGCCCTCGCGGTCAGGTCGGAACGCCGCCGGCGGCTGCTGCTGGCGCTCGGGGTCGTCGGCCACCGCGAACATCAGCTCGTCGTCGCGGCGGCGACTCGGCAGGACCGCGATGTCGTACGCCGCCCGCAGCTCGGGCAGCCATGCCTTGCGCGGCGCCGGCAGGGCAGCGAGTGCATTCGCCTCGCGGATACTCGCGACCAGCCGCTTGATGTCCGTGGCCGAGCGATCCTTGGCACCGGCGACCACCGGCTCACGCGGCTCCCAGCGCACTGGGGCGCCGAGATTCAGTTCCTCGACCACGACGTCGGGTGGTTCGGGAACGTCGCTCGTCCAGCCGCCGGCGTACGCGGTCTGGAACGCGACGAGACGGGTGGGCCCCGACTTGGACATCGCCCGCCCAGGGAGTGACGGATCGAACGAAGCCGCGGCTTCCGAGCCGAGCACGTCGGTCGAGTCGGCCTCGTCGGCCATCCGCAGCGCGACCCTGAGGTTGGTGTTCGCTCGCAGGTTGTCCTTGATCACGCCGGCCGGCCGCTGAGTGGCGAGGATCAGGTGCAGACCGAGGGAACGCCCCCGCTGGGCCACGTTGACGACGCCGTCGACGAACTCCGGCACCTCCTGCACGAGCGCGGCGAACTCGTCGACGACGATCACCAGGCTGGGCGGTGCGCCCGCGACGCCGTGGCTCTCCAGCTCGACGAGGTCCTTCGCGCCGTGCTCGGCGAGCAGCTCCTCGCGGTAGCGGAGCTCCGCGGACAGCGAGGTCAGTGCTCGCCGGACCATGTGCGGGCTGAGATCGGTGACCAGCCCGATCGTGTGCGGCAGGTCGACGCAGTCCGAGAAGGCCGAGCCGCCCTTGTAGTCGACCAGCAAGAACGTGACCCGCTCCGGGCTGTGCGCCGCGGCGAGCGACAGAATCCACGACTGGAGCAGCTCGCTCTTGCCGGCGCCCGTGGTGCCGCCGACGAGGGCGTGCGGGCCGTCGGCGCGAAGGTCGAGGGCGTGCGGACCGTCGGCCGACTGGCCGAGCACGGCACGCAGGTTGCCGGCCTTCCTCGGCGGAGGCTGTGGGGCGCGCGGGCCGGTGAGCACCGAGCTGTTCTGCAGCCAGCGCTCGAGGACCGACTCCGGCTGGGATCCGAGCTCTGGGCCGAGCATCGCGAGCTGCGAGACCGCGCGCGGAAGGTCGCTGGAGTCCTCGGCAGGCGCGCCGAGGTCCAGGACGGGCGCGAGGCTGCGGGCCACGGTCTCCGCAGTCGTCGCGTCGACCAGCTCGAGCTGGACCGGGGTCACGTCCTCGCCGCGTACGACGTACCCGGCCCGGCCTTCGCTGGAGGTGGGCGTCACGTCGAGGAAGACCTGGCACGCGGCGGGAAGCTGCTCGACGGCGGGCGCCAGCCAGAGCACGTGGACACCGACGGGGGCACCCTCCTCCGCCAGGGTGACGAGGCGGCTGTGCTCGACCGGTGCGCCCGATTCCACGAGGAGGAGGACCGACGGGCTCGTCACGTCCGTGTCGGCGCGGTCCTCCACGAGGCTCTCGATTTCTCCGACCAGCGCCGTCGCCGCCGCCTGCGAGGAGGCAAGGTGTCGGCGGGTCAGCGGGCTGTTCGGTGCGGAGACGTGTGGCAGCCACTTGAGCCACTCCCAGTCACCGGCCGCGTCGGAGCCGAAGACACCTGCGAGCACGAGCTCGGCCGGCGAGTGCAGCGTCACCGACTCGAGGACCTGCGCGCGGGCGCTGGCAAGCATGCTCGTGCGGGGCCCGGCCACCCCGAGCGCGGATTCGCGCAGGTCGGCGACGACGGGCACGCCGTCGACGGTGCGCAGGGCGTCGAGCGCCTGCTGCGCCCGCACGACCAGGTCGTGGGGCGCCTTGTTGCGGGACGGGAGCCTGAACGTGGACCGGGTCGACAGGGTGCCCAGTCCGAGCCGGAGCTGGCCGAAGCGGTCCCCGTCAGGGCGCCGGCACCAGAGCAGCGGCCCGCGCTTCAGGGCCGCGTCGACGAGCTCGGCGACGGAAGGGTGCTCGGCCTTCCTCGCCTCGGTCTCCCTCGCCAGCTCCTCGCGCACCTCCTCGGCGAAGCCCGCCAGGTCCGCCTCGAACTCGGCCACCGCCTGCTTGAACTCCCGACGGGCGGCCATGCGGCCCTCGATCGCGCTCCCGATCAGCATGAGGGGGCTGAGCGCGACGAAGATGACCGAGTACCACTTGCGGGTCGCGAGGAAGAGGACCGCGCCCATGATCAGCGGGGCGATCAGGGCGATCGTGGGGAAGCGTTGCGGCCTGGGCCGCTCCGGCGGCTGCGGCGGCTCGAACTCGCGCCCCTCGTGAACGGGCATGAGCACCGGCGGGCGGATGAACTCGACCGGGCCGCGCGTGCGGGCCGTGCGCTGGATCAGCGTGACGACGAAGTCGGTGTCGCCGATGGTGACCACGTCACCCGACCTCAGCGTCACCCGCGGCACGGCCTCGCCGGCGACCAGGACGCCGTTGGCCGAGCCCTGGTCGATGATCTCGACGGTGTCGGTGACGTTGATGCGCGCGTGCCTGCGCGACACCATCGGATCCGCGAGCACCACGTCGCAGTCGGCGTCGCGACCCACCACGGAAGAGCCAGCGGTCAGCCCGAACTCGCGGCCCTGGTCGGGGCCCGCCAGCACCCGGATCCGCGCTGCGGCGCCGTCCAGGCCGTTCGCCGCGTGGTAGCCCTGGCTCGCGACGGCGAGCGAGACCGTCGCCCCGGAGCCGAGCGGAGCCTCGACGATGAGGCCTGCGGGGTCGAGCGCCGCACCGTTCTGGTCTGCCGGGACGAGCGTGAGCACGGTGCCGTCGCCGGCGTGCACGGCGTGCACGGCGTGCGAGCCGTCCGGGTCGGAGCCGGCAAGGTGCGCGGCAAGGTCGCCGACGGTGGCCGTCGCGTCCAGCTGGGCGACCAGGTCGGCAGTGGAGCCCCCGGGCCGGCGCAGGGTGAACTTGAGCTTCACGCTTCGACTCCTCGACGGCGCAGCGGGGTGAACGAGCTGAGGTTGACCGCGACCTTCAGCCGGCCCCACCGGCTCAGCGAGCTGGTGAGCTCGCTGCGCAGGTCGTCGACGTCGGCCCAGTAGGCAGCGGCCACCTCGTCGGTGGGGTCGGCGGCGCCGAAGACGTGCGCGTCGGCGGTGCGGGCCATCTCGAGGAAGCGGTCGACGCCGACGTCGCGCGCCTGCTCGCGGCGCGTCCGGCCGGCGTGGACCCGGTGGCCGAGGTCGCGGGCCTGGTCGAGGAGCTCGCGGTACGCCGCGACCAGTCGCTTCGCCGGGGTGCCCCGGGTGCGGCGCAGGGTCCGTCGGCGACGTTTCGCCAGCACGATCCCGGCGAGCACGGCGGCCACGAGCGCGAGCGGAGTCCCGACGTACTTGGCGACGGCGACGACGTACCAGGGCACCGAGAAGGCGAAACCGTGCTTGGCGTCGGCCCGGTGGCTCAGAGAGTCGGGAGCGGGATCGCCGACCGTCGCCGGCGGGCGCACGGGCACCGGAGGGGGCACGGTGATGCCAGGCTGCAGCTGCGGATCCTTCTGCTTGTGCGAGACCGGCGGCTTGTCGGTGCTCATGAATTTGCTCGTGGGCAGGGTTCGCCACGTACCGTCCTGCGCTCGCAGCTCGACCCAAGCGTGGACGTCGGATCCGTGGATCTCCCCGCTCTCCGGCAGCGCAGCGCCGAGGACGACGCGTGCCGGCACACCCAGATCGTTCGCGAGCAGGGCCATCGCTGCGGCGTACTGCTCGTCGTCGCCGGCCGGGTCCTTGTCGGTGGAGAGGAAGTCCTTCAGCCGGCTCACGGAGTGTCCGGCGCGGTACTCCTCGAATCCGGTCGCGCCGTGGGTGAAGGTTCCCGTCGTGCGCAGCTTGTCCGCAACGGCCAGCACCTGCCCCATCGGCGAGGCGCCTTCACCGCCGCTCGAGAGCCGCACCGCATCGGCCTGGAACAGTGCCGTGCTGGGGTTGCTGACGAGCGGCGCTCCCGCGGTCGCCGTCTTCGCGGTGGGCTCTGCGTCCGGTGGAATGACCGCGTCGAAGTCATATGTGTCACCGGGCCTCAGGCCACCGGGCACGACGGCGGTGGACGACGCCAGGTTGTACCGGAAGTCGTCCGCGGACTGACGCAACCGCGGGGAGGTGAAGTCCAGGTGGCGCAGGCCGCCGACGACGGGCAGCCACACGCCGGAGTACCCCGACTCCAGGGTCATCCGCGCATGGACTGCACGCCCGTGCAGCGGGTTCGTGATCGAGGAGCCCACCTTCTGGAAGGTGTCCGCGAGGCCCGGGTCGGTACCCGCGTCGTTCGCGGCACCCCAGACACTGCCGTTGTAGTCGTCCAGCGTCGCGAACCGCACCAGCGTCCCGGGCTTCACGCCGGTCACCTTGACCAGCGGGGCCTTCTCGAGGCTGAACTCCGGCTTCACACCGTCGGTGTAGCGCCGGAACGACGCCAGCGGGCTTGGGTACTGCCCGACGTCGAACGGGGGCGTCACGTGGCTGCGGAGGACGACGCGGTCCTGCCCCACACCGGGCAGGGCGGGCCCGGCGACCACCGCGAGACCGCCGGCTGCTGCGCACAGGGCGGTCGCCAGGATCCCACGACGGATTCGCCGGCGCTCGAATCGCGTCGTCCGTTGCAGCCTGCGTGCCCGGAGCACTGACCAGGCGATCGCCAGGACGCCGAAGACCGAGCCGAGTGTGACCACGCTGTGCGGGGTCTGCACGCCGAGCAGGATCACGGTCGAGAGCAGGGCGAGCTCGACCAGGACCGGACCCACGGGCCAGCGCAGGCCCGCGACTGTGGTGCCGGCCGCACCCGCGACCAGGCCGAGCAGGTACGGCAGGCTCAGAAGGGCCCCACTGTCGACCGGGGGCAGCGTGGTGAGCAGCTCCTTCCACCCGTGCACGCTCTGGTCGGCCAGTAGGCTCAGCGTGTGCGGCACCGGCAGAGCACTGAGGGCGCCGTCACCGCGCAGGGCGACCGCACCACCCAGGAGGAAGAAGGCAGCGATCGTGAACACGGCGGTGACGACCGCTGGCTGGCGTAGGACGAGCGCGACGTGCGCGACGAGGCTGCCGAGCAGGAGCCCGAGGGCGCCTGCGGCGAGGTAGGTCCAGTCCGCGAAGGTGTCCCGGAAGCCGTACATGCACACCGTGCCGAGCGCCAGAACCATGAGCAGGTCGAGGAGCGCCGATCCCTTCGGCACCAAGTCCACGGACCGGTCGTCGCGGCTCATCCGATCCCCCACTTGAGCAGGCCCGGCAGCTCCTCGAGGCGCCCGAGCGTGAGAAGCGGCAAGTCACCCGCGGAGCGCAACGACGCGCGAGAGGTCGAGTCGACCCGCAGACCGACCTTGCCGACCTCGATCGGGAACTGCGCGGCGGCGCGCTGCAACGTGACGAAGTCGGTGTTCGAACCGGTCACCAAGAACGCCACGCTCGTGTCCGGGGCGAGCCGAGTGCCCCGGCCGGCCACGGAGACGATCGACTCCTTTCCGGGGACCGCACGCGAGCAAGCGTCGAGCGCCGACCTTCCGCTGCCGCGGGTCATTGCGTGTTCCCCGGAGAGGAAGGTGGCGTCGTACCCGTCGAGGATCGCGCGGACGAGCAGGGAGGCGGCCACGCTGATCGCGACCTCGTAGTCGTCATCGGAGAGGTAGGAATCCGGCCTCTGGTCGACGATCACGTTGAGGTGCGAACGCCGCGTGTCGAGGAACTGACGCACCAGCAGTTGGCCGTGCTTGGCGGAGGACCGCCAGTGCACGTGCCGCAGGTCGTCGCCCGGTGCGTACTCCCGCAGGGCGTGAAAGGCGAGGTCACTCATCGAGATGTTCTCGGCGGTGTTGCCCTCGAGGTCACGCATGATGCCTGCGCCGAGCGGCTCCAACCCAGTGATGCGGGGATGGACGAAGATTTCGGTCACCTCGGTCCACGTGACGTCCCGACGGAACAGACCGAGGGCGTCACCTCGCGCGGTGGTGACGGGGCCGACGTTGATCACACCGCGACGCTCGGTGGGGACGACGAAGAGCTCGCTGTGGGTGCTGCCCGGCAGCATCGCCGGGAGGTCGAAGGCCACGCCACCGTCGCCGACCGGGAGCTCCAGCATCACCGGCAGCAGCGGTGTCCTGGCGGTGTTGGTGACCTCGATCTCGCCGGTGACGGGGTCGCCGGCGGTCACCCGGGGAGGCTCGACGGACATGCGTACGGCGATCCGCGTCGACCCAATCATGAAGACCGCCGCGAGCAGCAGGAGCAGCAGACAGGCACCGGCGACGACCGCCATCTCGCGCCAGCCGAGCCGGGCCGCGAGGACCCAGGTGACCAGGCCGACGAGCAGCACCGCTCGGCCGACCGGCGTGACCGTGGCCCACGCGGCGCCGAGGCGCGACGTCACCGGAGCAGCGAGCTCGCGGGCGCCATGCGCGGTCTCTCCGACACGCTTCGCGGCGCCGACGACGCTCCGCGGCAGTCGGACCACCGGTCGCTCCCGTGTGTCGCGGCGCAGGCCGCGTCGTCGCCGTACCTCGCTCACCTACGCCACTCGCTCGCTCGGGGGCGCGACGTCGTCGAGCAGCTGGCTGATCACCTGCTCGACGGTGACGCCGTTGAAGTGCGCCTCCGCATCGAGAATCAGGCGGTGGCACAGGACCGGCTCGGACAGCTCCTTGATGTCGTCGGGTACGACGTGGTCGCGACCGTCGGACAGTGCCCAGGTCTTCGCCGTGCGCACGAAGGCGAGGCAGCCACGCGCCGAGAGGCCGACCTTGACCTGCGGGTGCCGACGCGACTCCTCGGCGATCTGGGACACGTAACCCACAACCGCCGGGTCGACGTGCACCTGGTCGGCGAGCTCGCCCATCTGCGCCACGGTCGCCGCGGTGATGATCGGCTCGACGAGGGCGGCCCGGTCACGGATCGACGAGTTGAGCAGCATCTCCACGGTCGACGCGTGGTCGGGATATCCCACGGAGGTCTTCATGAGGAAGCGGTCGAGCTGCGCCTCCGGCAGCCGGTAGGTGCCGGCCTGCTCGATCGGGTTCTGCGTCGCGATCACCATGAACGGCCGCCCCACCGAGTGCGCGACGCCGTCGACCGTGACCCGCCCCTCCTCCATCACCTCGAGCAGCGCCGACTGCGTCTTGGGGGACGCCCGGTTGATCTCGTCGGCGAGCACGATCGTGTGGAAGATCGGGCCGGGGTGGAACTCGAACACGCCCTTGTGCTGGTCGTAGATGGTCACGCCGGTTACGTCGGACGGCAGCAGGTCGGGGGTGAACTGGATGCGGGCGTTCGACCCCTGCACGGTGTTGGCGAGCGCGCGGGCCAGCTGGGTCTTGCCGGTCCCCGGAAAGTCCTCGAGCAGCAGGTGCCCCTCGGAGAGCAGGCAGGTCAGCGCGAGCCGAACGACGTGCCCCTTGCCCAGGACCGCCTTCTCGATGTTCGCGCTCATCTTGTCGAAGGTCTGCGCGAACCACTGTGTCTGTTGCTGGGTGATGGTCATCGGATTTCTCTCCTAGTCACCAGTAGAAGCGAGGGGACGTCACGCCGTCGCAGGTCACTTCGACCCATCCCTTGGCGTAGCCGTAGTAGTTGGGCGACTGCTTGGTCTGGTTGCCGCCCTGAGGCCAGGTGATAAAGCCGCCCGTGCCGCCGGCCGCGTCGGAGACGTAGCACGTAACGGGTCCCGGGAAGTTGGCGGTCGTCGCCACGATGTAGGCGCACGACGGGTCGGTGCAACCGGGTTGCCCTTGGGCGTTGCCGGTCTTACTCACGGTGACCGACTTCGGGGGTGGTGGCGTGGTGGCGGAAGCGCTCGCACTCTTCGATGCCCGCGGGGACGTCTGTCCCGGCCAGAGCCCCGTGTCGCTGACTGTGATCACGTAGTTTCCGGTCTGGCTGTAGCCGATCGGGTCGTTGATCGAGGTCGAGCCGTTGCCGACGCCGTTCGCGCTGTAGATCGTCGACCCGTTGCGGGTGATCCGCACGTCCACCGGCTTCCCGTTCGCGTTCCAGCTGGCGCTGCCGACGATGTGGTCGGCGCTTGCCGACACGCTGATCGACGGCGTCGGGATGGGTCCGTACGGCGTGGTCTGCTTCGACACCCAGGCCGAGCACTGCGCGCCGGTTTGCGAGCTGCCGGAGCTGCCGTTGCAGGCACGCAGCTGGATCGTCGCGGTGCTGCCATTGGGCACCGAGGTGCCGAGCGTCTTGGTGTCGCTCGCGCCCGTGACGGCGTACGTCCACGGACTGCCCGCACAGGTGGCGCCGTTGACCGTGCACTCGACCCGGTTGGTCGATCCGTGCGAGGCGCCGGTCGTGAAGGCGACCCGAACCTGTTGGTCCGTGCCGGTCGCGACGTACGAGCTGACCGACATCGCGTCCGGTGTCGAGGCGGACTCGACGGTTCCTGCCGGCGAGGACGGGGACACGTGGTTGCCGGGAGTGCCGGCCTCGCGCGGCGAGGTCTCCTCCGCGTTGCGAGCCGTCACCGTGTAGCTGTACGTCGTGCCGTCCAGCGGGAGGTCGTCCGCGCAGGAGGTCGCCGTCTGCCAGTCGCAGATCGGAGTGCTCGCACCCACGCGAGTGACCTTGTACTGCACCGGGCTGGGCCCGTTCGGGTCGACCGCGCCCCAGTTGATCTGCACGGCCTTACGGTTGCCAGGTCGGTCCTGCAGCACGAAGGTCGGCTTCGCCGGTGCGTCCGGCTTGCCTGCGCCCATGCCGGTCACGGTCGCCGGCGTACCCGGTTTACCGGTGTCATTGAAGGCGACGACCGTGAACGTGTAGTCCTGACCGTTGGCGCCGACCTTTGCGTCGCAGTGGGTCGCGGTGACCTGGGCACAGCTGCCGCCCGGCCAGCTGACGGTGTAGCTCGAGGCTGGGCTGGCGTCGACCTTCGCGGGCGGGCTCCATGACAGGCTCACCGTGTGGTCGCGCTGCTGCACGACCTTGAGGTCGAGCACCGGCCCGGTCACCTTGTCCGGGTGGGCGGTCGTCCTGTTGCTCGGCGCGCTCTTGCCCTCGGCGTTGACCGCCACGACGGAGAACGTGTACGTCACGCCGTTCTTCAGGCCCGTGACGCGGCACGGAGAAGCACTGCACGGATAGGTCCCGCTGGGGCCCCCGTTGCTGGAGTAGCTGACCTCGTACGACGTCACCCTCGCCCCGTGGGGGTCGGCGGGCGACCAACTGAGCAGCACCGTGTTGCTCAGCATCTGACCGCCCGCGGTCAGGCTGCCCGGAGGACCAGGAGGCGCCGCGACGGCGACCCGGACCTCACCGACCGCCCGAGGCCGCGTTGAGGCCGCACCGAGGTCACTCACCTCGACCCGGAACCGCAGCTGGCCGGAGGTCCCCGCGGCCGGGGTGATCGTCACCTTCGAGCCGGCGCGGCTCACCCGGGCCGCCGGCCCCATCGTCTGGGACGCGGCCGTCACCTTCACGTCCAGGGCGTCGGGAGCGACCCTCGTGCGGAGGTACTTCGCGAGGTCGACCGTGAGCGGCTTGCCGGCGTGACCGTCGACGTTCACTGTGGACAGGCTCGGGGGCGGGAGCTTCGTGACCAGGACGGCCACGGTCGCGGCGGTCTTCTCACCGTCGACGCTGATCTGCACGGCCCCGCGGTCGCCTTCGTGCGCTCCGGCGCCGGTGTGCAGCACGATCCGCCCCGACTTGTCCGACATCGAGACTCCCGCGAGTGCTTGCGCCCAGGTGCCGCTGTAGTGCAGCGACCTGGCCTCGGAGGGTGTCGAGGTCCAGACGTGACAGACGGAGGGGACGTCGATGACCAGGTCGCGGCCACCCTCGGCGACGGTGAGCGGGTCTCCGGCACCGGGGCATGTGACGACCGGCTTGTCCGTGCCGACCTGCACCGGCACGGACAAGGTCACCACATGGGCCGTCGGGTCCGCCAGGCGCGCCCGGTCTGACACCGTGAAGGTCACCGAGGCGGGGCCGGGATCTGCGTTCCTGTCGGCCGAGATCTTCAGGGTCGTCCCCGATGCGCTGACCTGCAGCACTCCGTCCGGGGCGCCGAAGATCGCCTTGGAATCGAGCGTGGTGAGCACGACCTGGTCGTGCTCCGGGTCGTCGACGAGGTCGGACAGGCTCCGCGTCACGGTCTGTCCCGGTTGCAGCTGGATCCGCGCGTCCTTCTTGAGGTACGGCGTTCCTGCGGGTCGCGCGGGCACCCGGATCACCGCCGCGGCGACTGCGCCGCGTGGGTCGACGACCTCGTAGGGGAAGACCTGCGGCTTCGTCGTGACCGGGATCGTGACCTTGCCGGCCTTCGTCGCCGCGAGGCCCGTCACCTTCAGGGCGAGGTCCGAGACCGCGTCGTCGACGTCGGTGACGTGGGCGAGCACGTCCACGGTCACGCTCGTCGCGCCCGGATCCGGAGCCGCGACGACGTCCTCCGCGATCGGCGGGTTGTCGTAACCCTTCTGGGTGCGCACCGTCAGCACTGCATTGGACGTGTCGATCCCGTTCGTCGCGGTGTAGGGCACCTCGATCGCGTCGTTCTGCGTCGACGATGCCTTCACCGTGATCGTGCCGTTCTCCGAGACCGCCGTCACCCCGGCCGGTCGGCGGGCCATCGGCGCGAGGGTGAGCCGGGTGCCGGGCGTGCGCAGGTCGTTGGCGAGCACGTCGACGGTCACGGTGCGGCCGGCGTCGGCCGTCACCAGGTCGTCGAGGGCCACCGGCGGCTGCGGTGGGCCGGGCGGGACGACGGCCACGCGGGCGATCCCGACCGCCGTAGCGCCGTACGGATCGGCGACGATGTAAGCGAACTGGTCCGTGCCGGCCTGGCCTGGGAAGGCCTGGTAGGTGAGCGCGCCCCCGCTCGTCGCGACCACGCGGCCGAGATGTGGCGCACCATGGGCCACGTCGCCGACCGAGACGATCGAGACCGGGTCGCCGTCGGGGTCGAGTCCCACCGGCGGGAGGTGGAGCGTGACGGTGTCGCCCTGGACGACCCGGCCCTCCAGAGTGCGCGGCGTCGGCGCATGGTTCGGGTTGTCTGGTCCAGGTTTGGGAACCACGTGGACCGTGACCTCGCTGTTGGCTCCCTGTGCCAGTGGTTCACCGGTGTTGACGGCGGTGTACTGGATGTGGGCATCGAGGGGGCCCAGGCCGTCGTCGGCGGGCGCCACGTAGCGGACTCGTCGCCCAGCGAGGTAGGCCTTGCCGAGGTCGCGCTTCGGGTCACCCGCGACCGGGTAGCGACCGGAGGGATTGTCGGCCGAGGCCGGAGCAGGCCCGAGGCCGACCGGGTCGCCTGACGGAGTGCTGTCGTTGTCGAGGACAGGGATGTCGGCCTCCGTGCCAGCCCGGACAGTGACCTCGTCGGGCTCCGGCACCGGGGCATTGTCGGTGGCGTCGAGCGGCTTCTCTTGCGTGACCGTCAGCGACCCGGTCGCCGAGGAAACCCCATTGGTGACGGTGTACTGCACCGCCTGGACGGGAGACGCCAGCTGTGCGTCGTCCGCGCTGACCCGTAGCCAGCGTCCGGCGACGATCGCCACCTTGAGCCGACTGTCCGGGCTGGTGCTCGTCGCAGTGACCGCGAGCATGCCGCCCCGGGGATCGACGTCGTTGGCGAGGACGTCGACAGTCGTCGGCGACTGCCCCCGGATCGTGGCCGTGTCGGGAGCGGCCACGGGCACCTCAGCGTCCTGGCTGCGCGGTGTGACTGTGACCCGGATATTGCCGGTCGCGGTCGCCGCGTCACCATCCCCGACGTGGTAGGTGAGCAGGTAGGTGCCGGGCTGCGTGGGCCGGAGCGTGACGGTTCCGGCCTCGCGGTCGGTCTCCACGCTCTGCCCCCGCACCGGAGCGACCGGAGCTGCGATCTTCATCGTCGCGTTGGGGTGGAGCGCATCGGCGCCGGGCACATCGTTGTCGAGAGGGTGGACCACGATCGCGCCGCCGACCTCTCCTGCCGCCGCGTCAGGATTGGCGACGGCCGGCACCGGCTTGTCGTTCGGCCCGACGATCGTCACGCTCACGGAGCCCGACGCCGTGTCGCCACCGGTCGATGCGTCGTAGGTGATCCGCGCATGCTTGGCCGCGCCGCTCGCCGGAGCGGTGTACTTGACCAGGCCCTCCGGAGTGACCGAGACCGACCCGACGTCCGCCTTGACGTTCGAGACGGCGATGGGGTCCCCATACTTCTCGTCGCGCCAGTCACCCGTCACGGGGATCTCCACGGTGCCACCGGCGACGGTGGCGAAGACGGGCTCCTGGTAGTTGTCCCGCGTGGTGGGCTTGACCGGGGCACCACTGGTCAGCACGTGCAGAGTGACCTTGCCATCCGCGGTCGGCTTCGCGCTTCCGCTGCCGTCGTCGATCGTGTAGGTGAACGAATAGTCGCCGGCCGCCGCCGTGGCGACCGTCGTGAGCAGCAGCGACTGACGGTCGGGGGCGATGTCGACGGTGACACCGTCCGGCAGGCTCTTCGCCTGGAACCCGACGATCGCGAGGATCGCGGAGGCCGACGCCCGGTCGTTGTCGAGCACGTGCAGCACCGTCGTCCGTCCGGGCCTTACGCCGAGGTCGTCGGGGTTCGCGATCGGCGGCGTCTGCTTGGCCGACTGGTCGGGGTTCGGGTCGGCCTGCTGCTTCTGGTCGGGCGACTTCATCAGTGCCGGCCAGTCCGAGATCTGCTTCGCCGTGCTGCCGTCGACACGCCAGACGTCGCCGGACGTGACGTCGTTGAGCACGATTTGGTTGCGGTTGACCCGCCACACCATCTGGGGCGCGGGACCGACGTTCTCGACCGTTGCCAAGGTGGGCGCCTGGCCGTCGCATGCCGTGACCGCGTGCGCCGAATGATCGGCAAACCACACCTGCCAGTCGCAGTTGCCGAGACGCACCGGCCGGCCGGGGGTCTCCCCGAACGCCGATCGGTAGACGACCGTGCGCTTGCCGTTCGAGAGAGAGACCGACGCGAGTGCATCCTGCGTCGCCACGAGCGCGCTGTCCGCCGCCGGACCGGTCTCCTGCAGCTGCGCCCCGTCACCCACCGTGACTGCGTGACCACCGACCAGCACCCTGCCGGCCTTGTCCAGGAGCACCGGAGTGTCTCCCACCACAGCCATAGCCGTGAGGCCCCCGTCAGGGCGGACCCGGAGAGCACTCGTCGTCGGGCTGCCCACGGCGCCGTCGTGCGAGGCCATCGTGATGAGTCGGTTGCGTGCGCCTGACGCAGCGAAGATGGTGCCGTCCTCGGCCACCGCTCCCGCGGCTTCCGCGCCGATCGTGGCGAGTGGCCGACTGTCGTGGGACACCGACGACAACGAGCGGATCCCCGTCACGGGGTCGACCTGCGTCGCCCACACCTTCCCGCTGTTCGGGTCGACGACCGCCAGCGCCGAGCCACCGAGGAGGGCTGTGCCCGTGATGGGCACTTGCTGGTCGGCCTGGCTCTGGCCCAGCGAGACATCGATCGGGGTCAGCGTGCCGGCCGGGTCATAGGACACCACGGCCGCGGCGTTCTGCAGCACGTCCAGTCCGGCGAGCGGCACGGCGGGCTTGCCACCCCAGGCGAAGGCATCCAGTTGTGAGATCGGCACGTTCTGCCGGCCGACGGCCCCGATCGCCTGGTTGGTGACCCACACGCCCCCGTCGTTGAGGTCGGCCTTGTGTGCGGGGAATCCCTTCGAGGTGACGGCGTACGCGACGAGGCTGGTGGCCGCCAGTGAGAGGGCAGCCCAGGAAGCCACCGCTGCGCGGTGGCGCCGCAGGAAGCCGCCAGCAAGCTGGAGACCCGGCATCGATGGTCCTTCCCCGCAGAAGAAGACGTCCTGGGCCCGAGCCAGGGAACGGGCGTAGGTGATGGTGCCGTCCGTTCGGGGCAAAGATCTCCGGTTCCCACATTGTTTGGAAATGGGGAGGACTGCCCATGGCTCTTTCCACCAACACGCAACGAACATTGCATGCCGCGCGGCATGATCTGTCCTGCTCCGCCCCGGTGGAGCAGGACAGACGCATCCTGTGCGACCACGTCCACGAGCAGGTGAAGGAGAAGAGTGCGGTGCTGATCGAGATGGGTGCCGCCTCCCACGTGGGGCAGGTGCGCGCGGTCAACGAGGACTCGTTCCTGGCGCGCGGCTCGCTGGCGCTGGTCGCCGACGGCATGGGCGGGCACGCCTGTGGCGACGTCGCCAGCGACCTGACCGTCCGTGAGTTCGATGCGCTTGCCGAACGGCCGGAGCTTGCGCTCACGGACATCCACGACGCCCTCCAGCACGCCAACGACGCCATCCTGCATGGGGTTTCACGGGATCAGGACAAGGCCGGGATGGGCACGACGGTCACAGGTCTGGCCGTCGTCGAGTACGGCGGGCAACCGCACTGGCTGGTCTTCAACGTCGGCGACTCGCGTGTGTACCGCCTGACTGATTCCGGTCCGGAACAGCTCACCGTCGACCATTCGGAGGTCGCCGAGCTGGTCGCGGCCGGTCGCATCACGGCCGAGGACGCCAAGACTCATCCACTGCGGAACGTGATCACCCGCTCTCTGGGCACGGATCCGGCGCCGACCCCGGACGTCTGGATCTTCCCGCCGCGAGCCGGCGACGTCTTCGTGATCTGCTCCGACGGGCTCACCAACGAGATCGACGACGAGGCGATCGCGCAACTCACGTCGCAGGCGCCCACGTCGGTCGAGGCGGCCAACACGCTGGTGGACGCGGCCCTGGCCGCCGGCGGGCACGACAACATCACGGTGATCGTCGTACGCCTCGCCGACGCCGACAGCACGACCGCCACCGGGGCCACAGTGCCGCGGAAGCTGATCTGGAACCGGGACCAGTGACCACAACGTCCTCCGCCACCTACTCGCCCGGCGCTTGGGTCGCCGCATCGAGCGAGTCTGCGTGGCTACTGGTCGACCTGGGACTCGACGATCCACGGCTCGCAGACTGCTGGTCTGGCCTCGCGGTGGACGCCGATCGGGTGATCGACGTGCTGCTCAGCCGCGGTCTCGGCGGGCTTCCCGGCTTCGCTCTTGTCGTCGCGCGGGCGTCCACCACAAGGATCGTGGCACGGCATCCTGCGCTGGTCACCTGTCGTCGCGGCGGTGAGGAGCCGACGGTGGTGACCGGCGCGGTAGGGCGCACCTGGACCGACGTGGAGCTCTCCGGCGAGTACGACGAGATCTCGCTGAGCTCAGGTGACAACGCGCCGCTGGCGATCCGGCTCCCGCTCGCACAGGGCATCACCCCCGCCGGCGTCCTCATCGTGAGCGCGGCGAGGGAACCGGCGTCGGCGACGTCCGCGGCGGTCGACCACGAAGGCACCGTGAGCTCCCTTTCGGACGCGCAGGACGTACCCGAACCGAAGCCCACGATCGCGGAGCCGGAACCGGTGTCGATGCCGGACCTGGCCGTGGATCCCAAGGAGGAGTCCGCCGCCGACACGGGCACGAGCTACTACGGCAGGTTGCTCGGCGCAACGGTCGACCGCGACGCCCTCCTCGCCGAGCTCGCCGAGAGCCAGGCCGACGACGAGGAGCAGCCCCCGCCGGCCGCCACTCCGCACGAGCCGGAGACGTCCCGGCATACTGCGATCTGGCAGCCCGAGGGCCCCGCGCCCGACACGTACGACCCCGCCGAAGCGACAGAGTCCACTGCGGAGCCGCAGGCGCCTGCCACGGACAGCGCGCGGCTCTCATCCGAGTCCGGGGCCGGCGGCGGTCTCATCGACGGCGTCCCTTGGGCCACGGGATCGAACGGTGCCGTCGCGCCACCGCCCCCTGCCGAACCCTTCGTCGTTGCGCCGGGCTTCGCCGCCCCGACCCCGGTCGGGCCGCCGCCGAACACCCCGGCCGCCGACGTCGGCACGTCCCCGACAACAGCACCGCCGCTTTCGGCGACAGCCGCGTCCACGGCGGGGGCGGAGTCCCCGGAAACCGCGGTGCGCACGGTCAATCGGGCCGAGCTGCTGAAGTCGCTGGCAGCGCCCGCCCATCCGGGTCCGACGGTCCTGGCTGTGCGGTGCCCGCGCTCGCACCTCAGCTCCGCCTACTCCGCGCAGTGCCGGGTGTGCGGTGAGGAGGTCGGGGAGCAGGTGCCCACCGAACAGCCACGCCCTGCGCTCGGCCAGCTTGTTCTCTCGACCGGGGAGATCGTCATCCTCGATCGCGACGTGGTCCTTGGCCGCGCGCCGGAGTCGGCGGAAGAAGACCCCGCACTGCGGCCCAACCTGGTCCGCCTCACCGATTCCGACGAGGTCAGCCGGATGCACGTGCGGGTCACCCTGGACGGCTGGCAGCCGATGATCCGCGACCTCGGCTCGTCGAACGGGACCACGCTCACTCTCTCCTCGAGCTCACCGCAGCAGCTCCGCCCACAGGAGGACTATGCGCTCGAACCCGGGTGCGAGGTCGCCCTGGCCGACGTCGTCTCGTTCCGTTTCGAGGTGACCGGATGACCACACACGTCGGCGCCCCGGACCTCCCCGGTCTGCGCTACCTCGAGCCGCTCGGTTCCGGTGGGTTCTCCGACGTCTACCTCTACGAGCGAGACCAGCCCCGCATCAAGGTCGCCGTCAAGCTGATGCGGGCCGACGTCCTCGACGACGCCCAGCGGCGTCAGTTCGTGGCCGAGGCCGACGCGATGGCAGAGCTCGCCGAGCACCCCTTCATCGTCCCGGTTCTGGGCGCCGGTACGACGGAAGACGGACGCCCGTACCTGGTCATGCGCTACTACCCACCGCCCGACCTCGGCGAGCGGGTCGCAGCCGCACCGATGAGCGTCCCCGACGCGCTGCGGACCGGAATCCAGCTCGCCAGCGCCATCGAGACCGCACACCGGTCGGGCATCATCCACCGCGACATCAAGCCGAGCAACATCCTGGTGAGCAGCTACGGCGTCCCCGGCCTCAGTGATTTCGGCATCGCAGGTCGCGCAGCGGAGGCGACCGACGAGGACGAGCACCTCGGTGTCTCGATGCCGTGGTCGCCACCGGAGGTGCTCTCCGGCGCCTCGAACGGGTCAGCCACCTCGGACGTGTACTCGCTGGGCGCAACGATGTGGAACCTCCTGGTCGGCAGATCGCCGTTCACGATCAAGGGCGGGGACAACTCGGAACGGGCGATGTTCACCCGCATCCTTCACTCCAAGCCACCGGTGACCGGCCGCGCCGAGGTACCGGGCAGCCTCGACCGGTTGCTGCAGCAGGCGATGTCGAAGAACCCGGCCCACCGGCCGCAAAGCGCGATGGAGCTCGCCCGGCACCTGCAGCGCGTCGAGCAGGAGCTGCGTCTGGCGCGCACCGAGATCGTCGTGCTCGAGGGGCGACCGGAGACCGAGGCTGCCACGCGCCAGCCCGCAATGCGCGCTCCTGACGATGTCGACGCGAGTCGGACGAAGTCGCGTCCCGCGAACAGCGCCGCCCACGCAGCTGAGCGGCCCACGTTCGTCGCGCCCGTCCGGCCCGACGGGCCGGCGGCTGACGACGTGGTGCGCGGGACCGAAGCGTCTCGCCCCGAGGTCCACGCCCCAGCAGAACCGACCGCATTGCGCCGGCCCACGGTGGTGGAGCCCGCGCCCCGGGCCCCGACCGTACGCCGACCGCGCCAAGTGCCGTCCGACCGCACGCCCGCCGTGGAGGCGAGCGGCGGCGGGCACTTTGCCGGCGAGACGGTCCGCCGGCCGACCCAGGTCGTGGCGCCCGCCGACCCTGAGGCCTCGGAGACCGGCGGGCGCGGGAACCGACGGCTCCTCGCCGGCATCACCGCGGCCGTGTTGATCCTTGTCATCGTCGTCGCCGGTGCGCTGCTCGGCCGCGGCGGCGACAAGCCGGATTCGACGAAGAAGCTGCCGAACGGTACGACCCCGACGCAGGCCACGCAGGGCATGGGCGGAGCCGCTTCACCCTCCCCGCCGTCCCCTCCCGTGGTGACCGGGAAGGTCGTCGGCACCAAGGTGGTCTTCACCTGGCCGCAGGAGCAGGCTGGCGACACGTACTACTACGAATGGGACGGCGCGGCCGGTCAGCGACCAGCGAACGACCGGCGGATCGTCCTCCCGCTGCCGGCGTCCGGCAAGGTGTGCGTAGCGGTCCACGTCGTCCGCGCGGGCCTGCCGAACCAGACCCGCATCTGCAAGGGCTCCTGACGTGAGCGCGCGCATCGACTACTGCGGTGAGATCACGAGGCTGGAGCCGCACGGCACGGTCACGATCGGCCGTGAGGGAGACGTTGAGATCGACGACAATCCCTATCTCCACCGCAGGTTCCTCGAGGTCGCGCACATCGACGATCTGGTCTGGCTCAGCAACGTCGGGTCGGCGATCTCGGCGACGCTAGCCGACGAGGAGGGCCTCGTGCAGAGCTGGTTGTCTCCGGGCGCCCGCGTGCCGCTGGTGTTTCCGACAACCATCGTCTGGTTCACGGCCGGCCCGACGACGTACGAGCTCGAGATCATCCTCAACGACGCGCCGTTTGTCCCAGCCGCCGTGCCGGAGGCCCGCGATGGCTCGACGACGCTCGGTCGGGTGACCTTCACGCCTGACCAACGTCTGCTCGTCCTCGCTCTGGCGGAGCCGATCCTGCGGCGCGGCAACCGTGGCGCCGGCTCCGTGCCTCCATCGGCGGCCGCCGCCGAACGGCTGGGGTGGACGATCACCAAGTTCAACCGCAAGCTCGACAACGTCTGCGAGAAGCTCACCAAGCTCGGGGTGCGCGGCCTCGTGGGCCAGGGCCGAGCCGCCAGCAACCGACGCGCGCGCCTGGTGGAGTACGCGCTCGCGGCCCGCCTCATCACCACAGCGGACCTGGCGTGGCTGGACGCCCTTGGCCCAGTACGCCGCTGAGCGCATGACGCTCAGCCGCACCTCAGTCGGTGCCCCCGCACGGCGGCCGGTACGCCGCCCCGGGCGCGTACTCCTGCCACTCCACGCGGGTGATCGGCGCTCCGGCGGCCGCGCAGACGAGCCGGCGGGCCTCGCCGACGTCGGTGTGCACTGAGTCGACCAGGCCGGTCATCCCGGCTACGAACGCGACGTCGGAGTCCGCCCGCGGCACCACCTGCAGGGCGCCGGCGCGAAGGATCGTGGGATGGGCGTAGAGCGTCGCGCGGCCGGACGCGAACCGCCACAGCCAGAGCCGCCCGTCCTTGCTCGCGGCCTCGATCTGAGTGCCCGAGTCGTTCCAGGCGATGCCGAAGATCGTGTCGGTGGGACCGCGCAGTGGCGGACCAAGAGGGTGGGGACGGGCCCCGTCGGAGACGTCCCAGAGGCGCACGCTGCGATCCGCACCGGCGGCGGCGAGGGTCCTCCCGTCCGGGCTGAAGGCGACGGCGTACGCGTAGTTGGTGAAACCGCGGAGCGTGGCGGTCTCCTTGCCGCTGGCGACGTCGAAAAGGTGCACCTGGTGATCGGCACCGGTCACCGCGAGCGAGGCGCCGTCGGGGCTGAACGCCACGCCGAAGGCCAGCCCCTCGATGTGCGGGGTCGCGACCAGCCGCAGCGACCCCGCCGGGTCGACGTCGTACACCGGGACGGAGCCGTCGTCGGACGTCGCCGCGACGTGACGGCCGTCGCGGCTGAAGGCCACGGACTCGATCAGGGCCCCGGCTGCCGAGACCACGGACGGCGCGGCCCCCGAGTCCACCGGGGACCACGTCAGCAGCTTGCCCGAAGCCGTGCCAGCAACCACGGTACGGCCGTTCGGTGACACGGTCACGACCCCGGCGAGGAGGCCGGCCGAAGCCGGGCCGTCGGGGAGTCGGCCGACCAGGCGCGCGGCGGCGGGGTCGGTGACGTCCGCGACGTAGAGGTGCGGGTCGGCCGACCCGACGCCGATGTAGAGCGGGTTGCCGGCCGCCGGCGCTGCGAGCGACCAGATGTTGTCCCCCAGGGCTGGGAGGCGCGGACTGTCCAACGGCCACAGTTTCGCGATGCCGTCGATCGAACCGGTGACGACGGCCCGACCGGACGCGAGGAACTGGATCGAGGTGAAGTTGGTCGAGCCCGGCAGTGTCGTCACGCGCGCCCAGCCGTCGGTCCTCCAGACCTGCGCGAGGTTACCCGACGCACCGGCGGCCAGCATGCTGCCGTCGGGACTGAACGCCACGCTGTTCACCCACGAGGTGAAGCCGCCGAACCGATCGTTGACCAGCCGGGGAGTGCGGGCGGCGACGTCCCACACGCGGACCCGCTTGTCCTTCGATCCGGCCGCCAGCAGCCGGCCGTCCGGGGAGAAAGCGACGGAGTACACCACGTTGGTCGCCTCGCCGGCCGGCAGCTTCTCGAGCAGGTGCAGCCGATCGCCGCGCTGGTCCCACAGGCGTACGGCGCCGTCCGCGCTCCCGGTCGCCACCAGCCCGCGCGAGGACAGCGCCACACCCTGGACGGTCCCGCCGAACCCGGTGGTGGCCGGGAGCGGGACGGCGCTCGCGCCGTCGAGTCGCCAGCGGAGCAGGGACGGGCCTCCGGTGGCGGCGTACAGCGTGGTGCCGTCGGCACTGAACGCCAGGTCCTCGATCACCGCCCGGGGACCGTCGCCGACGTCGAGGAGCTTGCGGGGACGGGCGGGATCGCTCAGGTCGAACACGCTCGCGATGCCGTCCACCCCGCCGGCCGCGAACAGCCGGCCGTCGCGGCTGAAGGCGCCGGCGAAGAGTGCCGCGCCCTTGGCGACGGGCACGGTGCTCAGCAGGGCGGGAGCCCGCCCGGGCGCCGTGCGCCAGATCCGGGCCTGACCGTCGGCCGCGACGGTGCTCAGCGTGCGGCCGTCGGGACTGGCCGCCGCCTTGACGACACCCTCCGGGCTGGCCATCCGGCTGACCAGCGGGTCCGCGGTCGCCTCGAGCAGGCTGCTGCGCGCCTCGACGGTCGGATGCACGGCGTACGCCGCGGCCGAGAGCTGCATGGCCAGCGACGGGTCCTTCCCGCGCAGCTGGGCGGCCTCGGCGGCCAGCTCACGGGAGAGCGCCTGGTCGTGGGCGAGCTCGGCGTCGGCACGCTCCTCGCGCACGGTGCCGACGGTCTGGAACAGGTACGCCGAGAGCAGCAGTGCGACCGCGGCCAATGTCGCGGTGGTGAGGAGCAGCGACTTCAGCCGACGCTGGTTCCGCCGTCGCTCCTCATGCCGGGCCTCCTCGTGGTCGGCGCTCGCTCGCAGGAACTCCCGCTCGCGGGACGTGAGCGTGACGCCCGGCCGCTCGGGGTCGAGGAAGCGCGTGGACAGCTCGAGGACCGGTCCGCGCAGCAGCAGACTGTCGGCTCGACCGTGCTCGTCCCAGTCGTGGGCCGCCACCGACACACGTCGGCGCAGCTGCAGGTCCTCGCGGTCCTCGCTGACCCAGGCGGCCAGGCGCGGCCAGGCGGTCAGGAGGGTCTCGTGGCTGATCTCCAGCGAGTGCTCCGTGGCGGTGAGGATCCGGTGCCGCACCAGCGTCTCGATCGCCTCGACGGCAGCGTCGTCCTCGGTCTCCTCCAGGTCCGCGTGCGCCACCCGGCGGCGGGTGACCAGGCCTTCGTCGTCGACGGTGACGAGCACGCCGAACAGCCGCCGGACGAAGCGACGCTGGTCCTCCGACAGCGAGCCGTACGCCGCCTCGGCGGTGTTCTGGACGGCGCCCGCGAGGCCGCCGGCGGCGACGTACTGGGCGACCGAGAGCGTCGCACCGGACGACCGCTGCCACACCGCGAGCAGGGTGTGGGAGAACAGCGGCAACGTCGCGGCGTCGTAGCCCTCGTCCACCGACGACCGGGGCGAGAGGTCGCGCAGCAGCGCCTCGATCAGCTCCGGCTCCACGTGTCGGCCGAGCCTGGCGGCCGGCTCGATCACCGCTCGGCGGAGCGACTCGCGGTCCATCGCCCCCACGAGCACCTGGCGGTCCCGGAACAAGGTGACCACGGTCGGGTGGGACACGCACTTGCCGTAGAAGTCGGCCCGCACCGCCGCGACGACGACCAGGCAGCCGGGGCCGGTGGCCAGGCCGGCCAGCTGCGCGAGGAACCGCTCCCGCTGTCCCTCCTCCACGCGTGCGTCCCAGAGCTCCTCGCACTGGTCGACCGCGAGCACGCAGGGTTCGTCGTACGGTCCCTCACCGAGCGAATCGAGCGCGTCAGTGAGGGCCCCGACCGGGTCGCCGCCCGGCTGGAACACCGCGACCCGGCGTCCTTCCGTGCGGAGCCGGGCCAGCAGGCCGGCACGCAGCAGCGAGGACTTGCCCGACCCGGAAGCGCCGATCAGCGCCAGGAAGCGGGGCTCCTCGACGGTCCCCGCGGCACGCAACACCCGTGTCACCAGGTCCTCGGTCAGGTCCTCGCGACCGACGAACCAGTCCGCGTCGTCGATGTCGAACCGCAGGAGTCCCCGGAACGGCGCCACCTCGGGCCGGTGCCCCGTCGACGTGCGCAGCCGGATCAAGGCCTCTCGCCACGAAGCGGCGTCCTCGCCGCCGATGTCCAGCGTGGCCAGGAGGGCGGCGAACGCCTCGGGCTGGCTGATCGGCGGCAGGTGGCGCCCGCTGAAGTAGCCGCCGAGCGTCGCGCTGGGGATCCCGGTACGGCGGCTCACCTCCCGCACGGTCAGGCCCAGCAGGTTGCGCCGCGCGGTCAGCGCCGCGGCGAACTCTTCCCGCGACGCGATCGTGGCCGGGTCGACGCCGTGCTGCCCGGCGCCGGGCCCGTCAGCAGGAGGTGTCATGCCCCGGAGGGTATTGGGGTTTGTCTGAACTTGCTGGATGGTCCACGATTCCGGTGATTGTTTGCCGCTTCGGTACGCCGTCGCGAGCAAACAACCACCGGGATCGCCCGAGGGATCACCAGTCCCAGATCACTCCGTACAGGGCGCCGACCTGCGGTTTCACGAAGTACTCTGAGACGTCCCGGTGGGGGTCCACCGCCGTCGCTGACTCGAGCGCACCCCTGTCGCGCACGAGGCAGTGATCGGCAAGTGGACCCACCCGGCGGATCCGAGTCGGGCGGTCGGGCCCGTGGAACTTCACGTGCAGCGACACCTCCTCGGCCGGCAGTGAGAGGCAGAACAGTGCCTCGGTGTCGGGCGTCGGATCGCGGGCGACCCAGCGGCGCACCGCGAAGTCGTGGACCTGTCCACGGCGCAGGGTCCGGCCGAAGTCGACGCGTTGCAGGTAGGTGGTGTGGCCGTCCTCGTCGTACCGGGCCGAGGACTCCAGCCGACCTCCCCACAGCACCTCGTCGTCCATCTCCAGTCCGTCGGACTGGGCGCGGAACCGCAGCCCGAACCCGTCACCGCCGCCCGCGACGGCCCGGATCCGGCGGCTCTCGAGGATCTCCTCCGGTGCACGGCTGTGCTGGAAGACGTAGACGATCTGGAGCTGCTCGAGCCGGTAGGGACCGCCGAGCGCGAACCGGCTGCGCCGGGTCGTCCCCGAACGCACCGGGCGGTCGTCAGGGGCAGCCACCGGCCGCCGACTGCTCTCGAACGGTCCGGCGAGCACGGACTCCCACTCGGGAAAGCCGCCGAGGATGAGCCGGAGGATCCGCTCCGACGGTCGCTCACGACCGGTCTCGATGTTCGCCAGGGTCGAGCGCGCGAACTGCCGGTCCAGCCGCTCGACCAGGTCGTGCTGAGTCAGGCCCGCACCCTTGCGCGCCTGGCGGAGCGCACTCCCGAACGCGGGCACGCTCTGCTCCGCTCCGGCGGAGCGCTGGACGTCGATGACCGTCACCGCGGAGCGACGGGGGCACGCCGCTCCCGGCCGGCGAAAGCAGGCATTCCTGGCATGACGGACCTTTCCACGAGATCTGACGCCCGAGCGCATGGGTCCACCCTCAACGACCCAGCCGCCGGTTTGCCGCAGGATTCAGCCACCCCGTACAACCCCGAACAAACGATCCGGTCCTGTCCGTCGGCGTCAGCTCAGCAGCAGCCGGTCCAGGCGTCGTCCGGCCACGGCCAGGCCGACCACGGCCAGCGCGACGAGGTAGAGCAGCGAGGCGCCCGACGCCCAGGTGAGCGATCCCGTGGTGAGCTCGCGGACCAGCACGACGGCGCGGTAGAGCGGGGTGAACTCGACGATCCAGCCGAGCCAGTGCGGGAAGGCGCTCAGCGGGAAGAACGTGGCGGAGAACAAGAACAGCGGCAGCTGGCCGAGCGTGACGTAGTCGAAGTCCTGCCAGGAGCGCATGAAGGTGGTCAGGGCCATGCCCACCGCGCCGAAGGCCGCCCCCACCAGGAGCGCGGCCGGCACGGCGAGCACCGACCACCACGAGTGCACCAGGCCCATCGCGACCATCACGAGCAGGAATGCGGCGGAGTACACGCCGCCGCGCAGCAGCGACCAGGACAGCTCGCCGCGGGCGACGTCGGAGGTCGTGAGCGGGGTGGCCAGCATCTGGTCGAAGAGCTTGTTGTACTTGAGCTTGAAGAAGAAGTTGTACGTCGAGTCGAGGACCGCGCCGTTCATCGCCGACGCGGCGAGCATGCCGGGGGCGACGAAGTCGGCGTACGGGATCACGTGGCCGTTGAACTCGAACCCGGTCACCAGCTGGCCCACGCCGACGCCGATCGAGAACAGGTAGAACACCGGCTCCAGGAACCCGCTCACGAAGATCCACCACGCCGAGCGGTAGGCGATGTAGTTGCGCTGCAGCAGCAGCCCGGTCGCCACACCCGGGCTCAGCGGCGACGGCGTGGGCGAGGCCTTCGCGAGGCGGGTGCCGATACCCATCAGTCCACCAGCCTGCGCTGCAGGTTGCGGGTCGCGAGCACCCAGCCCAGCAGGGCCAGGACGGCCAGGTAGACGACGTGGACCAGAGCCATCGGACCGTCCACGCGGCCGAGCACCAGCATCCGGGTCAGGTCGACGCCGTGCCACAGCGGCGTCACCTTCGCCAGCGCCTCGAGCGGAGCGTCGAGGTTGGCGACCGGGAAGAAGGCACCGGAGAACAGGAACATCGGGATCATCCCGAGCCGGAAGATCAACGCGAAGCCGTTCTCGTTCGGCAGCCAGGCGGTGAGGGCGTAGACCGGCGCCGCGAAGGCCAGCCCGACGAGCACCTGCACGACGAACGCCCCCAGCACACCGGGCACCGACTCGAACACACCGAACGGCGACATCACCGCGAGGAAGACCGCCGAGACCGTCGCGACCCGGAACGCAACGAAGCCGAGGTGGGCGAGCACGATGTCCGGCACCGCCAGCGGGGTGGCGATCATGCCGAAGTAGACGCGCTGCCACTTGATCATGCCCATCACCGGGTAGGTGACCTCGCCGAAGACCGTGGTCATCGACTGGGCGGCGAGCATGCCGGGCGCGACGAAGGCGAGGTAGGACGTCGCGCCCTCGAGTCGCGCCGGATCGACCTTCACGAAGCCGCCGAGGAGGACGCCCATCGCCAGGATGTAGAGCAACGGTACGACGAACGAGGAGATCGCCGAGCCCTTCCAGGTGCGGCGGTAGGCCACCCACCAGTAGTCGACCAGGTGCAGCGCACGGCGTACGTCCGGGACGGCGGAGCCGGTCGAGGACATCAGTCCACCAGGGTCCGGCCCGTGAGGCGGAGGAAGACGTCCTCGAGCGTCGAGCGGCGGACGAGGGAGACCAGCGGGTCGAGGCCACGCTCGTGGACCTTGGCGACGGTCTCCTCTCCGTCGGCGCTGTAGAGCAGCAGCCGATCGGGCAGCACCTCGACGCGCTCGGCAAGGTCCTCGACCTTGGGTGCGAGCTTCTCGTTCTCGCCGATCGCGAAGCGCAGCTCGGCCACCTCGCGGGTGGAGTACGTGCGGATCAGCTCCAGCGGCGAGCCCTCTGCGACGATCAACCCCTTGTCCATCACCACCAGCCGGTCACAGAGCTGCTCGGCCTCGTCCATGTAGTGCGTGGTGAGCACGAGCGTCACGCCCTGCTGCTTGAGCCGGAAGAGCCGGTCCCACACGACGTGGCGCGCCTGCGGGTCGAGCCCCGTGGTCGGCTCGTCGAGGAGCAGCAACTCGGGCCGGTTGACCAGCGAGCGGGCGATCGTGAGCCGCCGCTTCATGCCACCGGAGAGGTCCTCGACCTTGGCACTCGCCTTGTCGGTGAGCTGGACGAACTCCAGGAGCTCCTCGACCCGGCCGCGCACTTCCGCTCGGGTCAGGCCGAAGTAGCGGCCGTAGATGTAGAGGTTGTCGCGGACGTTGAGCTCGGTGTCGAGGGTGTCGTCCTGCGGGCACACCCCGATGCGGGCGCGGATGCTCGGGCCGTCGACCGCGGGGTCCATGCCGAGGATGCGCAGCGATCCGCCGGTGACCGGGGAGACCGCAGCGACCATCCGCATCGTCGAGGACTTGCCGGCGCCGTTGGGGCCGAGGAATCCGAACGCCTCGCCCCGGCGTACGGCGACGTCGATGCCGCGCACCGCCTCGACCACCACGCCGGACCGCGACGTGAACGACTTGCGCAGCCCCGATGCCTCGATCATCGCGTCCACGCACCGACCCTAGCCGCGGGCCCGGACCGGCTCACGGCCTTTTGCGGCCGGATAGTCCGGCCAGGACTGTCGGTGCGCTGAGGGAGGATGGTGCGGTGGCAGAGCTGAGCGGCTTCTCCGCCCCGACCCGGACGTGGTTCGAGGCGGCGTTCGCTGCGCCCACGGCCGCCCAGGTGGGTGCGTGGGAGGCGATCGCGGCCGGGCGGCACGCGCTCGTGGTGGCTCCCACTGGGTCCGGCAAGACGCTGGCGGCGTTCCTCTCGGCGATCGACCGGCTCGCGAGCGAGCCGCGGCCGACGGAGCGCAGCCACCGATGCCGGGTGCTCTACGTCTCCCCGCTCAAGGCGCTGGCGGTCGACGTCGAGCGCAACCTGCGCGCGCCCCTGACCGGGATTCGCCACACCGCCGAGCGTCTTGGCGCGGAGGTCCCCCAGATCAGCGTCGGCGTCCGCTCCGGCGACACTCCCGCCGCCGACCGCCGCAAGCTCCAGTCCAGCCCGCCCGACATCCTGATCACCACGCCCGAGTCGCTGTTCCTCATGCTCACCTCACAGGCGCGCGAGTCGCTGCGCGGTGTCGAGACCGTGATCCTCGACGAGGTGCACGCGGTGGCCGGCACCAAGCGCGGCGCCCACCTCGCGCTCTCCCTCGAGCGCCTCGACGCCCTGCTCGACCGGCCCGCACAGCGGATCGGCCTGTCCGCGACCGTGCGCCCGATCGAGGAGGTCGCCCGCTTCCTCGGTGGCAGCGCCCCGGTCGAGGTCGTGGCCCCGCCTTCGGAGAAGCGCTGGGACCTGAAGGTCGTCGTCCCGGTCGAGGACATGACCCAGCTCGACGCAGACTCCGACGACGCCCGCTCCGGCAGCATCTGGCCCCACGTCGAGGAGCGCGTGGTCGACCTCATCGAGTCCCACACCTCCACCATCGTCTTCGCCAACTCGAGGCGACTGGCCGAGCGGCTCACCGCGCGGCTGAACGAGATCGCCCGAGACCGGGCCGAGAGCCGGGCACAGACGTCAGAGGCGCGGGGGTCGGCGCCGGAGGCGCCGGAGAACGGGACGGCGGCGGACCGTGGATGGGACTGGCCCCCGCGGAGCGAGGAACGAGCGGAGCGGGTGGTTGGGCCGCCGCCGGCTCGGGCGGAGGCGTCGGAGGTGCAGGCGCCCGCGCCTCCCGCACAGCCGCACGAGACGCAAGAACGAGCCGGACGCCGATTCCCCGCCGAGATGATCGCCCAGTCCGGCCAGTCCCACGGCGCGCCGCCCGTCATCGCCCGCGCCCACCACGGCTCGGTCTCCAAGGAGCAGCGCGCCGTCATCGAGGACGACCTCAAGCGCGGCCGGCTCCCCTGCGTGGTCGCCACCAGCAGCCTCGAGCTCGGCATCGACATGGGCGCCGTCGACCTGGTCATCCAGATCGAGTCGCCGCCGAGCGTGGCCAGCGCCCTGCAGCGCGTCGGCCGAGCCGGCCACCAGGTCGGTGAGGTGTCGCGCGGCGTGCTGTTCCCCAAGCACCGCGGCGACCTCGTCCCGACC
>DATAKN010000074.1:0-27953 GCA_036261595.1 Marmoricola sp.
CGGGAAGATCCAGCCGTGATTGGATGTTGTGCCCGGTGACACGTGGAGCGGGGGGAACCTCTTTCCGGTTCGCGCGTTGATCCAGGTAGCTGCACCAGAGAGAGAGGCCAACGTGACTACTGCGACAGCCCCGAGCGCGACACCGCTGACTGCGGTCGACCGCTGTGACCGCTGCGGTGCCCAGGCGTACCTTCGGGTGTCCCTCCAGGGTGGCGGCGAGCTTCTCTTCTGTGCGCACCACGCGCGTGAGCACGGTGAGAAGCTGCGCGAGATCGCGGCCTACGTCCACGACGAGACCGACCGACTTTCCGACACCCCGCGCGTCGCTGCGGAGGACGAGCGCTGACGGCACGGAACACGCAATCTGCGGTGATGCCCCGGTCCTGAGGACCGGGGCATCACGCTTCCCGACGGCCGCCGCACGCGTGGTGCACGCCGTCGTCTGCATCCTGGGAGGATCTGGGCATGACCGGCCTTGAGGTGCTCGTCGGGTTCGCGATCGCCGTCGGCCTCGCGGGCGTGCTGGTGCCGGTCCTTCCCGGGACCCTCCTGGTCGGCGCCGCCATCGCGGTGTGGACGGTCGAGCGCGGTGGTACGACGGCGTGGATCGTCGGCGTCGTGGCGCTCGGATTCCTCCTGACCGGCGTCGTGGTGAAGTACCTCGTCCCCGGACGTCGTCTCCGCCGGGCCGGCGTACCGTCGCGGACGCTGTTCGCCGGCGCGGGGCTGGGCATCGTCGGCTTCTTCGTGATCCCGGTCATCGGGTTGCCGGTCGGCTTCGTGCTCGGCGTGTACCTGGTCGAGCTCAGCCGCCTGGGCCATGCCCGGGCCTGGCCCGCGACGGTGCACGCACTCAAGGCCGTCGGCCTCGGCCTGGCGATCGAGCTGACCTTCGGCCTCCTGGCCGCAGCCGCCTGGGCCGTCGGCGTGGTCGTCACGTGACAACGGTTGCCCTCGCCTTGGTCGCAGCCCTCCTGTACGGCGTCTCCGACTTCATCGGCGGGCTCACATCGAGGCGGGCCTCGGTCTGGCCGGTCGGCCTGCTCGCATGCGTCGGCGCGCTCGCCGGGTCGATCGCGATCGCCCTGTTCCGGCCCGGTGATCCCGGCGCCGACGACTTCGCCTGGGGTCTGGTCGCCGGGGTGGGCAGCGGTTCGGGCACGGCGTTCCTCTACCGCGGCCTCGCGTCCGGGCGGATGGGCGTCGTCGCCCCGGTGTCCGCCGTGGGCGCGGTGGTCGTCCCCCTCCTGGCCGGGCTCCTGGCCGGCGAGCGGCCTGCCGGCCTCGCCTGGCTGGGGATCGCGCTGGCCCTCCCGGGCATCTGGCTGGTCTCCCGCGAGGAGGGATCCGTGGACGGCACCCCGACCGACCGGCGCGCCGGCGGCGCGGGCCTGGTGGACGGCGTCCTGGCCGGTGTCGGGTTCGGCGTCCTGTTCGCCGCCCTCGGCCAGGTGCCGGACACGGCCGGGTACTGGCCGCTCGTGGCCAACCAGGCGAGCTCCGTCGCCTCGATGGCTCTGGTGGCCGTGGTCCTCGGCGGCAACCCGCTCCCCCGTCGCTGGATCGAGGGATGGGGGCTGCTTCCCGGCATCCTGGCCACGCTCGCCGTCCTGCTGTTCATGCTCGCACGCCACCATGGTCTGCTCAGCCTCGCCGCCGTGATCACGTCGATGTATCCGGCCTTCACGGTCCTGCTCGCGATCGGTGTGCTGAGAGAGCACGTGCACCGCACCCAAGCGATCGGCTTGGCCCTGTGCGCGCTCACGATCGTCTGCGTGTCAGCCGCGTAGGCCAGAACTGGAACGTGTTCTAGCATGCCTCCATGGGCCTCCTCATCGACGACACCGCTCGGGTGCGCACCCTCACCCTGGACCGGCCGGAGGCACTGAACGCCTTCAACGAGGCGCTGTACGACGCCACCGCGGAAGCGCTCCTCGACGCCGCGGAGGACCCGGCCGTCGCGGTCGTGCTGCTGACCGGGAACGGCAGGGCGTTCAGTGCGGGCACCGACCTGCTCGAGATGCACCAGATGGCGACCGATCCCGCGTTCGAGCGGGGCAAGCACGGGTTCATCGGCCTCGTCGACGCCCTGGTCGCGTTCCCCAAGCCGCTGATCTGCGCCGTGAACGGCCTCGGCCTCGGCATCGGCGCCACCGTGCTCGGATTCGCCGACCTCGCCTTCATGTCGAGCACCGCCCGGCTCAAGTGCCCGTTCACCAGTCTCGGCGTGGCACCGGAGGCAGCCTCGAGCTACCTTCTCCCGCGGCTCATGGGACGTCAGGACGCGGCCTGGATGCTGCTGTCGGCGGAATGGCTGGGGCCGGAGGAGGCCCTGGCGGCCGGACTGGTGTGGAAGGTCTGCGCCCCAGACGATCTGCTCCCGACGGCACGCCGGCACGCCGAGACGCTCGCGGCCCGGCCGATCTCCAGCCTGAGAGCGGTCAAGGAGACGATGATGGCGCCCCTGCGCGCCGAGATCGCCGCGGCTCGCGAGCGGGAGAACGCGTGCTTCGCGGAGATGATGGGCGGCCCGGCGAACCTCGAGGCACTCGCGGCCTTCGCAGAGGGGCGCGAGCCCGACTTCACCTCGCTGCCCCCTGGCTGGTGACCGTCGGGGCACGCGCGGGTCCCCATCTTGTCCAGAATTGCCGAAACCTGTGCCCATGGTCGCCAGGACGTGATTTCGTGTGTCGATGGGCTTCTCGACCTACGCCGACCTGGCGCGTAACCCGGTCGTGCGTCGGATCCTGGTCCTCGGGTTGCTCATGCGAATCCCGTTGTGGGCCGGCGCGGTCGTGCTCACCCTGCACGTGGTCAGCCACCTCGACCGGTCCTACACGCAGGCCGGTCTCATCGAGATGGTCTACAGCATCGGCCTGGCGGTCAGCGGCCCTTGGCGCGGACGCCGGCTCGATCGGATCGGACTACGCGCCACCGTGGGCCCGTCACTTGTCGTTCTCGCCGCGACGTGGAGCATCGCGCCGTGGGTGACTTACTGGGTCCTGCTCGGATTCGTCGCGCTCGCGGGGCTGTTCGTCGTACCGACGTTCTCGATCGTGCGTCAGGTGCTGATCGATGCCGTGCCCGACGCCCAGCGCACCGCGGTCCTCTCGATCGACTCCGTGGTCGTCGAGTTCTCCTTCATGGTCGGCCCGGTGCTCGGAGTCCTCGCGGCGACGTACCTGGCCACGCCCGTCGCGCTGCTGGTCTGCCAGCTCACCGCGGTCGCCGGCGCCCTGTTCGTGTGGGTGGACAATCCGCCGCTGAAGCGGGTGACCGCCGTGACAGGAGATGCCCCGCGCAGCCACCGGCTCCGGGAGTGGCTCACGGCGGCGGTGCTGATGGTGTTCGCACTGTCGATCGCGGCATCGGTGATTCTCACCGGTGAGGACCTCGGCACCGTGGCGGCGCTGCGAAGCATGCACCACACCACCTCGATCGGTTGGGTGCTCGCCGTGTGGGGGTCCGGATCTGCGTTCGGTGCGATCGTGTACGGCGCCCTGCGCCGACACCCCCCGTCCGCCGTGCTCCTCATCCTGCTCGGTACGTCGACGGCGATCGTCTCTCTCGCAGGAGGACGCCTGACCTTCACGCTCCTGCTACTCATCTCCGGTCTCTTCTGTGCGCCGACGATGACCGCAACCATCGATGAGCTCACCCGCCTCGTCCCCGTCGAAGTCCGCGGCGAGGCGATGGGCTGGCACGGCTCTGCCATCACCTTCGGCGGCGCCGCGGGTGCGCCCCTGGTGGGAGCGGCGATCGACCACGCCGGCTGGCAGGGCGGATTCCAACTGGCCGGCCTGCTCGGCGGGAGCATCGCACTGCTCGTCCTGGCCGTCCGCGCGCTGCACCGACACCGCAGCCCAGCCCCGGCCGTGGGCGAAGCCTCGTCGGTGCCCGGAGTCAGCTGACCCGTCAGCTGACCCGTCGGCGTCAGTCCAGGTAGTCGCGCAGTAGAGACGCATGAACGCTGTGCGTCTGAGCGTGCCAAACGTGCAGGTCAGGAGCAGTGTGGGTCGAAATATCACCGACTGAAAGGCCAGTCACCATGACCAACATCCCCACCCAACGCACGCCGGCCGAGTTCCTCGAAGTGGCGCTCGGTGGCCAAGGTCCGACGCACTTCCCGAACGTACGTGAGACCGACAGCTGGGCGGCCCGCATCCGTCGCGAATTCGCAGCCGTCGGCTTCACCGTCGAGGGGCTCTCCGACGACCTCAAGGCCGAGCAAGCCGGAGTCTTTCTCAGGGAGCTCCTCGTCGAGATCGGCAAGGTGACGGCATGACCGCGACTATCCACCCCATACGCCCCCGCCGGAACCCAAAATGTCCCGACTGGTGCACGCGGTCCGACCACTTCGCCGACGATGACGACGGGCCGCTCCACTACGGCCCTAGCTTCGGTGTGTTCTGGGCGCAGGCTCGGGACGGCGAGCCGTTCGAGATCGGGCACATGCTCCCGGCGTTCGAGGGCGACTTCCGGATCAAGAACGCCGAGGCTCTCCGCATGATCGCCAGGGACGCGCTCGCACTCGCGGAGTGGCTCGAGGCGCAGAGGACCTAGTTTCAATTGCGGCAACAGACGACCCCCGGCGAGCAAAGCGCCGGGGGTCGTTGTCGCGTCATTCTGCCCCGCCCCCTTCCCGCGCCAACCTAGGGTGAGGTGCATGTCTTGGGAGATCACGATTCGCCGTCAGACGCGCAATGAACCGTCCGCGCACGTGCTAGCCGCTTGGAATCACCCAAGCACCATCACCGACGTGAGCATGGAAGCCGGCGAAGGCGTCAGGCGATCCAGCTTCGGCGGGGCCAGTCGCAGAGAGATGGCCGAGTGGTCGAAGCCGCTGGAAGGCGTGTTCCGGTGGTCGGACGACCTCGCCGAGCCCCAGGTCATCTTGCGGTGGACCGACGAGGACGGAAGCCACGCGCAGGCCGTGACGATTGACGACTAGTGGACCGCAAAGAAGTCCCCCGTGGCTACGCCGCGGGGGACTTCTCGTGCAGCCAGAGCGGCGGCGCTCAGGTGCCGAAGTAGTAGAGCGGCTTTCCGTCCATGCTGTAGAAGGTCTTCCCGTCGAACCATCCGAGCGGTGCTCCGCCCTGCGCGGCGTAGAGCCACCCTTGGCTCTCCCATGCCCACCACGCCCCACCGTCAGACAGGTAGTAGTTCTTGCCGTCGTTCGACCACGCATGCGGTTGGCCGCCTTGGTAGTTGTATAGCCATCGATCCGCCATCGCATGTCCCCCTTCGCACTTCCCAGCCTGCACTTTCCCCAGCGCGCACCCCGATGTTTCACCAGGTCTTGTGGCGCTCGAAAGCTTCCTCGGTCCGGCGCAACCGCTCGTCCCAGTCGCCGTGCGCCGGCGTCACCTCGTCCAGGTTCTCGATCGTCCACCGGACCATGTGCTCAAACGACACGCGGGGGCTGGGGATGTGGGCACGTTCGAGGAACACGCCATCGGGAGCGAGCAGAACGCTTCCCACGTGCCAGTGGGGATCGACGTATGGGCTGCTCCCGTTGGGATGCCAATGCGCGGCGATCAACTCCGCTTCATCGCTGTCGAGGACTGCATAGCGATACCCGCTCGTTGACACCCGGAACCGCTCAGAGCCACGAGACTGTCCTTGGTCGAGCGTCTCGAAGTGCATCTGCGCTTTGAGCTTGTACCCGCCGCCGATCGGCACGGACTGGTCGCCGTTCAGAGTCCACATGTGCGTAGCCCCGACGTCGCCACGGGCCCCGGGAGTCAGCGTGAGCTGCGCGCCCCCCAGACACGCCATAGCGTGCCGCAGTGGCTCTAGGAAAGCCTCGACTGCGTCCCGCGGCGATCGGCCGGGCACGGCTTAGCGGGCGAATGGGAGCAGGAACTCTACGTCTTGAATCGACTGACGCGCCCAACCGTTCGGATACTCTCCCGCCGCGTGGTGCTCAAGAAACTCCTCGGCGGTGGTGTTCAGGTACTCGTGACAGGCGCGCTCGAATAGCGCGCGCGCCTGCTCGGGCGTGAGCTCCTCGACCGTGACCTCAGGGATCGCCTCGTTGAGGGTCGTCATGCCGCTGCACCTCCTCCGGTTGATCGCCAATGTACCCCGGGAACGTTGGCGCCAGACGGAAACGCTAGCCGCGACTTCCGACAACCGGCGCGCAGGCGCGGGCCGACCTAGACCACTTGCTAGACCAGTAGACCACCACCCCGAGCAGTGGTCGGGGTGGTTCCTTCCTCCCACACCTCATCGCCACCCTGGCCGGTCGCGGGCGTCACGGTTGCTCGCGAGACTGTTCGGGCATCGGCTCGAGCCACGGCGAGCCGGCACCGTCGGGGACGTTGCCGAGGATCGGCTCAGCGCGGTGAGGGGTCAGGCTGCGAACCACGAGAGGACTCCTGAGAGATCGGCGGTGTTGGCGGCGTCGATGGCCCAGCTCGCGTTCTGGGTCTTGGCCCACAGGCGCACGTCGAAGGTGCCGCCCGGCGTCAGCCCGGTCAGCACCGTTGCGAGCGAGGCGACGTTCAGCGCGGCGTCATCGGGAGCACCCGTCGCGCCGGCTGGAACGGGGAGCGCGTTGCCGGTCGTGGTGGAGATCTCGACTCGGGCGAGCAGGTAGTCGGCCGCGGCGGTCGAGTTCGCCGCGTACACCCGGCCCACCAGCATCAGCGCGCACCCGGTCATCTGCGAGGGCACCGTGACGGTGGCGGTGATGAGGTTCCCTCCCGTCGTGGTCAGGGCGAAGTTCGTCACCGTCTGCGCCACGTACCCCGAGGCGACCGGGGAGGCGAGAGCCGTGGTGGGAACAGACCCGGCCGGGAAGGTCGATGCCTGGAGACGCTTGGCGGCTGCCAGCTCGCGGAGTTGCCGCCGAATGGCGCCGAACTCCCGGTTGATCCAGCCCTCGTCAGAGTCGATACGTCGAACCGCGGCCACTTGGACCACCCTTCCTTTCAGATAAGCGCGGTGGGAACCGCGAGCCGCCGGTCGGGTCGGTCAACACTCCCGGCGGCTCGCGGCTTGGGTCAGGGCGCTGGAGGAGTCCTCGCCACCGTTGTCAGCGGCAGCTCGTCCACCCATCCATCCCCTCGGCGCCGGAAGCAGTCGGAGGACCTGACAGCACCGGGGGTGAGGTTGACGCCCTGACTGGTCATCAGGTCAGCGTCACCTTGACGAACGCCGACGGCCGGACGATCGCGAGGGTGAGCCGCTCCTCGCCCCGGAACCTGGTGATGTTCGAGGTCCAGTCGGTACCGCTCGAGTTGGTCTCGATGACGATCCCGCGCCGGTACAGCACCTCACCGCCCACGGCGAAGTTGCCGACCACCACGGTCTTGGCCGGAATCTGCGTGGTGACCACGACCGGCTTGCCCCACAGGGTCGCCGGCTCGCCCGCGGTCGGAGCCCCGAGCAGGTATCGCTGCTGACCGTCCTTCGCCAACCGCAGGTCGGAGAAGTCCGACGGGTGCATGACCACGCCGGTCGCCTCGGTGAACGCCGCACCGACCCGAAGGTCGTTAAGCGCCATCTCGAGGGTGTCCAGCGCCGTCTCGGTGCTCTGCGCACGGGTCAGCACGCCTGCCACGCTGAGCAGACCCTCGATGTTGGGCGCGGTGCCGTTGCCGTTGAGCAGCTGGTCGTTCTCAGCAGCGACCACGGCCGCCACGAGCTCGTTCGACACGTAGCTCGCCGTGGCGGCGAAGTCCATCAAGGACTCGTCGTTCACGCCGATGTGCGCAGCGATCTTGCGCAGCGGTGCGGTGACCGTGTCGACGTTCATCACGATCTCGGGCTTGGCGCCACCAGCGGCAACCGTGGTCGCCGTGCCGGTGTTGCCCGTGTGCCGGATGTACTCCACGCTCGGGCCGTCGACCGCACGACTCGGGAACAGCGAGGCCACACGGGTCGGCTCGCGGCGGAAGGCCACGAACGACGACGTGAGGCTTGCGGGAATGTCGCCCTCGACGTCGAGAGCCGCATTCATGACCTTGAGGGACTGCTTGCTGGTCGCGGCGTTGTGCAGCGCCTGCATCTGCTCGGTGCTGAGCGCCAGGCTCGGCCCGCCGTAGTTCCTGCCGTCGCCGACAGGACCGCCCGCGTGCAGGCTCGCGACGTCCTCGAGCGGACGACCGTCCACGGCCGCGAGCGCGTTGGACTGCTCGAGAACCGCCTTGATGTCGCCATCGCGCTTCTCGTACTCGGTCTTCTTCGCCGACCACGGGCGCTTGTCGTCTTCGATGAGGGCCCGCTGGTCCTCGAGGAGCGCGCGACCCTGGTCACGCAGTTGCTGGAGAGTAGGCATTGGAAGCCCCTTGCGGAGCCGACGCCCGATGCATAAGTGGGCGTCGGGAGACTGCACCAGGCACGAAACGCCCGGTGCGGCAGCTCGGCGGCCTCTCCGGCTTCCCTGCGGCGGCGTCTGCGGCGGTCGAACGGCGGCCCGAAGGCGGCGGAACAACGGCGGCGTCAGCGGCGGCGCTTAACCGGTTGGCGGCAACGAGTTGCCAACTCCAATCAGGCTAGTCCGTCCCACCGACACAACTCGGAAAGGCGCGCCGGGTCGTACTCAGCGGCTGGCATCGCGTCTTCGTCGACGTACTCCGGGCACCCGGCCTCGTGCGTCTCGCCCAGGCTGTAGCGGTCCCCACCGCCACGCGTCAGCTCGACCCGCACCCGACAGTGGGAGCAGCGCCGACAGGCGGCCTCCATGGCAGCGTCCAAGGCGGCGATGACCACCAGCGGATCCTCGGCGCTCAACTCGCCACCTCCCCCGCCGCGCATGACGCACACCCACGGCCCCGCCAGGTCACCGGCTCGTCGGGATGCTCAGCGCAACGCCACCGCGACGGCGGCGCCTTCCTGAGGACCCGCGGCTGCTGCTCCTTGCGGGGGTAGATGTTGAGGAACTCCCTACAGCCAAGGCACGTCACACGCACCGCGCCCTCGTGCCTGCTGCTGGGCTCCTCGACGAGCTCTGCCCCGGGGCAGGTCGGCCGGTGGCGGAAGTAGATCATCCGGCCGCGCATCTCGACGGAGGTCGCGGAAGTCAGTGGAACGGGCATGGTTCAAGTCCTTTCGACGAGAGGGAGCGCGGCCGGCGACCGCTCGGCGGAAAAAAATCCTGTGTGTAGATACGGCGCGACTGGCGGGTCAGGAAGCGCGCACTCTGAGGGATTCGACCTACCCCCTGGGGTGGGCCCGATCGCTGCTCGACAGCAGGCGCGACCCGCCAGTCGAACTTTCGCGATGCGTACGGGTCTGGGAATCCAGCGGAGTCTCAGAGTTTCAATCCCGCAGGCGCGAGGGCCGCCGTAGGCTCGGCCACTCACCGCACTCGGGAGGTTCAGACGATGGCAACAGCGAGAGAGCACGCTGCGGCTTTCCACACATGGCACTCGAAGCGAACCTGGAACGCAGGTCATCCGCAGATCGATCCGTGGATGCGTGACGTTCTGGTCGCGCTCCAAGCGTGCCTGAACGAGCTCGCGACGCAGATCGACTCCAACACGGAGCGGCTCGACCGCATCGAGTCGTTCCTGCGCAGACGCTAGACCCGCCGTTCTCACGCTGCACCTCCGTCGTGGTCGCCACTGCACGCCTCGCAGCACTGGCGACCGGACAGCCATTGCAGCGACGAGCAGGCGGCCGGCGTGGCTTCGCAGTACGCGCACGCCTGGCGATCCGTGCGCCGCGGTGTCTTGACGTCGGGCACGGCCTTCATGCGCTCTCTCCTTCGTTGCCTCGTTGCACGAGGTGATGGACGTTGGTCTGTTCGCTTGGCTGGGTCTTGTTCTCTTGGGTGGGGTGCTGGGCGTACCTCTGAGGCCCGTTTAGGGGTACGGGTGGGCGTACCTCCTGAGAGGACACCGGGGGCGTACCTCTGAGGTCCGCTGGGGCGTACCTCTCCGGGACGACGTACAGGCCCTGATAGACCGCCGTTACCTGAGGTCGAGCTCGGCGCACGACGCTGAGGAATCCCGCCGCTTTCGCCTCGGCGACCCACTCGCTGACCCGCGAGGGCGGACAGTCGAGATCCTCGGCCAGCGTCGACCTGGGCACCGAGACGATCGCCTTGGTGTCCATCGAGTCCGAGAGCCGCAACAGCAGGAGCTGACAGCCCGGTGTGAGCCGTCGTCGTGCTGCATAGACACCGCGCCTGAACTTCATCACCCGGTCTGAGTAGGACTTCGGCACAGCGCATCACCGCCCCCCGAGGTCGAACAGGGGTACGTCGGACGCGGGGTCCGGCGCAGCGCTGGTCGACGCCTGCGCGGGCTCCTGGGATGGCTCCGGGGCGTTGGTGACCTCGAGCCACACCCGCCGATGCGCGCAGTACGCCTCGAACGTCGACAGGCGGCTCGTGTCGGCCATCCACCCTTGGTGAACGCCGCTGTACGTCGGGCGTAGGCCGGCCTCGAGCGCGAGGCGGTGAGCCTGCCAGCCGCGCAGGATGAAGATGCTGTCGAGCACCTCGACCGAGATCCGGCGCCTCACCAGATCGCCCCGTCCTCGCGTGCGGCGGCCACCCACCTGGAGACGGCGGCAGTGTCGCCGTAGAAGTCGAGGTGCAGCCGGTTGGCATGGTCGGCCAGGTGGCGGATCGTGTCCGGCTCGACGATGTAGCGCCGGCCGACGTTGACGACCACGCGGGCGCCGTCGGGGATGCCGTTCAATGCGCCGACCTGTTTCCGGTCGCTCTCGCGGGAGTCCCGGGTCAGGTCCATGACGATCGTGCCCGTGATCATGCGACCTCCCGAGCCCATGCCCGCGCCAGAGCGGCGGCAGGCAGGTCGAACGGCGTGAGCCGGTCCGCGGCGCGATACAGGTCCCGCCGTAGACGCTCCCGGCGACGTTGCTCGGCCTTGTCGGCGATCCGTGCGAAACTGTGGATGTCGTCAGCTACGACGTTGCGGGGCCGCCTTTCGCCGGGGCGGCCTCTGTCGTGTTCAGGCAGCATCGTCGGCACCGGCCTTTCGGCGGCGCGCCTGGGCGGACTTCAGAGCCAGTCGCGCGAAATGCGCCTTGCGGAGGTGTGCGGCGCGGACGGGATCACCGCCGGCCTGCTCGAGGAACTTTGCGTCAAGCGCGGCGCGAGCGGGAGCGGTGCGGGCAGAACGGTTCTCGGTGTTGGCCCAGGAGATGTGGGCTCCGATGCGACCGCTTGCCGACTTGAGGGGGTCGGGCATGGCGACGTGTCCTTTTCGGATCGTCGCTCTGTGCCCATCTGAGCGGTGTTTCGCCTGCCGGCGAGGCCGTTGGCTACAACGCTACAACGCTGTAGGCCGCTCGCGCTGAAGCAACACACCCAAGTCTTCGGGTCGAAGCCGCCTCGGTTCGGTCACTTGTCCCCGACAGAGAGCCGCGATGTCGAGCTCGTAGAGCGAGCCGCACGGACAGAGCACGCCGGTCGTGAGAACCGCCGCGTCCCGTACATCGGCTTTCGTGTACGTCGTTCGCTGTGACCGCACACCCTTCGGGCTCTCGATCAGCTCACGGACCCGTGCGTCGAGGCCGTCCTTGCCTACGGTGACGCTCGCTAGGACGTGGGCGTCCTTGGGCCGATCGCAGAAGACCCGGAACAGAACTCGGCTCACAACTCCCCCAGGTTGAGCTTCCGCGCTTCCTCGGCCGCGCGTGCAGACGCCTGCGCCTTGGTGTAGCGCATGAGCATGTCTGGTCGGGTCCAGCCGGCCACGGCCATGAGCCCGGACTCCGAGCCTCCTGCGGCGAGCCAGCGATGGGCGGCGGTGTGGCGGAGCCGGTGCGGGTGGAAGCCTTCGATCCCGGCGGCTGCGGCACGCTCGGCGAGGCTCTTGTGCAAGGCGTCGTAGGAGAACCGCTTGCCGCGGTCGCCGAGCCAGAGTTCTGGAGAGTCGGCGAGGCGGTGTCCGCGTCGCAGGCGAAGGTACCGGTCGAGGGCGAGCGAGGCGTCTGGGCCGAACGGGACGACGCGGCCCTTGCCGCCCTTGCCTCGGCGCACGGTCGCGGTGCCGTTGGCGAGGTCGAGATCCTCGACGTTCAGCGCCACGACCTCCCCGGCACGGATGCCGGACTCGAACATCAGGCGGATGATCGCCTCATCGCGGCGATGGCGCAGCGCGACCTTGGGGTCAGCGCCCTTGGACACCGCGCACGCCTTGAGCATGGCGCGCAGGTCGGCGTCGGTCAGGGGCTCGATCACCCGCTCGTCGAGCTTGGGCGACTTCACTCCGAGGAAGGGGTCGGCCGGGAGTTCGCCTTCCTCGGCCAGCCAGGTGGCGAAGCGGCGGACAGCGAGTTGTCGGCTCCGGGCGGTCGCCGCCGCTGAGCCGCCCTCGAGCAGCGCGGCGACCCACGCATTCAGCGCGGCCTTGGTCATCGGCTCGGCGTCGTGCTCAGCACACCAGTCGAGGAAGAACCGGACCCCGTCGCCGTAGGTCTTCAGCGTCTGTGGGCTCTTGCGCTCCGCACGCAGCGCGAGCTGCCACGACTCAGCGAGCAACGCAGCCTGATTGACCCTCACGACACACAGCGTAGTCGAATATCTGGACTAGGAGCGCTGTAGCGCGTAGCGTGTCGCTCGGAAGCGGCCCGAAACCGCCTCTGACCTGCGGCGGAGCACCTGCCAGGACTGAAACCTCAGTCCAGGTAGTCGCGCAGAACCTGCGAACGGCTGGGGTGCCGCAGCTTCGACATCGTCTTGGACTCGATCTGACGGATCCGCTCCCGCGTCACGCCGTACACCTTGCCGATCTCGTCGAGCGTCTTCGGCTGACCGTCGGTGAGGCCGAAGCGCATGCTCACCACACCGGCCTCTCGCTCGGAGAGGGTGTCCAGCACGGCGTGCAGCTGCTCCTGGAGGAGCGTGAACGACACCGCGTCGGCCGGCACGATCGCCTCGGAGTCCTCGATGAGGTCACCGAACTCCGAATCGCCGTCCTCACCGAGTGGGGTGTGCAGCGAGATCGGCTCGCGGCCGTACTTCTGGACCTCGATGACCTTCTCGGGGGTCATGTCGAGCTCCTTGGCGAGCTCCTCCGGCGTGGGCTCCCGGCCGAGGTCCTGCAGCATCTGGCGCTGGACGCGGGCGAGCTTGTTGATCACCTCGACCATGTGCACCGGGATCCGGATCGTGCGGGCCTGGTCGGCCATCGCCCGGGTGATCGCCTGACGGATCCACCAGGTGGCGTACGTCGAGAACTTGTAGCCCTTGGTGTAGTCGAACTTCTCCACGGCGCGGATCAGGCCCAGGTTGCCTTCCTGGATCAGGTCCAGGAACAGCATGCCTCGCCCGGTGTAGCGCTTGGCGAGCGAGACCACGAGGCGCAGGTTCGCCTCGAGCAGGTGGTTCTTCGCGCGCTTGCCGTCCTCGGCGATCCACTCGAGCTCTTCGCGGACCTTGTCCGAGATCTTCCCGCCCTTGGCCAGCTTCTCCTCCGAGAACAAGCCGGCCTCGATCCGCTTGGCGAGCTCGACCTCCATCTCGGCGTTCAGCAGTGGCACCTTGCCGATCTGCTTGAGGTAGTCCTTCACCGGGTCTGCGGTCGCGCCCGCGACCATGACCTGCTGCTCGGGCTCGTCGGTCTCGTCGGCCGCGGAGACCGTGAACGCCTGCTTCTCGTCCTCGGCGATGGTCGGGTCGGCCTGGAGGTCGGCCTCGAACTGCTCGTCGGGGACGTCAGCGAGCACCTTCTTGCCGTCGGGACCGACCGCCTGCACGGCGGCTTGCAGATCCTCGGCCGTGGCGGCCTTCTTCGCCGCAGCCTTCTTCGCAGGCGCCTTCTTGGCAGCCGTGGCCTTCTCAGCGGCTTTCGCCGGCGCCTTCTTGGCGGCAGCCTTCGCAGGCTGCGCGGCGGACTTCCGGGTGGCCGTGGTGGACGAGCTCGAGGACACGAACTACCTCTCGGTCAGACGTGGGGGGCACTTCTCGGGCGCGGCAAAGCCCGTACCTGTCAACAGCCGCACCGCCATTCTGTCACGCCGCTCCACAACCCGGCGCCACGGGCCGTGCGCGTCTCGCGAGTCGTGGCGGGTTCGGCCCACGGAATATCGGGTATGCGTAGGACATGTTTACCCTGTGTGGGGCAGGGACAGGTCTCGGAGATCGCCTCGCAGACGCCGTCCGCGGGTGCACGAGGCCGTCATGACAACGCCTCACCGCGGCATCGCTGACCCCCAGTGGGAGCTCACGCTGGAGATCGCCGGGAAGCTCTGGCTCTACGCAGAGCACGCCGTCGAGATCGATGCCACGCCGGCACAGAGGAGCGTCGACGTGCAGTGGGCGGCATATCAGGCCGGGCGGCTCATCGGGGTGAGGACGCGGGTGGACATCTCAGCGGCGAACCCGGACGGCTCCAGGCTGTGCGTGCGGATCACGTACGTCGACCCGGACGGCCAGGGCCTGGTCCGGGCACAGGACGGCCTCGACTCCCTGGTGCAGGCCGTCCGACGGCAGCAGCTGGCGGAGTCGCGGCTCAGCGGCTCCCCGTCCTCGCCGCCGCCTTCTTCTGCTTCTTGAACGCCCGCACCTTCGCCAACGACTCCTCGTCGACGACATCGGCGACCGAGCGGTGACCCTCCAGGCTGTAGTCGCCGACGGCTCGCTCCCAGCCGTCGGGACGCACGCCGAGCTGCTTGGCAACGAGCGCGGTGAAGATCTGCGCCTTCTGCTTGCCGAAGCCCGGGAGCGCCATGACCCGCTTGACCACCTCCGCACCGGTCGTCGCACCGGTCCACAGCCGGGCGGCGTCACCGTCGTACGCGTCGACGACCTCTGCCGCCACCGCCTGGATGCGGGCAGCCATCGAACCGGGGAACCGATGGACGGCCGGCGGCGTTGCGCACAGCGCCGCGAACTCCTCCGGGTCGGCCGCCGCGATCTTCGCCGGGTCGAGCGTTCCGAACCGGTCGAGCACCTTCGCCGGACCACGGAACGCGTGCTCCATGGGGTACTGCTGGTCGAGCAGCATGCCGAGGAGCAGGGCGAACGGGTCCTCGTTGAGCACACGGTCGGCGGCAGCGTCGCCGGTGAGGTGGAGAGAAGGTGGCGGCGCGACATTCGACATGGCGTCAGTGTGCCGCACCTCGGCTCCCCTGTGGATCGCGCGAGCGGCGTACGCCGTCGAACGTCCACCCTTGGTCGATGGAGGACATCGACACGTTGCCGCTGGCGGGCCAGCTGCGGGCGGCTCTCTGCGACTTCGTCAGTGCGGCCGGCACCCGCCGCCTCCTGCCCACGCTCTTCCACGTCGGCACACCCGGCGGTGATCACATCACGCTTCCGCACGAGGCCCGCTTCGACGGCGGGCTGCGTGCCGATCTGGTCGAACGTGCCCTCGACGGTCTGGAGGGCAGGGCGGCGGAGCGGCCAGTCCCCTGGCTCACGCGCATCGGCGACCTGGCCCCGACGGACGCCGACTTCGCCTGGTTCGCGGCGGCGCGGGAGGGCTTCGGCAGGCACGGCCTGGACCTTCCCGGCTTCTTCGTGATGACGCGCTACGGCTGGCTCAACCTCGCCAACGAGGAGCTGATCCGCTGGCGTCGGGTGCGGCCCCGGGTGGCCCGGTCGCGCGACCAGAGCCCCGCCTGAGCGCCGGTCGCGTCCGATCACGCCGGGTCGGGGATGCGATCAGTCGCCGCGTGGACTCCAGGTGTGCACCGGCTCGTTGCTGTGCATCCGCTCGCGGTACTCCTGCAGCGTCAGCCGCAGCGCTTCGGCCCGCTCGGTGCCCTGCGCCTCCCACACGTGCACGCGGTCGCGGAACCAGCTGGCGCCGTTCTGCCCGCTGCTGCACCGGGCCGCGATGATCCCGAGCAGGCGGCTGCTCTCGTCGGGGTCCGCGCCCCAGCGGTCGAGACCCTCGCGGGCCAGCGGCAGCAGCCGTCTCAACGTGAGCTCTGTCGCCGAGACCTGACCGATGCCGGGCCAGTACACCTGGGCGTCGATGCCCTCCCGTGCCGCGGCGTGGAAGTTCTCCTCTGCCGCGGAGAACGACATCTGCGACCACAGCGGCCGCTCGTGCTCGGCCAGCGCACGCACCAGCCCGAAGTGGAAGGCGGCGTTCGCCATGGTGTCCGACACCGTCGGGCCGGCGGCGAGCACCCTGTTCTCGACCCGCAGGTGCGGCCGCCCGTCGACGACGTCGTACACCGGTCGGTTCCAGCGGTAGATCGTGCCGTTGTGCAGCCGCAGCTCGTGCAGGTGCGGCGTGCCGCCCGCCTCGAGCACGGCGAGCGGGTCCTCCTCGTCGGTGATCGGGAGCAGTGCAGGGAAGTAGCGCACGTTCTCCTCGAACAGGTCGAAGATCGAGGTGATCCAGCGCTCCCCGAACCACACCCGCGGCCGGACGCCTTGCGTCTTCAGCTCCTCGCTGCGGGTGTCGGTCGCCTGCTCGAACAGCGGGATCCGCGTCTCCGCCCACAGCTCCTTGCCCAGCAGGTACGGCGAATTCGCGCCCACCGCGAGCTGGATCCCGGCGATGGCCTGGGCAGCGTTCCAGTACGACGGGAAGTCCTCCGGGCTCACCTGGGTGTGCAGCTGCGTGCTCGTGCAGGCCGCCTCCGGCATGATCGACTCCGAGGTCGTCACCAGCCGCTCGACACCGCTGATCGAGATCGCGATGTCCTCGCCGCGTGCGTTGAGGATCTGGTCGCTGAGCAGCTGGTACCGGGGGTTGGGGCTGATCGTCGACGGCGAGAGGTGACCGGGCTCGAGCGTCGGCAGGATGCCGATCATCACCAGGTGGGCTCCGACCTGGCTCGCGCGTGCCTGGGCATCGTTCAGGCTTGCGCGCAGGTCCTCCTCGAAACCGGTGATCCCTCGGGCGTCCAGGCGCCGGGGAGCGACGTTGATCTCCAGGTTGAACTGCCCGAGCTCGGTCTGGAAGTCGGGGTTGGCGATCGCGGCGAGCGCCTCCGAGCCCTTCAGCGCGGGCCGGCCGTCGTCGTCGACGAGGTTGAACTCGATCTCCAGGCCCGTCATCGGGTCCTCGGCGTCGAAGTGGGCCTGGCGCAGCATCAGCGCGAAGACGTCCAGGCAGCGCCGCACCTTCTCACGGTGCGCAGTGCGGTCGGCACGGCTGAACTCCTGCTGGTCCACCTCCTGGCCCATGCAGAGACCCTAGAGGGCGTCCCAACCCGAGGACAGGGCCGAACGCCCTCCTCCCACGACGGCCGACACGCCGCGCCCTTCTCAGGACGCCTCGAGGTCAGGCGGCCAGAAGGCCGGCAGCTCCGCCTCCGGGATCGGCGTCCACACGCTCGGCGGGACCGCGCCGGCCAGGAGCTGGGCGATGCAGTCGGCCATCGAGTACTCGGGATCGACCTCGGTGCAGCGATCGAGGGCGCACCACGCAAGCGCGCCCTGCCCGGCCAGCCAAGCCGCGAACGCGAGCAGACAGGAAGGCCCGGGGAGCAGGTCGGGCGGGCACCTCCGGACGAGGTCGCGCCAGAGCTGGACCTGGCCGGTGGCCCCGGCGCGCGACATCTCGGCCCAGGCGACGTCGCGCAGCCGGATGTCGGCCATCAACGCGACCATGCGTCCGGCATCGGAAGCCCGGAGGGCTGTGCCTGTGCGGACGTGACGCCGGGTCGTGCGCTGCACCCAGCGGGCCTCGTCGCCAAGACCTTCGGATCGACCGACCGCGCTGACCAAGGCAGACCGTTCCCGGGCGGCGCTCGCCACCGCCTGCGCTGCCGCTGCGACGGCCGCTGCGTCCTCGGCGTCCACGCAGTCCAGTGTCTGGGCGAGGGCTTCACGGCTGCTCTCGACGACCACACCGTCCACGACCTGCTCCGCGGTGAAGGGATGCGTCGTCAGGTCGTACGCCGTGCCGGGGTCGTCGACGTCGCCCGCCCGGTGCACCCGGCCATCGCCGACCCGGAGGACGTCGACGACGCAGACTCCTCGACGCACGAACTCCGACACGGCGACGTCGTGGAATGCCGCGGCCGCCCAGGGGTCGGTCGTGTAGAGCAGGACCGCCACGCGGCCGACGCCGTGGCGGGTCACGACCTCCGCGAGCATGGTCACGACCTCGCGCTGGTCGTCTTCCTCGCGCGGCAGGTCGACGCGCGCGTGGAACGCCTCGCCCGGGCCGAAGGTCAGCAGCACGACCGACTCGCTCGGGTGGAAGCCGAGCACGTAGGGCACGGCGGCGACGAGGTCGACGGGGCTGCGGGCGGTGAAGGTCCTGCTCGGCTCGCTCATGCGCTCACCCCACCCGAACCGGGGCCCGGCCGCCTCCCGGCTCCACGGCCCTGTGGAGCCGCGCCGCGTCAACGGGGCCGGTGGACGGAAACCGGCCGGTCGTACGATGCGCGGGTGCGCGCCGAGCCGACGATCCTGCACGTCGACCTCGACGCCTTCTTCGCCGCGGTCGAGCAGCGCGACAAGCCGTCGCTACGCGGAAAGCCCGTGATCGTGGGTGGTGTGGGTGGTCGCGGCGTGGTCGCGACGGCGTCGTACGAGGCGCGGGCGTTCGGTGTGCACTCGGCGATGCCGACGGCGGAGGCTCGGCGTCGATGCCCCAATGCGGCCTTCTTGACCGGCCGGTTCCACGCCTACCGGGAGACCAGCCGTGCGGTCATGGACCTGCTGCGGAGCGTGAGCCCGCTGGTCGAGCCGCTGTCCCTGGACGAGGCCTTCGTCGACCTGGCCGAGGCCGACCTCCCCGATCGCTCGGTGACCGGCGTGAGCGGGTTCGCCCGCGACCTCAAGGAGCGCGTCCGGGAGGTCACCGGGGGCCTCACCGGCTCGGTCGGCGTCGGCACCTCGAAGTTCATCGCCAAGGTGGCCAGCGACCTCGACAAGCCTGACGGCCTCGTGGTGGTCGCACCGGGCAACGAGCGCGACCTGCTGCGACCGATGCAGGTGACCGCCATTCCCGGCGTCGGTCCGGCGACGGCCGAGAGCCTGCGGCGAATCGGCGTGCACACCATCGCCGACCTCGAGGAGATCAGCCAGGAGGAGCTCGTGCGCGTCGTGGGGAAGTCCCACGGGCAGGGCCTCTACCTGCTCGCGCGCGCGGAGGACGACCGCCCCGTCGTACCGGTGCGGGAGGCGAAGTCGATCAGCGTCGAGGACACCTACGACACCGACCACGTCGACCGCCGCCTGCTCGCGGCCCTGCTGGACCGACAGGCAGGCAAGGTGATCGAGCGGTTGCGCAAGGCCAGGCTGTCGGGCAGGACGGTGACCGTGAAGGTGCGGCTGCACGACTTCTCCACGCACACCCGTTCGGCCACTCTCCCGGGGCCCACGGACGACGCCCGGACGGTGGCGCGCGTGGCCCGCACCCTCCTCTACGACGTCGACACCTCCGGTGGCGTGCGGCTGCTGGGGGTCGGTGTCTCCGGCTTGGCGGACTGGATCCAGGACGACCTCTTCGCCGACCAGGAGGCAGAGGAGCCGGACGTGGTCGATGAGGACACCGAATCCACCTTGGCCCAGCTCTCCCGCACGCGGGTCTGGGCACCCGGGATGGACGTCGAGCACGACGTCCACGGCCGCGGCTGGGTGTGGGGTGCCGGCCGCGGTGTCGTCACGGTGCGCTTCGAGACCGCCGACACACCGCCGGGCCGAGTGCTCAGCCTCGCCGTCGACGACCCGGCCCTGCACCCGGTCGCAGCGGCCGTCAGCCCACCACCCGAAGGGTGAGCCGGTCCCCCGGGCGCGCCTGAGCGCACACCGGCAGGTCGTCCGCCACCACCACGGCCACGACCGGGTACCCGCCCGTCGTGGGGTGGTCGTGCAGGAACACCACCGGCTGGCCGTTCGGTGGCACCTGTACGGCGCCCAGCACCATCCCCTCGCTGGGCAGCTCCCCGTCCCGGGCGCGGGTGACCACCGGACCGGAGAGCCGCAGACCGATCCGGTTCGAGTCCGCGGCCACGGCGTACGCCGCACCGTCCAGCGCGTCGAGGGCGGTGCTCGTGAACCAGTCGGCCCGCGGGCCGAGACGGACCCGCAGAGCCCCGCGTCGCGGGTGCGGCACCGCCTCGTGCCCGTGGGGCCGGTGTCCGGCGCGGCCCAGCGGAAGGCGGTCGCCGGAGCGGAGGGGTGCCGGCCCGAGGTGGGACAACAGGTCGGTCGACCGTGAACCGAGCACACACGGTACGTCGAGACCGCCGGCCAGGGCGACGTACGAACGGACGCCCTCGGTCGCCGGGCCCACCCACACCTCGGCGCCGGCGTGAGCGACGTGGGCGACGCCCCAGCCGACGGGCCGCCCGTCCACCCGCAGCTCGCACCACGCGCCGGCGACCGCGAACGCGGTGGCCCGAGTCGTCCGGAAGCGGACGCCGGTCAGGGTGGTCTCCAGCGCCGCAGCCGTCTCCGGGTTGCCCACGAGCCGGTTGGCCAGACGCAGGGCCGGCTGGTCGAGGGCGCCGGACCGCGGGACGCCGAGGTGCGCCCAGCCGGGCCGGCCGCGGTCCTGCACGGTGGTGAGCGCCCCGGCGTCGAGCACCTCCACCGCCGGTGGGTGCCGCTCAGCCATCGACGAACGTCACCCGGGTGCCCGGCTCCAGGAGCGCGGGTCGGTCGTGGTCAGGACGCCACACCCGCGTCCGGGTCGAGCCGATCAGCTGCCATCCGCCCGGTGAGGGCGTCGGGTACACGGCGCTGAACTCCCCTGCCAGGGCCACGGAACCCGCCGGCACCCGGGGGCGCGGCTCCGAGCGTCGGCGTACGGTCCGGTCGGGCGGCAGCCCCGCACAGTAGGCGAAGCCGGGCGCGAAGCCGCAGAAGGCGACCACGAACGTGGTGCTCTGGTGGATCTGCACGACCTCGGACTCGCTGACCGCCCACTGCCGCGCCACCTCGCCGAGGTCCGGCCCGTCGTAGATCACTGGGATCTCCACCACGGCGGCCCTGGAACCGTCGTCGACGCCGGGCGGCGCAGCGAGGTCGTCGAGCAGTGCGCGCGTCGCAGCCACGTCGGCCAGGCCGTCGAGGAGCACGGTGCGGGCGGCCGGCACGATCTCCGTGGCGCGCAGATCGCGGCGCAGCTGGTGCAGGGCGGCGTACGTCGCGGTGACCTCCGCCAGGTCCGAGCACTCCACCAGCAGTGCCCGTTCGCCGACCCGACGTAGCTGCATGGAGCCAGTATCCCGACCGGTCAGACCGGGTCCCGCCAGGGACGGACGTGATAGCCGGCGTCGGCCAGCGCCCGGCGAACCGCGTGGGCGGTCGTGACGGCGCCCGGGGAGTCGCCGTGCACGCACACCGTGCGGACCGTGCCGGCGCCGGCGAGCGCGACGGCGTTGGCGGCGACCTCGTCAGGCGCGTGCACGAGTGCTCCCGGTCGGCCGCGCGGGACCAGCCGGCCCTCCGCCGTGTAGCCGCGGTCCGGGAACCCCTCCGGCACGACGGTGCGCTCGGCATCCTCGGCGAGCCGCAGGAGCACCGACCCGGGCAGACCGAGCACCGGCAGACCGCCACTGCCCTCCAGCACGGCACGGGCTTGGTGCTCGTCGTCGGTGACCCGGTGGTAGAGCGCGCCGTGCGGCTTCACGTAGGCCACCTCGACACCGGCCGCGCGAGCCGCGTCCCGGAGCGTCCCCACCTGCTCCGCGACCCACTCGACGAGGACCTCGTAGCCGACATCCATGCTCCGACGCCCGAAGCCCTCGCGGTCGCGGTAGGACACCTGGGCTCCCACGACGACGCCCCGCGCGGCGGCGCCTTCGCAGACCGCGCGCATCACGGAGTCGTCGCCGGCGTGGAAGCCGCAGGCGACGTTCGCGCTGGTCACGACTTCCAGCAGGCCCGCGTCATCGGTCACGCCCTCCCCCAGATCGGCGTTCAGATCGATCCGCGGGGCGGTCGGCTCCGAAGCACTGGCAGGTGGGCACACGAAGCAATTGTGCCCCGGGGACTGAGAAGTGGCTGAGAACCTCATCGGCTCGGCAACTTCGGGTACCAGCCGACCGTCGTACTAGTCGTAGGAAGCAGCCCGGACGGGAATCCTCAGCCGGGAACACGCGTTGGACGTGTGAACCAAGAACCACGGTTCACCGGTTCACTGAACGAAGGATTGGGAGGCGGCAGTGACCACAAGTCGCATCGAGCGCGAGATCGAGGGCCGGGACAGCGTGGGCCTGTACCTCGACGAGATCGCGCGTACGCCGCTGCTCGACGCCGCCACGGAGGTCGAGCTGTCGAAGGCGATCGAGGCGGGCATGCTCGCCGCCAAGCTCCTCGAGGAGGGCCGGGTCGGTCGCCGCAAGGGCGGTGCGCCGGGCAACGCCTCCCAGGCCGAGCTCGAGTGGCTGGTCGAGGAGGGTGAGCGCGCCATGCAGCGCTTCATCAACGCGAACCTGCGCCTGGTGGTCTCGATCGCCCGCAAGTACGGCCGCAGCGCGATGCCGATGCTGGACCTCATCCAGGAGGGCAACACCGGCCTGATCCGCGCCGTCGAGAAGTTCGACTACGCCAAGGGCTACAAGTTCTCCACCTACGCCACGTGGTGGGTGCGCCAGGCGATCACCCGCGGCATCGCCCAGCAGGCGCGCGTGGTCCGGCTGCCGGTCCACGTCGTCGAGGAGCTCAACCAGGTGTCCTCGGCCCGGCGCACGCTCGAGCGCCAGCTCGGCCGAGAGCCGGAGCCGGAGGAGATCGCCGCCGAGCTCGGCATGGACCTCGACCGGGTGCTGGACCTGATGAGCTGGGGTCGCGACCACGTCAGCCTCGACACCCCGCTCGACGTCGACGGCGACACCTCCCTGGGCGACCTGATCGCCCAGGAGAGCGCGCCCGGCCCTGACCTGACCGTGCTCGACACCGAGGCGCGCGACCGGCTCAACAGCCTCGTCGACCACCTCGACGAGCGGTCCGCCGACATCGTCCGCTCCCGCTACGGGCTGGTCGACGGCCGGCAGCACAAGCTGGCGGACATCGGCGCCCGCCACGGCATCTCCGCCGAGCGGGTGCGCCAGCTCGAGCGCGAGGCGATCGCCAAGCTGCGCCGCCTGGCCGACCCGGACCTGGCTGCCTAGGACCCCCGTACGACGCGACGAGCGCGGCGCCACCGGCGGATGGTGCCGCGCTCGTCGCGTCTTGTCGTCCTCAGAAGACGTTGCCGCGAGCGGCGAACTGCGAGTCGACCAGGTCTCGGCGGCAGATCAGCGGCGCAGATCCCGCAGCTCGGCGTAGATCTTCTCGACCTGGCGGCGCAGCTCCTCACGCGTGCCGGTGTTCTCGATGAGGTACGTCGCGATCGCGCGCCGGTCCTCCGGCGCAGCCTGTGCGGCGATCCGGGCCAGTGCGTCGGCCTCGGTCCAGCCGCGATCACGCACCATCCGCTCGACCTGGACGGCCTGCGGAGCGTCGACGACCACGACGGCATCGAACGTGTCTGCCCGGCCGCTCTCGGCCAGCAGCGGGATGTCGTGGACGACCACCGCACCCGCGGGCGCGTCGGTCTCCAGCGCCACGATGCGCTCGAACACCAGCGGGTGCACGATCGCTTCCAGACGGCGGCGGGCATCCTCGTCGCCGAAGACGAGCGCGCCCATGGCGGCCCGGTCCAGCTCGCCGTCCGCGGTGAGCAGCTCGGTCCCGAACTCGGCCACCACCGCGTCCAGGCCCGGCGTGCCCCGGGCGACCACCTCGCGGGCCAGGACGTCCGCGTCGATCACCACGGCCCCGAGCTCACGCAGGATCGCCGACACGGTGCTCTTGCCCGATGCGATCCCGCCGGTCAGCCCCACCCGGACGTGCCCGTCCGTCTCGTCCACCATGGGCCGAAGTATCGCCGACGCCGCGGCTGGCACGATGAGCGGCATGCACCGTGACCGGCAGCTCACGACCGGCGACCGGGTGGCGCTGCTCGTGCCCGGGTCCCGGGCGTACCTGGATGCCGTGATCTCGCTGCTGGTGCGGGGCATCGTGCCGATCCCACTGGATCCCAGGCTCACCGCCCACGAGCGCGAGCGCATCCTGACCGATCTCGACCCGACCCGCGTGGTCACCGACGAGGCGGAGCTGGCCAGCCTCCACACCGGTTGGGCACCCGGCGACGTGCCGCTCGCGCGGCCGATGCACGTGACCAGCGGCACCACCGGGACCCCGAAGGGCGTCTGGAGCGGCGTGCTGCCCCTCGATCGGGCCCGGGCCCTGATCGCCGAGGAACGCGAGCTGTGGGGCTTCGCCGCGGAGGATGTGAACCTCGTGCTGAGCCCGCTCCACCACTCGGCTCCGCTGCGGTTCGCGACCGGCACGCTGCTGGCCGGGGGCCGGGTCGTCGTCGCCGGGCCGTTCGACGCTGCGCGCGTCACCGAGGCGATCGCGTCCGCGCGCCCCACGACGATGTTCTGCGTCCCCACGCACCTGCAGCGCCTCTTCGACCACTGGGATGCCGTGGGCACCCCGGACCTGTCGTGCTTCCGGCTGGTGGCCCATGCCGGCGCTCCGTGTCCCGACCCGCTCAAGCACCGACTGATCGAGGCGTTCCCGCCGGGGTCCACCTGGGAGTTCTACGGCTCGACCGAGGGCCAGTTCACCGCCTGCCGCAGCGAGGAGTGGCTGAGCCGGCCGGGCACGGTCGGTCGTGCACGTCCCGGACGTGCACTTCGTGTCGACCACGACGGCCTGATCTGGTGCCGGGTGCCCGACCATGCGCGGTTCGAGTACTTCCGCTCGCCGAAGAAGACCGCGGCCGCCTGGCGTCGCACCCCCGAGGGCGACGAGTTCACGGTCGGCGACCTCGGCCGGATCGACGCCGACGGCTACCTCTACCTCGACGGCCGCCGGGAGGACCTGGTGATCACCGGCGGCGTCAACGTCTACCCGGCCGAGGTCGAGAACACCCTGGCCGGACATCCCGGGGTCAGTGACGTCGCCGTGTACGGCGTACCGGACGAGCACTGGGGTCAGCGCGTGGTCGCCGCCGTGGTCGGCACGGCGACCGCCACGGAGCTCGACGCGTGGTGCCGGGAGCGGCTCGCGCCACCGAAGCGGCCCAAGGAGTACGTCGTGCTGGACGCCCTCCCCCGCACGCTCACCGGCAAGGTGCTGCGCCGCGAGCTCGCCGACCGGACCGCGGGGTCCTGACCGGCGCGCTACCGTGCGGGGCGGGAGGTCGACATGGGAGTACCCGGAGAGCAACACGCAGCGGTCCGCGGGACCGCTCCGGCCGCGCTGGCCGAGACCGAGCTGTTCGCGGTCGACGCCTACCGCCAGGAGTTCGACACCACGGTCGTCGAGGTCGACCGCGAGCACGGCCGCGTACGCCTGCGGCGTACCGCCTTCTACCCCGGCGGCGGCGGCCAGCCCTGCGACACCGGCACGCTGCTGACTCCGGCCGGCACGCTCGCGGTGACCTCGGTACGCCGCGACGGCGGCCCGATCTGGCACACGGTCGCCGATCCGGAGGTCGAGCTGCCAGAGGTCGGCACCGAGGTGCAGGGCCGGATCGACTGGACCCGCCGGCACGCGCTGATGCGCACTCACACCGCGCTGCACGTGCTCTGTGGCGTGATCTGGGCCGACTACGGCATCCCGGTGACCGGCGGCAACATGGAGCCGCTGCAGGGACGCCTGGACTTCCCGTTCGAGTCGATGTCCGTCGACCTCGGCGCGGCCGTGGAACGGCGGATCAACGAGGAGATCCGACGAGCCCACGAGATCGTCGTGGACTTCCTGCCCAGGTCGGCGGCCGACGCCGATCCGGCCCTGATCCGCACCGCCGCGAACCTGATCCCGCGTGAGATCGATCCGCTGCGCGTCATCGACGTCGTCGGGCTCGACCGGCAGGCCGACGGCGGCACGCACCTGCTCTCCACCGCCGAGGTCGGCGGCGTGCGGGTCACCAAGACCGAGAGCAAGGGCAAGGGCAACAAGCGGATCCGGATCGAGGTGCTCGACCACCCGCCTGCGGCCGCAGGCTAGGCCGGGCGGTCGGCCCGGCTGAACGACTGGCGGTAGCCCTGGGGGCTGATGCCGCGGATCCGTGAGAAGTGCTGGCGCATGGTGGCGGCGTTGCCGAAGCCCACCTCGGACGCAATCTGTTCGATCGAGGCGTCACTGCTCTCGAGCAGCTCCTCCGCGGCGATCAGGCGTTGGGTGGTGACCCAGGCGTGTGGCGTCGTACCGGTCTCGGCGCGGAAGCGACGAGCGAAGGTGCGCGGCGACATGTGGGCGCGCCGCGCCAGCGCCTCCACGCTGTGGTCCTCACCGAGGTTCTCGGTGATCCACGCGAGCAGTGGGCCGAGCGTCTCGGCCGTGCACTCCGGTACGGCGCGGGCGATGTACTGGGCCTGACCGCCGTCGCGCTGTGGCGGGACCACCATCCGGCGGGCGACCATCGAGGCCACCGAAGCGCCATACTCCTTGCGCCACAGGTGCAGGCACGCGTCCAGGCCGGCCGCCGACCCAGCAGAGGTGATCACCGGGTCCTCGTCGACGTAGAGGACCTCCGGGACGACCTCGGCGGCCGGGAAGCGCCGCTGCAGGTCGTCGGTGTACATCCAATGAGTCGTGCAGCGACGGCCGTCCAGGAGGCCGGCCTCCCCCAGCACGAACGCTCCGGAGCACACCGAGAGCACCCGCGCGCCCCGCTCGACGGTGTCTCGGAGTACCTCCAGCACCTCTCCCGGCACCGGCCAGTCCCGATGGATCGCGGGCACGCAGACCAGGTCGGCAGCCTCGGCGCGGGAGAGGTCGTCGTCGACGTCGAGCCCGAAGCCCATGCTGGTCGCCACCCGTCCGGGCCGCGCCGCGCAGATGGCGAAGTCGAGCGCGGGCACGCCGTTGGCGGTGCGGTCGACGCCCCACGCCTCGCACACCACACCGAGCTCGAACGGCGACACCCCGTCGAACACGATCGCGGCCACCTTGGTCAGCATCCCGCCAGCGTCGCAGAGATGTGGCAGGAAATCGAGGGGAATGGGCATCTCTGCCACTGGTGGCAGGAATACATGGAGCGAATGATTACTGCCATGGACGCTCTCTGGATCACCGTCACCTTCCTGACCGCTCTGGTGCTCGGCCTCGTCGCACTGGTGCACTTCGCCCGCCACGACACGTTCGCCGGGCCGGGCGTCGGCCACCGCGAGCGCGACGAGCTCGGCACTGCGACGTACGGCCGCGAGGCGGCCGGCGGGACCCTCGGTGATCGTGTGGCCGCCTAGAACGCAGACGAGCCCGGACCTCCGCAATCGGAGATCCGGGCTCGTCGGACGTGTTCGGGCGGTTCAGCGACTGCCCGTCGGCAGGATCAGGAACCCCCGCCGGTGAGCTTCTCGCGCAGGGCCTGCAGCGCCTCGTCGGAGGCCAGCGAGCCACCCGCCTCGGAGTCGTCGCCGCCGGCGTTGCCGGAGGAGTACGACGTCGCCTCGCCGGCCTCGACCTCGGCCTTCTTGGCCTCGGCCTGCTGCTTGACGTGGGCCTCCCAGCGCGCGTGGGCCTTGGCGTACTGCTCCTCCCACGTCTTGCGCTGCTCCTCGTAGCCCTCGAGCCACTCACCCGTGTCGGGGTCGAAGCCCTCCGGGTAGATGTAGTTGCCCTGCTCGTCGTAGGTCGCCGTCATGCCGTACAGCGTCGGGTCGAACTCCTCGACGTCGGTGGCAGCGGTGGTCTCGTTGGCCTGCTTCAGCGACAGCGAGATCCGACGACGCTCGAGGTCGATGTCGATGATCTTGACCATGACGTCGTCGTTGACCTGGACGACCTGCTCGGGGATCTCGACGTGGCGCTCGGCGAGCTCGGAGATGTGCACCAGACCCTCGATGCCCTCCTCGACCCGGACGAACGAGCCGAACGGCACCAGCTTGGTGACCTTGCCGGGCACGATCTGGCCGATCTGGTGGGTGCGGGCGAAGTGCTGCCAGGGGTCTTCCTGGGTGGCCTTGAGCGACAGCGACACCCGCTCGCGCTCCATGTCGACGTCGAGAACCTCGACGGTGACCTCGTCGCCGACCGTGACGACCTCGCTCGGGTGGTCGATGTGCTTCCAGGACAGCTCGGAGACGTGCACCAGGCCGTCGAC
>DATAKN010000082.1:0-6563 GCA_036261595.1 Marmoricola sp.
AGGCGTTCGGCGAGCCGATCGCCCACCGCCAGTCGGTGGCGTTCATGGTCGCCAACATCGCGATCGAGCTGCAGGGCATGCGGCTGCTGACCTACAAGGCCGCCAGCCGGGTCGCCCGCGGCAAGGACGCCTCGCGCGAGATCGCGCTCGCGCGCCGGCTCTGCGCGGAGAAGGGCATGCAGATCGGGCTCGACGGAGTCCAGCTGCTCGGTGGCCACGGCTACGTCAAGGAGCACCCGGTGGAGCGGTGGTACCGCGACCTGCGTGCGATCGGCCTGATGGAAGGAGCGGTCCTGGTCTGACTTCCGCTGATTGAGGTGCGAGCGCCAGCGAGACTCGAAATCAAGGAAGTCCGCGACAAGGAGACAAGACGATGATCAATCTCGAAACCCCCAAGAAGGTCCGCCCGCTCGTCGACCAGGCCCATCAGGTCGCGATGAACATGCTGCGACCGATCTCCCGCAAGTACGACGCGGCCGAGCACGAGTACCCCAAGGAGCTCGACATGCTCGCCGCGATGATCGACGGACTCGCGGAGTCCGGCGCGTCTGGCGGCGCCGGTGCGGCCGGCGTACGCCGTGACGAGACCGCCGAGGAGAAGAGCGGCAACAAGAATGGGGCCAACCTCGCGTCGGTGCTCTCGATCATGGAGATGTGCTGGGGCGACGTCGGTCTGCTGCTCTCGATGCCCCGCCAGGGCCTGGGCAACTCCGCGATCGCCTCGGTCGCCAACGACGAGCAGCTTGCCCGGTTCGGCAAGACCTGGGCCGCGATGGCGATCACCGAGCCCGGCATCGGCTCGGACTCCGCGAACCTGTCCACGACCGCCCGCAAGGATGGGGACGAGTACGTCCTCAACGGCGAGAAGATCTTCGTCACCTCCGGCGAGCGCGCCGACAGCGTGGTCGTCTGGGCGACGCTCGACAAGACCCTCGGCCGGGCGGCGATCAAGTCGTTCGTGGTGCAGAAGGGCACCCCGGGCATGAAGGTCGAGCGGCTCGAGCACAAGCTCGGCATCCGCGCCTCCGACACCGCGGTGATCACGTTCACCGACTGCCGGGTCCCGGCGGCGAACCTGCTCGGCTCTCCGGAGATCGACACCAAGCAGGGCTTCGCCGGCGCGATGGCGACCTTCGACAACACCCGCCCGCTGGTGGCCGCGATGGCCGTCGGCTGCGCTCGCGCCTCCCTCGACCTGACCCGCGACATCCTGAAGCAGGCCGGCGTGGAGATCGACTACGACCGGCCGGCGTTCAACCAGCAGGCCGCGGCCGCGACGTTCCTGCAGCTCGAGGCGGACTGGGAGGCGGCGTACCTGCTCACGCTGCAGTCGGCCTGGATGGCCGACAACCGCAAGCCGAACTCCATGGAGGCGTCCATGGCCAAGGCGAAGGCCGGCCGGATGGGCACCGACGTCACGCTGCGCTGCGTCGAGCTGTGCGGCACGCTGGGCTACTCCGAGACCGAGCTGCTGGAGAAGTGGGGCCGCGACTCGAAGATCCTCGACATCTTCGAGGGCACCCAGCAGATCCAGCAGCTGATCGTGGCGCGCCGCGTGCTGGGTCTCAGCAGCGCCGAGCTGAAGTAGCTCAGCGGCCTGGGTCCTCGACCCGGGCTCCCGCGGAGGCCCGCCCGTCCAGGTACGTCGGGTCCGCCCAGCGGTTCGTCGTGAATGCCGCGTTGACCGCCGACCTGGCGCGCTCCGGGTCGGCGGTCAGCACGATCGCCGAGCCGCCGAAGCCCCCGCCGGTCATGCGCGCACCGAGCGCTCCGGCGTCCAGCGCGGCCGACACCACGGCGTCGAGCTCGGGACAGGAGACTTCGAAGTCGTCGCGCAGCGACTCGTGCGAGGACGTCATCGCAGCGCCGACCTCGGCCCAGTCGCCCAGCCCGAGCGCGGCGACGACGTCGTCGACGCGCTGCTGCTCGGAGAACACGTGAGCGGCCCGGCGGCGCAGGCGCGCGTCGTGCAGCGTGGTCAGCGCCGACTCGGGATCGCTCACGGCCGCCAGCGACTCGACGCCCAGGATCTCGGCAGCGCGCTCGCAGTCGGTCCGGCGTGCGGCGTACCCCCCGTCGCCCTGCGCACCGGACAGCTCGTGCGTCACGCCGGTGTCGACGACGAGCAGCGAGAGTCCCACGGCACCGGGGTCGAACCGGACCAGCGACCGCGAGCCGTCCGAGAAGTCGAGCAGCAGAGCCTGGTCCCGCTCGGCGAACATCGCCGTGGTCTGGTCGAGCCCTCCGGTCGGTGCGCCGACGTACTCGGTCTCGGCGCGGACGCACGCGGCGGCGATCTCGTCCCGCGAGCGTCCCAGGCCGAGCAGAGCGTCGACGGCGACGGCCGTCGCGCACTCCAGAGCCGCGGAGCTGGAGAGCCCGGCCCCGATCGGCACGTCCGAGGTCACGCTCAGGTCGAGCGCCACCTCGAGGTCCAGCGCCCACAGCACGCCGGCGACGTACGCCGCCCAGCCCTCGGCACGCTCACCCGGCAGGCCGGCCCAGGACACGCCACCGCTGGAGATGGTCAGCTGCCCCGCGGTGCTCGGCGCGGCGACCACCGTGGTCCGGCAGGGGAGTGCGATCGGCAGGCAGCGGCCGCCGTTGTAGTCCAGGTGCTCCCCGATGAGGTTCACCCGGCCGGGCGCGCTGGCGATGACCTGGTCCATCTGAGCATCATGCCGGTGTCCCGTCCGCGTCCGGCGGCGGAGTAGATTCGATCGGTGCGATTCCTCAACGCCGACTCCTTCGTGGGCGGCCGTCCGCCCCACGACCTCACCTACGACGACGTGTTCATGGTGCCCCGTCGGTCCGCCGTGCCCTCCCGGTACGACGTCGACCTCTCGAGCCTGGACGGCACCGGTACGACGATCCCGCTGGTCGTGGCGAACATGACCGCGGTCTCGGGCCGGCGGATGGCGGAGACCATGGCGCGACGTGGCGGCCTTGCCGTGCTGCCGCAGGACATCCCGCTCGACATCGTGTCCGAGGTCGTGGCCTGGGTGAAGAGCCGGCACCCGGTGTTCGAGACGCCGATCACCCTCGCCCCGCACGAGACCGTGAGTGACGCCCTCGCGCTGCTTCCCAAGCGGGCGCACCTGGCTGCGGTGGTCGTGGACGCGGGCGTCCCGGTCGGGATCATCACCGAGGCGGACTGCCTCGGCGTCGATCGGTTCACCCAGGTCCGCCAGGTGATGACCACCGAGATGGTCACCCTCGGCGACCACGTGGACGCCCGGACCGCCTTCGAGGTGCTCTCCACGTCACGCCACCGCCTGGCGCCGGTCGTCGACGACGACGGCGAGCTGGTGGGGCTGCTCACCCGCACCGGGGCGTTGCGTTCGACGATCTACGCCCCCGCCCTGGACCACCGGGGCTCACTGCGGGTCGCCGCAGCCATCGGCGTGAACGGCGACGTGGCGGCCAAGACCGAGAGGCTGGTCGCCAGCGGGGTCGACACTCTGGTCGTGGACACGGCCCACGGCCACCAGGAGCGCATGCTCGAGGCCCTCAAGGCCGTGCGCAGCGTCGACCCGGCGATCCCGGTGGTCGCCGGCAACGTGGTGGCCGCGGACGGCGTGCACGACTTGATCGAGGCCGGTGCGGACATCGTGAAGGTGGGTGTCGGGCCTGGAGCCATGTGCACGACCCGGATGATGACCGGGGTCGGTCGGCCGCAGTTCAGCGCGGTGGTGGAGTGCGCGGAGGCGGCGGCCGAGCACGGCAAGCACGTGTGGGCCGACGGCGGAGTGCGTCACCCCCGAGACGTCGCGCTCGCGCTGGCGGCGGGCGCCTCCCAGGTCATGATCGGCTCCTGGTTCGCCGGGACCTACGAGTCGCCCGGCGACCTCCAGCGCAGTGCGGACGGCCGTGCGTACAAGGAGAGCTTCGGGATGGCCTCCGCGCGCGCGGTCGCGAGCCGCACGGCGGCCGACGACCACTTCGAGCGAGCCCGGAAGGGTCTGTACGAGGAGGGCATCTCCTCCTCACGGATGTTCCTCGACCCGTCACGCCCGGGCGTCGAGGACCTCGTCGACGAGATCTGCTCGGGTGTCCGCTCCGCCTGCACGTACGCCGGCGCACACGACCTGGCAGAGTTCACCGACCGGGCGGTGATCGGCGTGCAGTCGGCCGCGGGCTACGCCGAAGGGCGGCCGTTGCCGGCCGGCTGGTGAGCACCACGGTGGACCTTGGCCAGCGGCCTGGTGGCCGGACCCTCGATGACCTCTCCCTCGGGGTCGAAGCGTGACCCGTGCAGCGGGCAGTCCCAGCTGCGCTCCTGGTCGTTCCAGTTCAAGATGCCGCCCATGTGGGTGCAGATGGCCGACACGGCGCACTCCCCACCGTCGACTCGGCTGATGCCCGCAGGTCGAAGACCGGCGCGCCCCACCGTGCCGGTGCCCGCCGGCACGTCGTCGGGCAGTGGCCGGATCTCCGCCCCCACGAGCGCCTTCGCCTGGGCGACGCCGGCGAACAGACCCTGACGGGCCAGGCTCGCGATGGTCCGGGCGTTGAGCGAGCGGTCCTCGAGCACCCCGGACCAGATCACCGTCTTGCCGAGGATGTCCGAGGAGATCGCACGGGCGGCGGCGACGGCGTTCGTCATGCCCCACTTGTCGTAGCCGCTCGCGAGATGCACCCGCCCCTCCGTGCCGGGCACCGGACCGAACAGGGGCAGTTCGTCCGGAGTGCCGTAGTCCTGCGCGGACCACGCGTGGGTCTCCACCGCACCGGGGAAGTGGTCGTCGGCCCAGCGCCGCAGGTCCTCCAGGTGCTCGGCCTCGGACGCGGCTCGGCCGACGGAGTGCCCAGAGCCGCCGACGAGCAGTTGCGGCGCACCCTGTTTCGGTGCGGTGGACCGCACCGACCGGACCGGCTGGCCGGCGGAGATGAACATCCCGGGCACCTCGGGCGCGCCCTCCAGCGCGATCAGGTAGGAGCGATTCGCGGTGGTCTTCGCAGCCCACAGCCAGCCGCTGAGGGTCGGGGCGCCGGTCGCGATCACCAGCCGGTCGGCGGTCAGCACGCTGCCACCGGCCAGGTGCGCGACGATCTGCCGCCCGTTGCGCTCCACGGTGCGGACCCGGTGGCCTTCGTGCACCGTCCCGCCGTGGGCCTGCACCTCCTCGGCGAGAGCATGGACGACGTCGGTCGGGTCAAGCTGGATCTGGTCGTCGAGCACGACCGCGCCGTGCACCTCGAAAGGCACGTCGAGGCTGTCGCTCCACCGCACCGGAAGTCCGATACGCGTGCAGACGCCGTACTCGTGCTGGACGGAGGCCACCTCCGCGGGGCCGGCGGCGTACGTGCCGGCCGGGCGGAGCGCGTAGGGGACGTCGTGGGCGTCGCTGAACTCCCGGAGCCACGCCTGTCCCTCGCGGTTGGCCTCGAGATAGGCGCGGGTGATCCGCTCTGGTTGCCGGCCACAGATCCGGGACAACTTCGTTCCCTGCAGCAGGCTCACCTTGGCGGTGCTTGAGCCGGTCGTGCCGGAGCCGATGCTGTGGGCCTCGAGGACCGCGACGCCCATCCCGGCACGGGTCAGGAGGACTGCGGTTGTCAGCCCGGTCAGCCCGCCGCCGACGACAAGCGTCTCGACGTGTCCGGTCGGCGGAAGGGGGTCGGGGAATGCGGGGCGGGGTGCGTCCTCCCACAGGGGAGTGGTGGCGGAGGTGCTCATCGATGGTGCTCCTCACGGTGGTGCACGAGTACTCCGGCGTGTGGCCGGGGCAGGACCGTGGAGGCGTACCCGTGTCCGTTCTGCCCCATGCGTGCCTGTGCTACGCGGTGCCCGAGTTGTGCCGCGTCCCGTCCGGCGGCTGAGTCGGCTCACGCGGTGATGCTCCACGTGCGGCCAGCGGCACCACGCCCCACAGGCCCAGGAGGAACCCCAGAACCGCCACGCCGGCAACGACGGCCGGCGTGCGGCCGACGACCACGTCGAAGACCAGCAGCACCACTCCGGCGCTGTCGAGCGCGAGCATGACCAGCGCTGCCCGGGCGGCCAGGTTGGCCGCCGCCACGAGCCAGCGCCGCTTGCGCCGGCGGAACAGGATGCGGTGGTAGGCGACCGGGGCCACGTTCAGGCCGGTTGCGACCACGGAACCGATGAGGACGGCGAGGTAGAGACGCTCCTGATCGTGGTCGAGCTCGGCGAACCGGTTGCTGAACGGCAGGGTGAGCAGGAAGCCGGTGAGGATCTGGGTTCCGGTCTGCGCGACCCGCAGCTCCTGGAGCAGCTCGTTCCAGTTCCGGTCGAGCACCTTGTCGAACTCGGCGCCACGCACCTCCCGATCGCCGCTCTTCGGGGCGTCGCCGTCCACCGGTGGTCGTTACCCCGGATCGATGCCCCTCATGCGTCCACGTGGTGAGACGATTTGTCCGACTTGTTTGCACCCCGGGATGCGGGGTAGAAAGGTCACAGATGGGTCACTGGTCACAAAGCTAGGCCGCTCTGACCCCTGTTCGACAGGAGCATCCTGATGCTCTCGATGAACGCACCTTCCGTTACCGACACCACTGCACCTGAGGAACTCGACGATCGCTCTCGCTCGGCCCGCACC
>DATAKN010000088.1:0-8420 GCA_036261595.1 Marmoricola sp.
TCACTTGTTCACCACGCTTTCCGACCGGCTCTCCGAGACCTTCAAGGGCCTGCGCGGCAAGGGCCGGCTGTCCGAGGCCGACATCGACGCCACCGCGCGCGAGATCCGCCTGGCGCTGCTCGAGGCCGACGTCGCCCTGCCGGTGGTCAAGGACTTCATCGCTGCGGTCAAGGAACGAGCGCGCGGCGAGGAGGTCAGCCAGGCGCTGAACCCCGCCCAGCAGGTCGTCAAGATCGTCAACGACGAGCTGATCGGCATCCTCGGCGGCGAGACCCGTCGGCTCACGTTCGCCAAGAACCCGCCGACGGTGATCATGCTCGCCGGCCTCCAGGGCTCCGGCAAGACCACGCTCGCGGCCAAGCTGGCGCTCTGGCTCAAGGAGCAGGGCATGAGCCCGATGCTCGTCGCCGCCGACCTCCAGCGCCCCAACGCGGTGAACCAGCTGCAGGTCAACGGTGAGCGTGCCGGCGTCACGGTGTTCGCGCCGCAGCCGGGCAACGGCGTCGGCGACCCGGTGACCGTCTCCCGGGACGGCGTGGCCGAGGCGAAGCGCACGCTCCACGACGTGGTCATCATCGACACCGCCGGTCGCCTCGGCATCGACGAAGAGCTGATGAAGCAGGCGGCCGACATCCGCGACGCGGTCACGCCCGACGAGGTGCTCTTCGTCGTCGACGCGATGATCGGCCAGGACGCCGTCAACACCGCCCAGGCGTTCCTCGACGGCGTCGGGTACGACGCGGTCGTGCTGACCAAGCTCGACGGCGACGCGCGCGGTGGTGCCGCCCTCTCGATCGCGAAGATGACCGGCAAGCCGGTGATGTTCGCATCGGCAGGGGAGAAGCTCACCGACTTCGACCTGTTCCACCCCGACCGGATGGCTTCGCGCATCCTGGACATGGGTGACCTGCTCACGCTGATCGAGCAGGCGGAGAAGGCCTTTGACGCCGAGCAGGCGGCCAAGGCGGCGGCGAAGCTGCAGGGCGGGGAGTTCACCCTCGACGACTTCCTCGAGCAGATGCAGCAGGTCCGCAAGATGGGCTCGCTGACCAAGATGCTCGGGATGCTGCCCGGCATGGGCCAGTTCCGCGACCAGCTCGAGAACTTCGACGAGCGCGAGATCGACCGGATCCAGGCGATCATCCAGTCGATGACGCCGGCCGAGCGGGCCAACCCGAAGATGATCGACGGCTCCCGCCGGGCACGGATCGCCAAGGGCTCCGGCCGCACGGTCGCCGACGTGAACCAGCTCGTCGACCGGTTCTTCGAGGCCCGCAAGATGATGCAGCAGATGGCCCGCGGCGGCATGCCCGGCCTCCCCGGCTCACCCGGCATGGGCCTGGGCAAGAAGGCCAAGGGACGCCAGGCGCCGAAGGCCAAGAAGGGCAAGGGGGCCCGGCGGAGCGGCAACCCGGCCAAGGCCGCCCGGGCGGCCCAGGAGGCGGTGAAGGAGATCACCGCATCCGGCTCCGCCTTCGGCCTCGACGAGAACGGTGCCCCCGCCGACTTCGACCCGAGCCAGCTGCCGGACCTGTCGAAGTACCTCAAGTAGCAGATCGGGTTGATCTCCCGGCAGCTGGCGCCGGCGGATCCACCCGATCACGGGCGACACAGCCGCTGGAGCACGCTCTCAGGGCTCCGCTCCAGCCACGTCCCGTCAGGATGAGCGCCCAAGGCTTCGGCCGTCCGGCAGGGTTGGAGCACCTGCTGCCAACCGAGGCGAACCGTGAGCTGGTTCGCTCCGGCGGCGTCTAGGTCCCGGTCGAGGTCAGCCCATCGATCGAGCGCGATGTCGTTGTCGTCGGCGCCGCGCTCGAGCACCTGGCGACGCGAGACGACGCCCTCCTGAAGTCGGAGCAGCTGCTCGATGGCCAACACGTCCAAGGGTCAAGCGCATCGAGGGCCGCTCGGCCACCGCCACCCCGTGACGTTGCGCCGTGGGAAAGCCGGCGCGTTCGACGAACGGGTGGAGGAGCCGGCGCCCTGCGCCGGTGGCCTCACCCGGTCAGCTTCTCACTCCGCCAGCGCCGCCCGCGCGATCGCGAGCTCCCGGCGTACGCCGGGCTGGCACCTCCTCCCGACCGGCGTGCCCCGCTGCGCTTTCGCTCCGTTGCGAGCGCACCGGACCTGCTCGGCGGCCCGTTTCGTCCGTTGACGGTCCGTCCGACCCGCCGTACTTTCTGGTGGGGGCCACTGGCGCCGTCGGACCGATGCTCCGGGATCAAAGACCGCTCGGGGCAGCTTCCGTTCTCGACTGCGTCGATCGTGCGACGTCGGAGACCTTCTTCCGTCACATTTCTGGAGAAGGGTCGATGATCGTGTTCGGACGAGATCTGGTGCACAGCAACCGCGTCCGCCTCATGGCGGCGACAGCAGCAATCCTCATGATCGTGGGTGGTCTTGCCGGGTCGGCGACCGCGTCCCCCGATCACGGCCGGAGGGTCAGCGTGTTCGTCTCGGCCCACCGCGGCCACGACACCTCGACGTGCGGCACGAGCCGGCACCCCTGTGCGACCATCACCCAGGGTCTCTCCCGCGCGGCCAGCGGCGCGGTGGTGCGCGTGCTGCCGGGCAGGTACCACGAGCTCGTCGTGATGACCCAGCGGGCGCGGCTGGTCGGCTTCCGGGCCACGATCAACGCGGCCGGCCTGTCCTCCGGCACCGGCATGGCGATGATCGCCTCGGCCGTGACGGTGACGCCGCCGGCGAGCGGGTCGACGGTCGAAGGCTTCCGGGTCACCGGAGCCTACGGCGAGGGCATCCTGGTGGCCGGGGCCCACCACGTCCGGATCGCGCAGAACCACGTCTTCGGCAACGACGTGGGCACACCGGCGAGCACGTCGTACTTCGAGTGCCAGGCGCAAGGTGAGGTCCCCGGAGACTGCGGCGAGGGCATCCACCTGATGAGTGCGATGGACAGCACGGTCGCGCGCAACCGGATCGACCACAACTCGGGCGGCATCCTGGTGACCGACGAGCTGGGGCCGGCGTCGGGAAACCGGATCCTCCGCAACCGGGTCGTGAACAATCCCTTCGACTGCGGGATCACGATGCCGGGCCACAACCCGAACGCGCTCGCCTCGAACGGGACCCGCCAACCGACAGTCGCGGGCGTCCACGACAACCTCGTCGAGGGCAACATCATCGTCGCCAACGGCCTTCGCGGTGAGGGTGCCGGTGTGCTGATCGCAGCGGCGATGCCGGGGGCCGCCTCCTACGACAACCGGATCGTGGGCAACGTGATCAGGCGCAACGATCTGGCTGGCGTGACCATGCACGCGCACGCACCCAACCAGGACATCAACGACAACGTGATCGCGCGCAACACCATCGGGCGCAACAACCTCGGCGGCGACCCCGACGCGGGCGTCACCCAGACGACCGGGATCCTGATCTACTCGGCCCTGCCGACGGTCACGGTCCACGTCACGGTGCGGCACAACCACATCCACGGGAACGTGTTCCCCATCTGGAAGTCGTCGAACGTCACGATCAACTGACCCGACGCACGCGAACCCACCACCGGGTTGCACGCCCGGCGGTGGGTTCGCCGTCGGTGAGCTCGCGGACGTCGATCACGAGGTTCCGCAGCGTGGTGCTGCCCGACGGCGGCGCCAGGGACCTGCGCCTCGTCGGGCGGCCGGCGGCAGGCGTGGCTGCTGGCCCGGTGGGCCGGCCCGTCACTCCGCCAACGCCGCCCGCGCGATCGCCAGCGCGAGCGCGCCGGTGACCTCGGCGCGCTCGCCGAGGGCGGCGGAGACGACCCGGACGGCAGCCGCGGCGTTCGGCTGGGCGTAGCGGTCGACGGACTCGCGGACGCCGGCCACGAGCGACGTGGCCGAGCCGAGCGGTCCGCCGATCACCAACATGCTCGGGTTGAGGCTGTTGCACAGGTCGGCCAGCGCGCGCCCGGCCGTGCGCCCCGCGTCGCCGAGCACCCGGCGTACGCCGGGGTCGCCAGCGGCGTCGAGCTCGACCAGCCGCTCGGCGGTCAGGGTGCCCTCGTGGGTCGGCTGGACGTGCTCGAGCAGGCGCGGCAGTGCGACCTCGGTCTCCAGGCAGCCGCGGTTGCCGCAGCGGCAGGCCCGGCCGTGCTCGACCACCTGGACGTGCCCGAGCTCGCCGGCGATGCCGGTCGCACCACGGTAGAGCCGGCCGCCGAGCACGAGGCCTGCGCCGACTCCGCCGGCCAGCTTGAGGTAGACGAAGTCGCCGACGCCGTGCGCCACACCGTGGTGCAGCTCAGCGAGCGCGCCGAGGTTGGCGTCGTTGTCCGCCGCCACTGGTACGCCGAGCCGCTCCTCGAGCTGACCGGCCGGTGCCAGGTCCCGCCAGCCGGGCAGGACGCCGGAGCGGATCTGCGCGGAGCGCCGGTCGATGGGCGCCGGCACGCACAAGCCGATCGCCCGCAGGGCGGACGGGTCCTGGCCGGTCGACCGGGCCAGCGACCGCAGCATCCGGGTGATCCCGTCGAGCGTCGCGGACCCGTGGTCGTCGACGTCGAGCGGACGGACCTCCTCTGCCAGCACCGCGCCGGTCCGATCACCGAGCACGACGCGGACATGGTGGTGGCCGACGTCGACACCGGCCACCGCGCCGTGCGCACTGACCGCCGCGACCAGGAGCGGGGGTCGGCCACTGCCGCCCTTGTGAGGCCGGCCGCGCTCCGCGGTCTCCACCGCCTGCCCCGCCTCGACGAGTTCCTGGACGAGGCTGGACACCGTCGTGCGCGAGAGTCCCGTCGCGCGGGCGAGGTCGGCCCGGCTGCGCGGGCCCTCGGTCGCGAGGACCGTCAGCACGGCCCGTCGGTTGGCGTCGCGGAGCCGCTCCAGGGACGTGCGTTCGGCCATGCCGGGAGCCTAGGCCGATTCGTCAGAGCCCCGCACTAATCGGGCGCGCAGATGCGATCTTTCCGCATTGACGCTGCCGAATGCCGTTCCTAGCGTGACGGAGCACACACTCACCTCGGGGCCCCGGGCTCGCCGGTCCCGATCTCGGGCAGGAGACCACGATGTTCGACCACCCCCCACGCTCCCGAAGGCGCTCGGCCCCGGTCCTCGCGGCGATCGCCGCCGCGCTTCTGGCCGGGGCCCTGGTGGCCCCGTCCGGTGCCGTCGCACGGCCCGCCCGCCACGGTGCGGGTCACGGTTCGCACGAGTCTGTTCCGGCGTACCGCAACTCGCACCTGCCGGTCCGCGCCCGTGTCGCTGACCTGCTCGGCCGGATGACCCTCCACGAGAAGGTCGGTCAGATGGTGCAGGCCGAGCGGGCCGACGTCGCCGCCGACCCCTCGCTGGTGACCACGTGGGAGCTTGGCAGCGTGCTGTCCGGAGGCGGCTCGGTGCCCACGCCGAACACCCCCACCGCGTGGGCCGACATGGTCGACACCTTCCAGCGCGCCGCGCTGCAGACCCGGCTCGGCATCCCGCTGCTGTACGGCGTGGACTCGGTGCACGGTCACGGCAACCTGTACGGCGCCACCGTCTTCCCGCACAACATCGGCCTCGGGGCGACGCGTGACCCACGTCTGGCCCGCCGGGTCGGCGCGATCACCGCCGAGGAGACCCGCGCGTCGGGTCCGCAGTGGGCCTTCGCGCCGTGCGTCTGCGTCGCGCGCGACGACCGCTGGGGGCGCACCTACGAGAGCTTCGGCGAGAGCCCCCGTCTCGTGGAGTCGATGGAGACGATCATCGACGGCCTGCAGGGCCGTCCCGGTCAGCTCCGCGACTCCCGCCACGTGCTGGCCACGGCCAAGCACTACGCCGGTGACGGCCTGACCAGCTACGACCAGAGCAAGGCCGGCACGGGCGCCTATCCGATCGACCAGGGCGTCGACCAGGTCGACCGGGCCACGTTCGCGCGGCTCGCGCTGGCGCCGTACTGGCCGGCTGTGCGGCAGCACCACGTCGGCGCGGTGATGCCGTCGTTCTCCAGTGTCGACTGGACCGAGGACGGCCTGGGCAACCCGATCAAGATGCACGCCAACCGCCAGCTGATCACCGGCGTGCTCAAGGGCGCCATGCGGTTCCACGGCATCGTGGTGTCCGACTGGCAGGGCATCCGGCAGATCCCCGGTGACTACCGGACCCAGGTGGCCACGGGCGTGAACGCCGGCATCGACATGTTCATGGAGCCCTACTCCGGCAGCAGCACCGGCGCGCCGGAGTTCATCTCCACGCTGATCGGCCTGGTCCAGGACCACACCGTCTCGATGAGCCGGATCGACGACGCGGTGTCGCGCATCCTCGCCGCGAAGTTCGAGCTCGGCCTGTTCGAGCACCCGTTCACCGACCGGAGCCACCTCGGCGACATCGGCAGCCCGGCCCACCGCGCGGTGGCACGCCGCGCGGTGCAGGAGTCGCAGGTGCTGTTGAAGAACGACGCCGGCACGTTGCCGCTCCGCGGCGACCGGCCGGTGTACGTCGCCGGCTCCGACGCCGACAACATCGGCAACCAGGCCGGAGGCTGGACGCTGACCTGGCAGGGCGGCTCGACCAACGTGATTCCGGGCCAGACCATCCTCGACGGCATCCGGCACGCGGCCGGCGACGTCACCTACAGCGAGGACGCGAGCACGCCGGTCCCTGCCGGGGCGGAGGGCATCGTGGTCGTCGGGGAGACGCCGTACGCCGAGGGTTTCGGTGACGTCGGCGGCCCGCAGTGGGCCTACGACCCCGGCGACCACGGCGTGCCGCGGCCGGCCAAGACGATGCAGCTCTCGGACGCCGACAAGGCCGCGGTCGCGAAGGTCTGCGCCGAGGCCACGTCCTGCACGGTGGTCGTGGTGTCCGGACGGCCGATGATCATCGACCCCTCGTTGCTCGGTCAGATCGACGCGCTCGTCGCGGCGTGGCTGCCGGGTAGTGAGGGCGAGGGCGTCGCCGACACGCTGTTCGGCAGGGTCGGCTTCACCGGCAAGCTGCCCGTGACCTGGCCGCGGTCGGTCTCCCAGGAGCCGATCAACGTCGGCGACGCGCACTACGACCCGCTCTACCCCTTCGGCTGGGGGTTGCGCACCAAGGGCTGACGCCCTTCCTCACGCGCGGAGGCATCCCCGGCATCGGCGTCGCCGGGGATGCCTCCGTCACCACGTCACAGGTGCGTTACCGTCGCGGCCATGGCGATCGCGAGGTTCCGGGGTGTGGTCCTCCCCGACGGCGAGTCCAAGGACCTGTACGTCGTGGACGGGCGGGTCACCCACGAACCCCAGCCGGGCGCCGACACCGTGGCCGAGGGCTGGATCGTCCCCGGCCTGGTCGACGCCCACAACCATCTCGGCCTCGAGGACGACGGTGCGGTCGACGACGCCACGACCGAGGAGCAGGCCCTCGCCGACCGCGACACGGGCGTGCTGCTGCTGCGCGACTGCGGCTCGCCGGCGGATACCCGGTGGGTCCACGAGCGCGACGACCTCCCGCGGCTGATCCGGTGCGGCCGGCACCTGGCCCGCACCCGGCGCTACATCCGCAACTACGCCCACGAGGTCGAGCCGGACGACCTGCCGGGGTACGTCGCCCGGGAGGCGCAGGGCAGCGACGGCTGGGTGAAGCTCGTCGGCGACTGGATCTCCCGCGACGAGGGCGACCTCGCGCCGTCGTTCCCGGCGGACGCCGTGGCGCAGGCGATCGCGGCGGCACACGAGCACGGGGCCAAGGTCACGGCCCACTGCTTCGGCACCGACTCGCTCTCGCCGCTGCTGGACGCGGGCATCGACTGCATCGAGCACGGCACCGGGCTCACCGCCGGGCACATCGAGCAGATGGTCGCGAACCGGGTCGCGCTGGTGCCGACGGTCCAGCAGACCGACAAGTTCCCCGAGTACGTCGAGGCGGCGCGGGACAAGTTCCCGACGTACGCGGCGACGATGGAGGACCTCCACCGGCGTCGTCGCGACGTGTTGATGGCGGCGTACGAGGCGGGCGTCGAGCTCTACGTCGGCAGCGACGGCGGTGGTACGTCGCGCCACGGCTGCCTCCACGAGGAGATGCTCGCGATGGCCGAGATGGGACTGCCGACGGAGTACGTGCTCGGCGGTGCCTCCTGGCGCGGCCGGGAGTGGCTCGGCTGGAACGCCACGCTCGAGGAGGGCGCTCCAGCCGACTTCGCCGTCTACCCGCGCGACCCGCTGATCGACCTGACCGTGCTGGCCGAGCCGACCTGCGTGGTGCTGCGCGGGGTCGTGGTCTGAATCGTCTCCCGGGGAATTTCGCGGCCTGCGCGACCTCTGGCAGAATGACCCGCTGAGTCTTGCGCGTGAGGGACCCTCTCACCCCGATCGTGCGAGCCCCTCGAGCGGCCGACCCGGTCCCCACCTGGTGGCAGGCTGCTCACCCACCACAGAGCATCCAAGGAGACACCACAAACGTGGCCGTCAAGATTCGCCTGAAGCGCATGGGCAAGATCCGTCAGCCGTACTACCG
>DATAKN010000090.1:0-8748 GCA_036261595.1 Marmoricola sp.
GCCGTCGACAACGCCGTCGACAACGCCGTCGACAACGCCGTCGTCAAGGAGGTGAACGCGCCCGAACTCCAGGCCCTCACGGCCTAACCGACACGCCCAACCGAGGGATCAACCTCGTACACCACGCCGCGGGACTTGACCGCCAGGAGGGCTCTGGGGGTCGTTCACTCGTGCTTCTCATTTCCGTGGGTTAGTGGATCGTCCTGGCTGGCGCAGATCCTTCGTTGCTCGCCCAACAACATGCATTCGCTGCGGCAGGAATCGCCGCTGTCAGGGCAGGCCGCCACCCGCCGGGTCGCGGCTGCGAGTCGGTTCCGCAGGAGCCGGAGCGTCGACAGCCGCCGATCGACCTCTCGAAGCCGCTGCTCCAGCTTGGGATGCAGCGCCTCCCGCACCTGGGTACAGCTGTCACCCTCGACCACCAGCAACAGCTCCCCGATCTCGGGCAGCGAGAGGTCCAACTGTTTCGCCGCCTCGATGAACGACAGCCGCTCAAGCACGCTCTCGTCGTAGGTGCGGTAACCGTTCGCCTCACGCCGGGCACCGATCAGCCCGATCGAGTCGTAGTAGCGCAGAGTGGTCGCGGGGACACCCGACCACGTAGCCACGTGAGAAATGCGCACACACTGACCCTAGACGTTCAAGTCGACTCTAAGGTCTAGTCTCCGTCCCATGGCCTACGTCATTGCCCAGCCCTGCGTAGACGTCAAGGACCGAGGCTGTGTCGATGAGTGCCCCCTTGGACTGCACCTACGAGGGTCAGCGCATGGCCTACATCCAGCCGGACGAGTGCGTCGACTGCGGCGCGTGCGAGCCTGTGTGCCCCGTCGAGGCGATCTACTACGAGGACGATCTGCCAGGTCAGTGGGCCAGTTACACCGCGATCAACGCCGAGTTCTTTGACGAGATCGGCTCTCCCGGCGCGGCCAGGACGGGCGTGCTCGCCTTCGACCACCGAGCGGTAGCCGCGCTACCTGAGTAGGAGGGCGCTCGGTAGCCCGCAGCGCAAAACGGGGTCGCCTTACCAGCAAAGACATACGACGTGATCGTCCTGCACCCTTGCCGAGGTGTACCGGTACGGAACCCAGCAGTTCGACTTCACAGCCACTAGCTGACGCTGTGACCTCGGTTGCTGCTAAGTCTGAGCCCGGCTGGTAGGTGGTCCAACGAGACACCACATGGACGGGTTCTCTGTGGCTTGCTCAGGTGAGCCTGACGCGCTTCAGCAGCGCGGAGACCCGGCCGTCGATATGGTCTCGGAGCGGGCGGATGGCGTCGACGTCCCATCCCTCCGGGTTGGGCAGGTCCCAGGTCTCATAGGCGATCCCTTCGATCTGCGGGACGTCCAGCCCAGGCTTCATCGCGACCACCACGGTGGAGGCGGCGACGAGCTCCTCGGTCAGCCGGGTGGGGACGTGGGCGGAGTCGTCGATGCCGATCTCGGCGAGGCTCGCGATGGTGCCAGCGGAGGCGGTCTCGGCCGGGGCGACGCCTGCGGAGAGGACAACGACTCGGTCGCCGGCCTGCCGGCGGGCAAGCGCAGCACCGAGCGCGGAGCGGCCCGCGTTGTGGGTGCAGACGAACAGGATGGTGGGCTTGGTCATCGGTTGTCCTTGAGGGCTGCTCGTTCAGCGTCGAGGTGGTGTTGCTTGACCCAGGCCTGGGTGGCCATCTGCACGGCGTCCCACGGGGAGCCGAGGGGTGGGGTGTAGGAGAGATCGAGCTCGGCCATTCCGGCGACGGTCATCTCGTGGAATAGCGCGGTGGCGTAGGTGTCGACGCGCTTGGAGATCTCGGCTCCGCGGGTGCCGACGAGCTGGGCGCCTAGGAGGCGTCCGGTTTGCGCGTCGCCTGTCACTCGGATGGTGATGGGTGTGGCGCCTGGGTAGTAAGCCTTGTGGTCGTCGGGGGTCGCTGTGGTGCTGATCGGGCTGAACCCGGCGGCGGTGGCTTCGTGCTCGCGCAGGCCGGTGCGGGCTGCGATGAGGTCGAAGACCTTCACGACCTGGGTGCCGACGGAGCCAGCGAAGCGGGCCGATCCGCCGAGGGCGTTCTCGCCCGCGACACGTCCTTGCTTGTGGGCGGTGGTGCCGAGGGGCAGGTAGGTGGTGCCGAGGAGGCGGTGGTGGGTGACGACGCAGTCACCAGCCGCCCACACGTGCGGCAGACCGGTAGCCATCGTGTCGTCGACGATTACCGCGCCCCGAGCGGCGGTCTGCGCGCCGGCCCGCTCCAAAAGGTCGGTGTCGGGCCGGACACCGACAACAACGAGTATCAGGTCGACGTCCCACGCCAGGGCTGTGTCGTCGCGACTCTTGCCGTCGACGCGGAGGCCGGAGTCGGTGCGGATGATCCGCGTGACGGTCGAGTTGGGGTGGACCTCGACGCCGTGCTTGATGAGCTCGTCGCGTACGAGGGCCCCGAGTTCGACGTCGACGGTGGGGAGCACTTCGGGGAGCATTTCGACCTGGGTGACCTGGATGCCTCGGGTGGTGAGGCCTTCGGCCATTTCCAGGCCGACGTAGCCGGCGCCCACGATCAAGGCCGTCTTGGGCTGGATCCTGTCGATGGTCTCGGTGAGCGCGAACGTGTCGCCCATGGAGTGGAGCAGGTGGACGCCGTCGGCGACGCCGAGGTCATCCAGTCCGTCGATGGGCGGGCGCACCGGGACTGCGCCGGTGCCGACCACGAGCTCGTCGTACTTGATCGTGCCCGTGGAGCCGTCCCGGTTGCGGACGATCAGCCGCTGGCCGGTAACGTCGATGTCGGTGGCGTAGGTGTCCAGCCGGAGCTTCATCCCGGTGGCTTCGAGGTCCGCGTGCGTGCGGTGCGCGAGGTTGCTCCAGTGCGCGACTTCACCCGAGACGTAGTACGGGATGCCGCAGATGGAGAAGTTCGGGTAGGAGTCTGCGACCACGACCGTCACCTCGGCGGTGGGGTCGAGCTCTCGGGCTCGCAGGGCCGCGGAGATGCCGGCGTCGCTGCCGCCGATCGCTACCAGGTGCATGGATACATCTTGACGTGCCCGATGTTACTCAGTCAAACTTGAGTCAATGAATCCTGAGTCAATGTCCGATGTTGCGAGGCGTGCCTCGGTCTATGCCGCACTGGGCGACCCTGCCCGCCTGCGGATCGCCGACATCCTCAGCCTCGGCGACGCCTCCCCCTCGGAACTGGCCGCCGCCCTCGACATGCCGTCGAACCTCCTCGCCCATCACCTGAAGGTGCTGCGCGAGGTCGGCCTGGTGAGCAGCCACCGCTCGCAGGGCGACGGGCGGCGGCAATACCTCAGGCTCACTGATCGCACGCTCCTGTCGCCTGACGACGAGCCGATCGCCGCGCCGGGCCGCGTGGTCTTCGTGTGCACCGCGAACTCCGCGCGCTCCCACCTGGCTGCCGCGCTGTGGCGACAGGCGAGCCGGATCCCGGCCGCGTCGGCCGGCACCCACCCGGGAGAGCGCATCGATCCCGGGGCCATCGATGCGGCAGTGCGCCATGAAGTACCCCTCCCCCGGATCCGGCCGCGCCCGATAGGCGACGTGCTAATTCCCGACGACCTCGTGATCACGGTCTGCGACCTCGCCCACGAACAGCTTCCTGCGGGCGAGCTGCACTGGTCGATCCCCGACCCGGTCCGCGTCGGCACGCCTGAGGCATTCGATTCCGCCCTCGCCGACATCGAGGCCCGAGTGCTATCGCTGGCGCCCCGCCTCGCGTCCTGACTGACCCCTGCCCCACACCCCTATCGGAAGGCTCGACGATGAGCAGCACGCACGACATGTCCATCAAGCTGGACCAGCAGGTCGCCCTGAAAACAGCCGCGACGCGCCTGTCGGAGGAGTTCGCCGGCGCGTTCAATCTCGAGACCATCGAGCGGTTCCTCCACGGCTCGTTCAACCAGTTCGCCAACAAGGCCACGGTCGCGAACTTCCTGCCGCTGCTGGCCGAGCGGTACGCCAAGCAGCAGCTGCAAGCAGCCGCCAAGGTCGAGGGCAAGATCACCGACGGCAAGCCGGTCGTGCTCTTCCTCTGCGTGCACAACGCGGGCCGCTCCCAGATGGCGCTCGGATTCTTCAACCACCACGCCGGTGACCAGGCTGTGGCCTGGTCCGGTGGCTCCGAGCCCGGCGAATCAGTGAACCGGGCCGCTGTCGCGGCCATGGCCGAACGCGGCACCGACATCGCCCAGGAGTTCCCCAAACCGTGGACCGACGAGATCGTCCAGGCAGCCGACGTGGTCGTCACCATGGCTGCGGCGATGCCTGCCCCTACTTCCCCGGCAAGCGGTACGAGGACTGGGAGCTCGCAGACCCGGCCGGCAAGGACGTGGCCGACGTGCGGCCGATCTGCGACGAGATCGAGCGCCGGGTCCAGAAGCTCCTCGACGAGCTCGGTGTCGCTGCCTCGACCAGCCGATAGCGCACGACGAGGAAGCGAGACCCAGTGAGAGTGGTGATGACGCCGTGATCGAAGTGCTGCAGATCGGCCTACTGCTGCTGGTCCCCATCGCTTGCGTGGTGGCGCTGCCCTTGTCTGGCGCGACGACCACAAGTGGCGGCTGTAGGGCCCAGCCCTCCCGAGCACCGTGTCAACGGTCGCCTCTGGTCCAGAGTCTTTCAACAGCCATCGCTGTTGAAAACAGCGCTCGCTGATGTTACGTTCGGGGCATGGCGACTCCCACCCGCGCGACCCCGGCCGTCAGAGCCCGACAGATCGCTCCGGTCTTGAAGGCCCTCTCCGACGAGAACCGACTGATGATCCTGCTCGCGGTCGCGGACCAGGACTCGACGGTCACCGAGCTGGTCGCGACCACAGGGCTTGGACAGACCCTGGTGAGCCATCACCTCAAGAGCCTGCGCGAGAACGGGCTGGTCATCGCGACTCCGGTCGGTCGCTCCAACGTCTACGCCCTGTGCTGTGACGCCATCGCTGAACCGATCGCGCTGCTGTCGACCCTGGCCGGCACCCCCGACTGCCCCACCGACTGAGGAGCCGACCATGACCACGAACCAAGAGGACACCATCCGCAGTGCCGTCCAGGAGCGGTACGCCGACGCGGCACGCAACGTGTCGTCGTGCTGCGGCCCGGCCGCCTACACCGAGACCGACCCATTCGGGCAGTCCCAGTACAACGACTCCGACCGGTCATCACTGCCCCAAGAGGCCGTCACCGCATCGCTCGGGTGCGGGAACCCGACGCTGCTGGCGGCTCTCAAGCCAGGCGATGTGGTGCTGGACCTCGGCTCGGGTGGCGGCATCGACGTGCTGCTCTCAGCACGCCGAGTCGCCCCGGACGGCATGGCCTACGGCCTGGACATGACCCCAGAGATGCTCGAGCTCGCCAACGCCAACAAGGCCAGGGCCGGTGTCGAGAACGTCGAGTTCCTGCTCGGGACCATCGAGGACATCCCACTCCCGGACAACTCGGTCGACGTGATCATCTCCAACTGCGTGGTCAACCTGTCCGTCGACAAGGCCCGGGTCTTCGACGAGGCGTTCCGGGTCCTTCGGCCCGGCGGGCGGCTCGCGATCTCCGACGTCGTCTTGTCCCGGCCACTGACCCCGGAACTCACCGAGGTCATGGCGCTGTGGACCGGCTGCATCGCCGGCGCTCTCGTCGAGGGCGACGCCATCGCCCTGATGGAGGCAGCCGGATTCGAGCATGTTGGAATCGAAGCGACCAACGTCTTCGGGCCCAGTGAGCTCGAAGGACTTGCCTCCGGCCTCAGCGCCCAGGATCTGGCCCGAATCGGTGACCTCGAAACGCTCGTCGCGGGCTTCGACGGCGTGATCCGCAGCGCATACCTGCGGGCGACCAAGCCCGGCACCCACCGAAAGACCGACCCCAACCCCCACCCAGCAGCACGATCTCAGGAGACCCGCATGCCCACCGTCCACGTCTACGAACCTGCCCTGTGCTGCAACACCGGGGTCTGTGGTGAGGACGTCGACCAACGCCTCGTCGAGTTCACCGCTGACCTCAACCGCCTCACCGGGCAGGGCGCCGACATCGCACGGCACAACCTGGCCAACGATCCCCTCGCCTTCGCCGCCGACGAGTCAGTCCGCGGCTTCCTCGAAGTAGCCGGCTCCGAAGGGCTACCGCTGACGACCGTCGACGGGGTCACCGTCCTGACCGGCGCCTACCCGACCCGGGACCAGCTGCTCCGCTACACCGGACTGGCCCAAGCACCCATCGGGGTACCTGCCGGAGCGACCGAGCACACCGTCGCGGACAGCACCAACAGCTGTGGCCCGACAGGTTGCTGCTGATCATGCAGTTCCTCCAAAGCCCTCCGCAGTTCCTATTCTTCACCGGCAAAGGTGGCGTCGGGAAGACCTCGGTCGCCTGCGCCACCGCGGTCACCCTGGCCGACCAAGGCAAACGCGTCCTGCTGGTCAGCACCGATCCGGCCTCCAACGTCGGCCAGGTATTCGGCCTGACGATCGGCAACACGATCACGCCAATCGAGGCGACGCCCGGGCTCTCGGCCTTGGAGATCGACCCAGAGCAGGCAGCGGAGGCCTACCGCGAACGGATCGTCGGTCCCGTGCGCGGACTCCTGCCAGACAAGGAGTTGGCCTCCATCACCGAGCAGCTCTCCGGGTCCTGCACCACCGAGGTCGCCTCGTTCAACGAGTTCACTTCCTTCCTCGCCGATCCCGCGCTCTACGGCGCCTACGACCATGTCCTCTTCGACACCGCCCCCACCGGCCACACCGTGCGCCTGCTCCAGCTCCCCGGCTCCTGGACCGACTTCCTCCAGGCCGGCAAGGGCGACGCGTCCTGCCTGGGTCCGCTGGCCGGGCTGGACAAACAACGGTCGACCTACGCGGCCGCCGTCGAAGCACTCAAAGACCCGGCCCGAACACGGCTGGTCCTGGTCGCCCGTGCACAGACGTCCTCGTTGCGGGAGATCGAGCGCACCAACGACGAGCTCGGCGAGATCGGCATCCACGCCACCCACGTGGTCATCAACGGTGTGCTGCCGCTCGAAGCCGGTGACGAGACACTTGCCGCAGCCGTACGAGCCCGAGAGACCGCCGCACTCGCTGCGATGCCGCCCGGAGTCGCAGCACTGACCCGAGATGTGATCGGGCTGCGGCCGACCAACATGATCGGCCTGCCAGCACTGCGGTCCCTGTTCGTCGACAACGCGTTAGATGGCTCCGACACTGTGGACGCCGCGGCAGTGGGCGTCGAGATCCCGGGACCGTTGGCAGCCCTGGTCGACGAGATCGAAAAGGACGAGCACGGCCTGGTGCTGTGCATGGGCAAGGGCGGGGTCGGGAAGACCACGATCGCCGCCGCGATCGCCGTCGAGCTCGCGCACCGCGGCCACGCCGTACACCTCACCACGACCGACCCCGCAGCCCACCTGGAGGAGACACTGCACGGCGCCGTCACCGGCCTGCGCGTCTCCCGCATCGACCCGACCGAAGCGACCCGGGAATACCGCGACCGGGTGATGGCCACCAAGGGCAAGAACCTCGACGACGCCGGGCGACGCAACCTCGCCGAAGACCTGCTCTCCCCCTGCACCGAGGAAGTCGCTGTCTTCCAACAGTTCTCCAAGGCCGTGCACGAGTCACGGCGCGAGTTCGTGGTCGTCGACACCGCACCCACCGGCCACACCCTGCTCCTGCTGGACGCGGCCGGGTCCTACCACCGCGACGTCGTGCGGCAGATGGGCGACGCGATGCCCTACACAACACCGCTGATGCGACTCCAGGACCCCACCCAGACCAAAGTCCTGCTCATCACCCTGGCCGAACCCACGCCCGTCACCGAAGCCGAGGTGCTTCAACAGGACCTCGAACGCGCCGGCATCCATCCCTGGGCGTGGGTCATCAACAACTCGCTCCTCGCCGCACGACCCGGATCACCGTTCCTCAGGGTCCGCGCCAACAACGAGGGCGACCAGGTCACCCGTGTCGAGACCCTCACGGACCGAGTCGCGATCGTTCCGCTGATGTCCGAGGAGCCGGTAGGCCTCGAACGGCTCGGATCTCTCCTCACCGGGCAGGTTGTGCCCGCCTAACTCCCGAGTCCCACTGAGGGGGTTGAGCACTGGCGTTCACCCGTCCGTGTTCGCGACGGTTACCCGCCTCGGGCGGCGCACCGACTTTGGTACGCCCCTTTGCAACGCCCGATGCTCGACCGCAATAGCGGGCACTCGGACCATCCACTTTTCGCCCCTATCCACGTCGCCAGTGGATCTAGAGAGTGGCCGATTTCTAGACCAATCTAGGCGGACTCGTAGCTCCAGGACCCCTTGCCAGAAGGGTTAACCTGTTACAAGCCCGGTACAAATGGCCGGGAAATCTCGACGTTTGCGCAGGTCAGCATGGGTGAGTCAGTCAGTACTACGACATCTGATTCGTAGGTTTCTCTGACCTGCTCGTAGGTGCCCGAAACGGCGCCTGACCTGCGAAAACGTCTTCCAACGTCTTCCAGCGTCGGGCGCCGTTTTTCGTTGTTGTGCGTACCCAGTGCACCCCACGGCTTCGCGGAATCGCCTCGGAGTCGCAGGCCCAAGTAGACAGTTCGTCGGTCGCCATCGTCCTAGTGTCGATGTAGCCGCCCGTAACCCACTTGGAGGAACCATGCCCGTCGTCTTCGTGACCGATGCACCGACCGCCTCGGGCCACAAGTACAACGACGTGCTCGGCAAGCAGTATGAGTTCCCGCAGCGATACCGCAACCTCGTGCAGCATGGCGATACGTTCGTCTACTACCGCGGCAGT
>DATAKN010000091.1:0-2456 GCA_036261595.1 Marmoricola sp.
AGCGCAAGCTGCTGCTCAACCGCGTGGAGATCGACAAGATCGAGCGCAAGGTCAGCGAGAAGGGCTACACGATCGTGCCGCTGTCGCTGTACTTCAAGGACGGCCGGGCCAAGGTCGAGATCGCGCTCGCCAAGGGCAAGAAGACCTGGGACAAGCGCCAGACCCTGCGCGAGCGCCAGGACGACCGCGAGAAGCAGCAGGCGATCGGCCGCCGGCTCAAGGGCCAGGAGTGATCGCTCCGTCGTCCGATGCGGATGTGCCTGCCTGGTGGCAGGCGCTCGGCCTCCCGGGCCTGTTCGACGTGCACGTGCACTTCCTGCCGCCGAACATCCAGGCCGCGGTCTGGAAGCAGTTCGACATCGCCGGCCCGAAGATCGGACGCGCCTGGCCGATCCGCTACCGGGGCACGCACGAGGAGCGGGTCGAGCAGCTGCGGGCGCTCGGCGTACGCCGGTTCAGTGCACTGCCGTACGCGCACAAGCCCGGGATCTCGGCGTACCTGAACGACTGGGCGGCGAGCTTCGCCGACGAGGTCCCTGAGTGCCTGCTCTCGGCGACGTTCTACCCGGAGGAGGGCGTGGGCGAGCAGGTGGCCGAGCTCGTCGACGCCGGGGTCGAGGTGTTCAAGCTGCACACGCAGGTGGGGGAGTTCCTGCTCGACGACCCGCTGCTCGAGCCCGCTTGGGACCTGCTCGAGGAGGCGGCCACGCCGATCGTCGTCCACGTCGGCTCCGGCCCGATCGGCAACGAGTTCACCGGACCCGAGCACCTCCGCCGCCTGCTGCGAGCGCACCCACGCCTGCGGGTGATCGTGGCGCACCTCGGTGCGCCCGAGTACGCCGAGTTCCTGGCCCTGGCCGAGGAGTACGACGACACCCGGCTCGACACGACGATGGCGTTCACCGACTTCTTCGACGACGACGCGCCCTTTCCCGACGACCTGCTGCCCCGGCTGGCGGCCCTCGGTGACAAGGTCCTGCTCGGCAGTGACTTCCCGACGATCCCGTACGCCTATGCCCACCAGCTCGAGGTGCTCGAACGCCTTCACGACCGGTGCGGCGGCCTCGACGAGGACTGGCTGCGGAAGGTGTGCTGGCACAACGGCGTCGGGCTGTTCGGCGCGCCAGCGGGACCTTCTCCCCTGACGAGGGGCGACGGCACCCGTCGACACTGATCCCATGAGTGCGCCGGTAGCCGTGTCCTACCGCCGCTGGATCGGGGCGTGCGCGCTCGCGGAGACCATCGGGATGGGTGTCTCGGCCGCGGCCGCACGCGTCGGTCAGGACATCGTCGATGGTCCCGATCCGGGTGCCCGCGGGCTGGCCCTGGCCGTGGTGGTGCTCGGCGGGCTGGTCGAGGGCACCGCGCTCGGTCTGCTCCAGGGGTGGGTGCTGGGCACCCGGTGGCCGAGGTTGTCCCGGCTGCGGTTCGCTCTGCTGACCGTCCTGGTGGCCGGGATCGGCTGGGCCGCCGCCTCGTCTCCGTCCGTGCTGTCCGGTGACAGCAACCAGGCCGGTCCGCCGGTCCTGCTCATGGTCCTCGGCGGGCTCGGGCTGGGGCTGGTGATGGGCCCGGTCCTCGGCGCCGCCCAGGCCGCGGCGCTGCGCGACGCGGTCACTCACCCGTGGCGCTGGGTGGCGGCGAACGCGGCCGGGTGGCCGGCCGCCATGGCGCTGATCTTCACCGGCGCGTCGACCGCGGGAGAGCACTGGTCACTGCCTGTGCTCGTCGCCTACGGCGCCGCCACCGGAGCGCTCGCCGGCACCGCGCTGGGTCTGGTGACCGCCGGGTGGATGGCGTCGCTCGACGGGCAGCCGGTCGCGAACCGGGTGGCGCTCGCGATGGTGGCGGGTGGTCGGCTCGGCATGCACCGCAAGCTGATCGGTCTGGGCATCACGGGCCGCCGGACGGGTTCGGTGATCCGCTTCCCCGTCCAGTACGCCGACCACGACACCGGTCTGGTCGTCGTACCGGGGCATCCGGAGCACAAGCGGTGGTGGCACAACCTCAGCAGTGCCGACACCTCCGTGTGGGTGCTCGACGGCGGGGGATGGCATCCCGCCGTGGCCCGGATCCTGTTGCCGACCGACGACGAGTACGCCGCTGCAGTCGCGGCGTACCGGCGCCGCTGGACGCGGTTCGAGGGCCCCGTCGACCAGCCGGTGGTGGTGCTGCACCTGGTCGGGCCCGGAATACCGACTGGGTCCGGTCGGTTCTAGTCAGTACGCTAGTCACGGTGGTTGAGGAGGTCGCGCAGCGACCGTCTCGAAACCCACAACTCAAGAGGGGCTGATTGGTTTCGACTTGGGACGTTTGTTCCAGGAGAAGCGGGTCGAGAAGCCAGCGTCATCTCGTAAAAGTCCGCTGGAAAACACAACTGCCAACACCAATCGCAGTCACTTCGCTCTCGCTGCCTGAGCAGTGATCGAAGGGTCAGACCGGGCATCCGCCTCCGT
>DATAKN010000053.1:0-4880 GCA_036261595.1 Marmoricola sp.
GGCCCTCCGCGAGGGGACTCGACAGGTGGATCGAGAGATCGAGAGAGAAGACTGGGGTGGAACTTCGCTGGCTCGCTCGCGGAGGATGTAGGTGCCGGTGGCGGGAACGCCGAACTCCGCGGCGAGGTGGCCCTACTTAAAGGCCTCGCCACGGCGGCAAATAAGTACGAAGTTCCTCCGCATGGTGGGTCAAGGGTAGGACGGATCGGTCCCGCCCGCGGTGGCTTTCCGGAAGATGTCCCACGATCCGAGACTTCTGTCCCAGTTCTCGTCCGGCGCGCGGCTTTTGCGAGACTCCCACCCATGAGCGCTCCCCCGGACGTCCCGCCGATCGTCGCGCGCGCCTTCGACGTGTGCCGACGAGCCGGCTACGTCTCGTTCTGCCGCAACGAGACCGGGCGGCTCCTGGCGGCGCTCGCCGCGACCCGGCAGGGCACGATGGCGGAGTTCGGCACCGGCTGCGGTGTCGGTACGGCGTGGCTGCGGTCCGGCGTCAGGTCGGGTGCCGCGATCCTCACCGCCGAGCTGGACGAGAAGCTCGCGGTCGCGGCCCAGGAGATCTTCATCGACGACCCGCAGGTCTCTGTCCTGGCCGCCGACTGGTCCACGCTGCGCAACAAGGGCCCGTACTCCCTGTTGTTCCTCGACCCGTCCTCGCCCGAGGACGCCTCGGTCGACTCGGTGGCCGACCTGGTCGAGCCGGGCGGCATCGTGGTGATGGACGACTTCACGCCGTGCGAGGGCTGGCCCCCGATCACGGCCGGACGCGTGGACGTGCTGCGCGAACGGTGGCTGACCGACGAGCGGTTCACCGCGGTCGAGGTGATGGTCGCGCCCGACGCCTCGGCGCTGATTGCCACGCGCAACTGACGACTCGACGGTGCACAACTGGCCACTCGACGGTCACGAACTGGCCACTCGACGGTCACGAACTGGCGACTCGACGGGGTCTCAGGCGGCGACGGGCTCGGGGCCGCACGGGTCGTCGAGGTCGGTGAGCGGGTCGCGGCTGCCCTGCGCCGACGCACGTGCGGGCAGCTCGACGATCGCCAGCGGCAGCATTCGCTGGACGAGTGGGCCGATCGCGACGGCGTACAGGACGGTGCCGACGCCGAGGCGGCCGCCGAGCAGCACCCCGGCCGCGACCACGCCGACCTCCAGACCGGTACGCACGAGCTGGATCGACACACCCGTACGCCGGTGCAGGCCGGTCATCAGGCCGTCCCGGGGACCGGGGCCGAACTGGGAGCCGATGTAGAGCGCCGTGGCCACCGCGTTGAGGAACACCCCGCCGAGCAGGAGCAGCCACCGCAGGCCCGGTACCGACGGGGTCTGGATCAGGCCCAGGAAGACGTCGGCCGAGAGGCCCACGACCACGGAGTTCAAGATCGTGCCCAGCCCGGGCATCTCCCGCAGCGGGATCCAGCCCAGCAGCACGACCACGCTCATCGCGATCACCGCGGTGCCGATGCTGATCGGCAGGTGCCGGGCGATGCCCTGGTGCAGCACGTCCCAGGGAGCATTGCCGAGCGTCGCTCGGATCATCATGGCCAGCGTCAGGCCGTAGAGCACGAGGCCGACGCCGAGCTGCCCGAGCCGGCGCGGGAGACGACCGGCGCGCAACTGGGCCATCGGCCCGAGCAGGGCGAGCTCGCGCCGGACACGGCCGGTACGGGGCGGACGGCCCAGCGGCGGCGTGCCGAGACGGGTGGTCGGGTCGAAGGCTCCTGGCATGTCGCCCAGTCCACCGCAGACTGGTCTGGTCGCCAATAGCCAATCGTGATTCACTGGCCTGCATGAGTGAGCACGCTGGACCCTCCGATGGCTGACCGCGTGGTGGCCGCCCGCAGGATCGCCGAGCTGGTCGGCGACTTCGACCGCTCCCCCGCCTACCAGGGACTGGCCGAAGGACTGCGGGTGCTGATCACGGACGGGCGGGTCCCGGTCGGTGTCCGACTGCCGAGCGAGCGCGAGCTCACCGAGGCGCTCGGGGTCAGCCGCACCACCGTCACCCGCGCGTACGCCGAGCTGCGCGACCGTGGCTTCCTGGTCTCCCGCCAGGGATCCGGCAGCGTGGCCAGCCTGCCCGCCACCCACGGGTTGCGCGGCGACCACCTGCTGACCCCGAACGAGCAGGCCGAGGGAAAGATCGATCTCACCTGCGCCGCCCCCGTGCCCGGTGCGGGTCTGCTCGCGGCGTACCAACGGGCGGTGGCCGACCTGCCGCGCTACCTCTCCGGCAGCGGCTACTACCCGTCCGGACTGCCCGAGCTGCGCCAGGCCGTCGCCGACCGGTACGCCGCCCGCGGTCTCCCCACCACCGCGGACCAGGTGATGATCGTCCCCGGCGCGATGAGCGGCCTGGCGGTGGCAGCCCGGGCGCTGGTCCGGCGTGGCGCCCGCGCCGTCGTGGAGAGTCCGACCTACCCCAACGGCATCGAGACGCTGCGGCACAGCGGGGCCCGGCTGGTCAGCAGCCACGTCGCCCGCGACGACGCACGCGTCGACGCCCTCATCGACGTCGTGCGCCAGGTCGGCCCCGCCCTGGCGCTGCTGATCCCGGACTTCCACAACCCCACTGGCCACCTCATGTCCGACGAGAGCCGCGAACAGGTGGCTGCCGCGCTCGGGCGGGCGGGCGCGACGCCGGTGATCGACGAGTCGATGGTCGACATCCCGCTCGACGGGCAGGCGATGCCCGCACCGTTCGCGGCGTACTCGCCCGGCGCGGTCTCGGTCGGATCACTCAGCAAGCCGTTCTGGGGCGGCCTGCGGGTGGGCTGGGTGCGCGCACCCGAGCCGATGATGGACGCCCTGGTCCGCTCCCGGCTCAGCCTCGACCTCGGCACCCCGCTGCTCGAGCAGCTGGTCGCGATCGACCTGCTCGACCACGGCGCTCCCCTGCTGGAGCAGCGTCGTGCCCAGCTGCGGGCGTCACGCGACGCCGCCCTGGCGGCGCTCGCCGTGCATCTCCCAGAGTGGCAGGTGCACAAGCCGGGGGGTGGCCTCAGCCTGTGGTGCGAGCTGCCCGAGGACAAGGCGCACTCCTCCGACCTCGTCCCGTACGCCGCCGGGCGCGACGTCATCGTGGTCCCGGGCCCGAGCTTCGCCCCGGAGGGCGGCCTCGACCGCTTCCTGCGGATCCCCTACACCGCGCCCGCGCACGTGCTCGAGGACGCGATCGGGCGACTCGCAGTCGCCTGGCGGGACGCCCCGCGCGGGCTCATGGCCGGCCGGGTGCGGCAGGACGGCCCGACGCTGGTGGCGTAGCGGGTCAGGCGGTCAGGTCGACGCCGCGCACCGACTCGGCGTTGATCGAGGTGCGGATCGCCTCGAGCACCTCGGCCGGGACGGCCGTGTCGACCGAGAGCGCGACCAGTGCCTTTCCACCCTTCTCGTCACGCGAGACCTGCATGCCAGCGATGTTGACCCCGGCCTCGCCGAGGATCTGACCGACGGTGCCGACCATGCCGGGACGGTCCTCGTAGCGGAAGAACGCCAGGTGGTCGGTGGGCTCGAGGTCGACCATGAAGCCGTTGACCTCCACCAGTCGCTCGCGCTGGTTGATGCCGATCAGAGTGCCCGACACGGAGAACTGCGAGCCGTCGGCGAGCGTGCCGCGGATCGTGATCAGGTTGCGGTGGTCGGGGCTCTCGGGATCCGTGACGAGGCGTACGGCGGTGCCGCGCTCGGCGGCGAGCAGCGGGGCGTTCACGTAGGACACCTGCTCCTCGACGATGTCGGCGAAGACGCCCTTGAGCGCCGCGAGCTCGAGCACCTTGACGTCGTACTCGGTGATCTCGCCGCGGACCTCGACGTCGATCGACTGCGCCACCTCGCCGGCCAGCAGCGTGAAGATCCGGCCCAGCTTCTCGGTCAGCGGGATGCCGGGACGGACGTCCTCGGCAATGACCCCACCCTGCACGTTGACCGCGTCGGGGACCAGCTCACCGTTGAGGGCGAGCCGCACGGAGCGGGCAACGGCGATGCCGGCCTTCTCCTGGGCTTCGTCGGTGGAGGCGCCCAGGTGCGGGGTGGCGACGACGTTCTCGAGCTCGAAGAGCGGGGAGTCGGTGCACGGCTCCTTGGCGAAGACGTCCAGTCCCGCGCCGGCGATCTGGCCGGTCTTCAGGGCGTCGTACAGGGCCGCCTCGTCGACGATGCCACCGCGCGCGGCGTTGACCAGGACGAGGCTGGGCTTGGCCTTGGCCAGCTCCTCGGCGCCGATCAGGCCGAGGGTCTCGGGCGTCTTGGGGAGGTGGACGCTGATGAAGTCGGCCTCGGCGAGCAGCTCGTCGAGGCTCACCATCCGCACACCCATCTGCGCGGCGCGACCGGCCTGCACGTACGGGTCGTAGGCGATGACGTTCATGCCGAACGCCGAGAGCCGCTGAGCGACCAGGACGCCGATGCGTCCGAGCCCCACGATGCCGACGGTCTTCTCGTACAGCTCGATCCCGGTGTACTTCGACCGCTTCCACTCGCCGTTGCGCAGCGCTGCATGCGCCGGGCTGATGTGACGGGCCGCCGCCAGCATGAGCGCAACGGCCAGCTCGGCGGCGGACACGATGTTGGACGTCGGTGCGTTGACCACCATCACGCCGTTCTGCGTGGCGGCCTTCACATCGACGTTGTCCAGGCCGACGCCGGCACGGGCCACGATCTTCAGCTGGCCGGCCGCGGCGAGGGCCTCGCTGTCGACCTTCGTCGCGGAGCGGACCAGGATCGCGTCGACGTCGACGATCGCCGACAGCAGCTCGCCGCGGTCGGCCCCGTTGCAGTGCCGGATCTCGAAGTCCGGGCCGAGGGCTTCGACGGTCGCCGGGCTGAGCTCCTCGGCGATGAGTACGACGGGCTTGGTCACGTCTGATTCCTTCGAG
>DATAKN010000120.1:0-13030 GCA_036261595.1 Marmoricola sp.
GCACTGGGAGGGTCGCGGGGTCAGTGGCCACCCTGCAGCCGGTGCATCTGCCGCTGGATCCGGTCCTCGCTGAAGTCGTGCACGAAGTAGGCGTCCCAGCCGTTCATGACCACACCGATCCCCCAGAACACCAGCGGGAAGCTCGGCCAGAAGAACGAGCCGGAGCTCGTCACCACCCACACCGCCACGAGTGCTGCGTTGACCAGCAGGTAGATCACCAGGTGTGTGCGGAAGTCGCGCCGCTTCCTCAGGATCGTGATCGCCTGGCTGCGCAGGGGGTCCTCGGTGGTCCTCTCGAGGTCGCTCATCTCACATCTCCTTCTCCTTCCGACGCTAGGCGTCCCCGCGCGGGCGGGCCGGGGCCCAACGTCCCCGGACCCGGCGACCTTTGCCCCGAGACCACCTACCAGCCGGCGGGATGAGATGAGGCATGGACCGGACGAGTGCGCTCGACTCTGCATTCCTCCACCTCGACAGCCGGACGGCCGCGCTGCACATCGCCTGCGTGGCGTTCTTCGAAGGTCCGGTTCCGGCGCAGGAGGAGGTCCGCGCGGCGATCGCGCGGAGGCTGCCGCTGGTCCCACGGTGCCGGCAGCGGCTGGTCAGCGTGCCGTTCGCCCTGGGCCGCCCGGTCTGGGTCGACGACCCGGAGTTCGACGTGCGCCGGCATGTCCACCGGGCCAGGGTGCCCGCACCGGGCGGTGATGCGGAGCTGCACGAGCTGGTCGACAGGCTGCTCTCCGAGCCGCTCGACCGCGCGGCTCCGCTCTGGGAGGACTGGGTGCTCGAGGGCCTTGCGGACGGCCGCTGGGCCCTCCTGACGAAGGTGCACCACACCATGGTCGACGGCATCGCCGGGACCGACCTGCTCTGCACGCTGCTCGACACCAGCCCGGAGGGCGAGCCCGGGCCGGACACGAGCTGGCATCCACCGCCCGTGCCCACGGGCGGGCAGCTGGCGTCGGACGCCGTGCGGGACGGCCTCGGTCTGCGCCTGCGTGAGCTGAGGTCGCTTCCACAGACCGCCGGTACAGCCCTCGGTGGTGGGCTCCGGCACCCGCGCGCGGCGGTTGAGTCCGTGTACGCCGCCGCGCGCGGACTCATCGGGTACGTCGGCAACGCGCGTCCCACCCGGTCCAGCTCGCTGATCGGACCGATCGGTCGGGACCGTGGCTTCGGGTGGACCGACGTCGATCTCGGCACCGTGCTCGAGGCGCACCGGCGACTCGGCGGCACCGTGAACGACCTGGTCCTCGCGGCGGTGACCCGCGGCTTCCGCGACCTCCTGCTCGCCCGTGGCGAGGAGCCGGCGGCCCACACGGTCCGCACCCTGGTGCCGGTCTCCGTGCGCCGCCCGGACCACCGTGGCCGGTTCGACAACCGGGTCTCCGGGCTGCTCGTGGACCTGCCTGTCGAGGTCGACGACGCCCACGACCGGCTCACCGAGGTGGCCATCCGGATGCGGGCCCTGAAGGCCTCGCACGAGGCGCAGGTCGGCGAGCAGATCACCGGGATCGCCGACGCCCTGCCACCGATGCCCTCCGCGGCGTTCCTGCACGTTGCCTTCCGGCTCCCCCATCGCAACCTCACGACCGTGATCACGAACGTGCCCGGGCCGCCACGGCCGCTGTACCTCGTCGGCCGACCGATGGTCGCGACGTACCCCTACGTCCCGATCGCCGACCGGCTCCGCAGCGGCATCGCCGTGACGACGTACGGCGACAAGCTGCTCCTCGGCATCACCACCGACCGTGACTCGATGCCGGACGCCCAGGTGCTGGTCGACGGCATCACGGCCGGGTTCCACGAGCTGGCCATCCGGGCAGGGATCGGCGCGCGCCGCAGCCCGCGCCGGAAGAGGGTGGCGCGATGAGCCGGCACCGGATGGCACCCGCGGACGCCGCCTGGCTGCGGATGGACCGGCCGACCAACCTGATGGTGGTCAACTCGGTGATGTGGTTCGACGAGCCGCTCGACGGCGCGCAGCTGCGGGCGGTGCTGCAGGAACGCCTCGTCGACCGGTTCCCCCGTTTCCGGCAAAGGGCGGTCGAGGACCACGGCGTCTGGTGGGAGGACGCCGAGGGCTTCGACCTCGAGGACCACCTGCATCCGGTGGAGCTGCCCGCGCCGGCGGGACGCACCGAGCTCGAGGAGTTCGTGGCCGGGCTGATCAGCGTGCCCCTGGACCGCGAACGGCCGCTGTGGGACCTCTACGTCGTCGAGCCCTACGGCGCAGGCGGATGTGCGCTGTTCTTCCGGATGCACCATGCGATCGCCGACGGGATCGCGCTGACCCGGGTGCTGTTGTCGCTCACCGACGACCCTGCGGAGACACCCGAGATCGCCGAGCCCGCCGCGGAGGAGCAGGGCAGCGGCGTACGGGGCGCCGTGGACGGCCTGTGGCACGAGGCGATCGGCCTGGCGACCCACCCCCAGCGGGCGGTCACGATGGCTCAGGCGGTGATGTCCGACGCGAGTGCCCTCGCCAAGCTGGTGCTGATCCCGGCCGATCGGCACACCGCGCTCCGCGGACCGGCGGGCACCGAGAAGGCCGTGGTCTGGTCGGAGCCGATCCCGCTCGCGCGCATCAAGCGCGCCGGGCATGCCGCCGGTGCGACCGTCAACGACGTGCTGCTCGCCGCGGTCGCCGGCGCCCTGCGCACCCACCTCGTACGCCGCCGGAGCCCCGTGCACGACATCCGCGCGATCGTGCCGTTCAACCTGCGGCCGCTGGACCGGCCGCTGCCGGCGGAGCTCGGCAACAAGTTCGGTCTGGTCTTCCTGCCGCTACCGCTGCGGACGGCCCGTCGGGTCGACCGGCTGCGGGAGATGTCGCGGCGGATGACCGCGATCAAGCACTCCGCCGAGGGCTTCGTCGCCTACGGGATCCTCGAGTTGATCGGACTGGCGCCGTCGACGCTGGAGAACCTGGCGATCGACATCTTCGCGTCCAAGGGCACCGGCGTGATGACCAACGTGCCGGGCCCGCGACAGACCGTCACGTTCGCCGGCGTACCGCTGCGAGGCACGATCGGCTGGGTGCCGACCTCCGGCGAGATCGGCCTGGGTGTGGCCATCTTCAGCTACGCCGGCGACGTGACTCTCGGGCTCTGCGTCGACCGTGGCCTGGTCCCCGACGTGCGCGGACTGCTCGACGACATCGCTGCGGAGCTGGAGCAGATCCTGTCGGGGCACGGCGTGCCGACACTGGTCCGTGACTGAGGCCGCGACGGCGCCCGTCGGCCACCGGCCGCCCGATAGGTTCGGCGACGTGGCGCACCGGTCCCGCTCGCTCGAGCTGCTCGTCTTCGCCGTCGGCGCCGGCTCGCTCGGCGCGGAGATCGCCGCGGCGCGCCTGCTCGCTCCCTGGTTCGGGGCCAGCACGATCGTCTGGGCGAACACGATCGCAGTGGTGCTGGTCTCGCTGTCGGTCGGCTACGGCCTCGGCGGCCGGTTCGCCGACCGGGCGCCGTACCCGGCGGGGCTGGCCCGGATCGTGCTCCTCGCGGCGGCGCTGCTGGCCGTCGTACCGTTCGTCAGCGGGCCGTTCCTGCACCAGGCGGTCCGAGCCGTCGACCAGCTGAGCGCCGCCACGTTCGTCGGATCGCTGCTCGGCGTCGGCGCCCTGCTCGCCCTGCCGATGGTGCTGCTCGGCATGGTGTCGCCGTACGCCGTCCGGCTGCAGGTCGAGCACGTCGCCGACGCCGGCCGCACCGCCGGGCGCCTGTACGCGATCTCCACCGTCGGTTCACTGACCGGCACCTTCCTGGCCTCGTTGCTGCTGATCCCCGTGGCCGGCACCCGGCGCACGTTCCTGGTGCTCGCGGCGGCGATGGCGCTCTCGGCACTGCCGCACCTCGGACGCGGACGGCTTCGGGCGGCCGTCGTACCGGTGGCGATCCTCGGGTTGATCGCGCTGCCGACCGGCACGGTGAAGGCCGGCAGCGGCTCGGAGCGAGTGATCTGGGAGAAGGAGACCGAGTACCAGTACGCCCGGGTGCTCCAGGACGCCGATGGCGAGCGGACCCTCGAGCTCAACGAGGGTCACGCGGTGCACTCGGTGTACCGGCCCGGCCAATGGCTGACCGGCAACTACTGGGACGAGATGCTGGTGCTCGCACTCGCGGGCGGGCACGCCCCACCGCGCTCGGTCGCGATCCTCGGCAACGCCGCCGGTACGACGGCCCGGGCGATCGGGCACTACTTCCCGGACACGCGCGTCGACGCCGTCGAGATCGACCCGGCGCTCACCCAGGTCGGGCACGAGCTGTTCGACCTCGGCGGCCCGAACCTGCACACGCACACCGCGGACGCTCGCCCGTGGCTGCGCTCGAGCACCCGGCGCTTCGACGTGATCATGGTCGACGCCTACCGCCAGCCCTACATCCCCTTCTACCTCGCGACGCGGGAGTTCTTCGCACTGGTGCGCCAGCACCTCGCTCCGGGCGGACTGGTCGTGATCAACGTGGGCCACCCCGAGCAGTCCGACCAGCTCGAGAAGGTGCTGTCGGCGACCATGCGCGCGGAGTTCGGCGACGCGAACGTCTGGCGCGACCCCGCGGAGCCCACCAACTCGATGCTGGTGGGCAGCACCGCGACCGACCCGGCGGGGCGGCTGCGTGCGGCGGCCGCACCCCTGCCCACCGACCTCGCGGACGTGGCCCTGGCCACCGCCGACCGGCTGTCTCCCGCCCTGCGCGGCGGACGCGTCTACACCGACGACGTGGCCCCGGTGGAGTGGCTGGTCGACACCTCTCTCGCGGAAGTGGCCGAGTGACACGGCGACGGCTCGCCGCCAGCGGCGTACCGGGCTGAGGGCGGAAGGGGGCACAATCTCGCCATGGAAGCGGACGACCTCGCGTCCGCCGACGACCTGTGGTGGTCGTGGGCCGTGCTCGCCGACACCGGGCGGCTGCCCGAGGGCGCCACAACCGAGCTGGACACCGAGGAGCACGTGCTGCGCTACCGCCTGGGCGGGTCGTGGGCGTGCATGCAGCGGATCAGCGGCGGACGCGCGGTGCTGTGGGGTCGTGTCGCCGACGCCCGCAGTGATGCGGTCACGGCCCGGATCGACGTACTGGCCGGAGCGCCCGACTGGGCTGCGTCCGACGCCGTCTGGCGCTCGATCGGGGAAACCCGGCCGGGCTTCCTGGCGTGGTGCTCGCGCGACGGCTGGGACACCAGCACCACCGGCATGTTCGACGGGGTCGTCGACCTGCTGGCGCCGCTCGCGCGTGCGGACCCGCACCTGGTCGCGGCCGCCCGGTCCGGGGACACCGACTCGGTGCTGCTCAAGGAGGCACAGGGCACGGCCCGGGTCGCGGCGCAGGGCACGATCCGCAACCGGCTGCGGGAGCAGATCCACCGGCAGATGCGCGACACCGTCGACCGCGACCGAGGCCTGCCCGTACGACCCACCCTGCTCGCCCGGTGGGCCCGGATCGCCGAGCCACCGCTGCCCTTCGAGCACGTCGTGACCGTCGAGGAGGGTCAGCTCGTTGCCGCCACCGACGACCCGCCCCTGCCCCAGAGCGCCGTGCAGAGCCTCACCAACGTCCTCCACGAGCTGTACCGCGCCGAGGCCGCGGACGACTCCGGTGCCTGGATCGCCGCCCGGGTCCGGTTCGACGGTGTCCGGATCACGCTGGAGCGCGCCTTCGACAGCCTGCCCTGGTGGTACGCCGGCGCGCCGCCGACGCTGCACGCCCTCAGCTGGGAGATGCGGCAGCGCAGCCCCGACTGGCGTCCCGCCTGGGCCACGCTGCTGCCCGCCTGACGCGCTGCCTAGGCTCCGGGTCATGACGATTCGTGATGACCTGCTGCAGGTGCTGGCGCGACGGGCGCTGACCGAGGACTCGGCGCGTCCTGAGGCACTCGAGCGCCTGCACGCCCGCGGTGGTCGTTCGGCCCGCGAGCACATCGCCTCCGTCGTCGATCCCGGCTCGCTGGTCGAGTACGGCCGGTTCGTGACCGCCGCCCAGGCGGCCCGGCGCACCCTGGACGAGCTCCTCGACCGCACCCCCGCCGACGGGCTGGTCGGAGGAGTGGCCACGATCGGCGGCCGGCCGTGCGCCGTCCTGTCCTACGACTACCTCGTCATGGCCGGGACCCAGGGCATCCGCGGCCACCAGAAGACCGACCGGCTCCTGGACGTGATCGAGCGCCTCGGGCTGCCGACGATCTTCTTCGCGGCCGGAGGCGGCGGCCGGCCGGGTGACACCGACGTACCGGTCGTCTCGGCCCTCGATGTCCCCACGTTCGCGGGCTGGGCCCGTCTCTCCGGGCGCGTGCCACGCATCGCGGTGGTCGACAACTACTGCTTCGCCGGCAACGCCGTCATCGCCGGCTGCGCGGACCTCATCGTCGCCTCCGAAGGCGCCTCCCTCGGCATGGGCGGCCCGGCGATGATCGCCGGCGGCGGCCTCGGCGAGGTGGCGGCGGCCGACGTGGGGCCACTGACCACGATGACCGCGAACGGCGTCGTGGATCTGGTGGCCGACCCCGACGAGCTCGGCGCGGCGGCCCGGTCCCTGCTCGGCTACTTCCTCGGGCCGCTCGAGCACTGGGAGACGCCCGACCAGGAGGTCCTCCGGGACGTCGTCCCCGAGCGCGACCGCACGGCGTACGACGTGCTGCCGATCGTCGAGACGCTCTGCGACGCCGACACCGTCACCGTCCTGCGACCGCAGTTCGCCCCGGAGCTGCTCACCGCTCTGGGTCGCCTCGAGGGCCGCACGGTCGGCGTGATCGCCAACAACACCCAGGCCATGGCCGGGGCGATCACCGCCGACGCCGGCGACAAGGCGGCCCGCTTCCTGCAGCTGTGCGACGCCTACGGGTTCCCCGTGCTGTCGCTGGTCGACACCCCCGGGATGATGGTCGGCCCGGAGGCGGAGGCGGGCGGGCTCGTCCGGCACGCCTCTCGTCTGCTGATCGCAGGGGCGCGGTTGTCGGTGCCGCTGATCGGCGTCGTACTGCGACGCGGCTACGGCCTCGGCGCCCAGGCCATGCTCGGCGGGAGCACCCGGGAGCCGCTGATGACCCTGGCGTGGCCGGGTGCTCACCTCGGTCCGATGGGCATCGAGGGCGCCGTCCGGCTGTCCATGCGCAAGGAGCTCGAGGCGATCACCGACGACGAGGAGCGGGAGCGCACGGTGCGCGAGCTCACCGAGGCCGCGCAGGCGCAGGCCGCTGCGCTCAACGCCGCCCGCCACTTCGAGATCGACGACGTCATCGACCCCGCCGAGACCCGCGGCATCGTCGCGCGGCTGCTGGCCGGCGCGACGTTCACCGGCAGCGGCCGGCCGGTCGACGCGTGGTAGACCTGCGGCTCGGTCAGCCGACCGACGGGACGGCGAGGACGTGCGCCATGTCACCGGATCCGTCCCGCGTGATGTAGACGAAGTTGTCCCCGTCGGCGAGGACCTGCTCCACGGGCTTTCCGGGCGCCAGGGACCGCGCAGCGGGATTCGCCGCGCTCTGCACCGTCAGCCGCTGGGCATAGGTCTGCCACGCGACGTAGCCGCCCCCGACGCCCGGGTGGGTCAGAGGGAAGTACCCGCGTCGAAGCAGGCGTGGTTCGCCATCGCCGGTCCGCGCCCAGAGTTCGTAGGGGTCGTCGAGGATGCCGTCGTCAGGTTGGGGCGTGACCTCGGGGTCGATGTGCAACGTCCACGCGACCGTGTCACCGCCCGCTACGCAGTCCATCGCCAGCGCCGTGTGCGTGAGTGGCTCGGGAGTGCCACCGGTCAGCGGGACGCGCCAGCAGTCACCTCCGACGGTGTGGCCGCGCGCACCCGTCGCAGCGGCCCCGAGGTAGACCAGCCCGTCCCGGGAGACGCTCGCACTGCCGGGGGTCATCTCCGTGTGGCGCAGCACGTCGCGAGGCTTCGCCAGACCGGGCTTCCACAGCAGCTCCCGCGCGGTGCGGTCGGCCTCGGCCTGGGTCCAGAAGACGTACCCCCCTCCGGACTGGACGATCGGCACGTACGGGTCCGGACGGTCCGCATTGGAGGAGAGGACAAGCCGGTGGCCGCTTCCGGGGTCGACGGCGACGACCCGCCAGAGCACCTCTGGGTCCGCGTCGGACTGCTTCGCGGACTGGTCGACGTACACGACCCACGAGCCGGCGACCGCCACCCAGTTCACGAAACCGCCCGGAAAGCCGGTTCGGGCGACTTCACGGCTCTGCCCGGTGGCCAGGGACACGGTGACCACCCGGTCCCACGCCCGGCCGTCGCGTCCCAGCGGATAGGCCAGGGTGGTGCCGTCCAGGGCCGCCGGCCCGGGGCGACCGTCCAAGCCGAGCCTCGTCTCGGCTCCCAGTCTCACCGAGGTCGTGGCGGCTGGCGGCGCGGGCGTCTTCGTGTCGACGGCGGCGCTTCGGCCGCTGTGCGGCTCCGCTCCCCCGGGCGTACTTCCCGCACCGCAGCCCGCCACGGTGGACCCCAGCAGGACGGCCAGGATCACCGCAGCGGGCCGCGGGATCACGCCACGATCCCGTGGATGGAGGTCTTGATCACGGCGTTGTAGGCGTGCGCGAGGACCTCCTTGTGCTTCCCGTACGGGTTCCCGTAGCTGGACGACCCATAGATGAAGATCGGGTCCCATTCCTCCCCGATGTAGAGATACCGCGTGGAGGCCGTGGTGTCGTACCCGTACACGAAGTCGAAGTGGTTCAACGCCTTGCCGTTGAAGAAGGACAGCTCCTCCGTGTCGATGTTGGCGATCACCGACTGGTGGTACTGGGTGTCGGAGATGACGTAGGACAGGTACTCGTCACGATCCGCGGGTCGCGTCGTGACCCAGTGGCCGAACGACGAGAAGTGGTTGTTCAGAGCCGCCGCGACATTCGCCCGGGACGTGCCGGACGTGGTCGTGCCTTCCCAGAGCTCGAACTGGTGCTCGCCGAAGTCGTTGTAGGCGCCGTCACGGTGCTTGTACATCGCCGCCACCATGTTGCGGGTCGCGCTGGGCCCACAGGTGTAGGACTTCTTGCTGTTGCCCTGCCCCTCCTTGTAGATCGTCATGTTGGCGACCTCGGGGAGCTTGTAGTCCGTGCCACCACCGCCGGGGTCCACCGTGGTGTCGGGCGTCACCCCGGCCGAGGAGGTCGGAGCGTTGTGCAGCGACCGGTAGATCCGTGCCACGTCGGCGGCCTTGGCCGACCGCTGGTCCCGCTGGAAGGCGGTCGGCGAATTCTCCTTGATGGGTGCCGAGCACGCACCGTCGTCCAGTCGCAGCTGAGCGGGGCAACCGGCCGCGCTCCTCGTGGTGGTGGCGGCGTTGGCCGGCACCGAAGCGCCAACGACGAGGGCTGCGGCCAGTCCAGCCGCCGCCCCGAGCCCTGCGGTCCCGAGCAGTCTTCTTCTTCGCATACGTACCCCTTGACAGTCGCCGTCCCCCGGTGGTCCGACGCTGCACGGACTCTCGAGTACCTCGCCGCTCCGCGACAACGCAGCGCGCCGTGCACGATGGTGCACTGCACACGTCTGCAGAAGACGCGGTCGCCGGCACGCGGAATTGCGCACGGTCGCGAGCTCGCTGGTCTGGACCGATCGAGGGCGCGGGCGGGTCCGACCGCACATCTCGGCGGCGCGCCGTTCAGAGCAACCGACGCTCGGATGCCCAGCGGGTCAGCTCGTGGCGTGAGGACAGCTGCAGCTTGCGGAGCACCGATCCCATGTGGGTCTCGACGGTCTTGGTGGAGATGAACAGCTCCGAGGCGACCTCCTTGTAGGAGTAGCCGCGGGCGATCAGCCGCATCACCTCGCGCTCGCGCTCGGTGAGCCGGTCGAGGTCCTCGTCGACCGCGGCGACCTCGATGGTCCCGGCGAACGCGTCGAGCACGAAGCCCGCGAGCCGCGGCGAGAACACCGCGTCCCCCGCGGCCACCCGGTCGATCGCGTCGAGGAGCTCCGCCCCGGTGATCGTCTTGGTGACGTATCCGCGAGCGCCGGCGCGGATGGTGCCGATCACGTCCTCGGCGGCGTCGGAGACGCTCAGTGCGAGGAAGCGAGTGCTCGGCGCCTTCCCGTGCGTACGCCGGATCACGTCACCGCCACCGCCACCGGGCAGGTGTACGTCGAGCAGCACCACCTCGGGCTGCTGGGTGAGCACCGCGGCCACGGCCTCGTCGACGTCTGCTGCCTCGGCCAGCACCTCGACCGCGTCACCGAGCTCGGCGCGCACCCCGGCACGGAACATCGCATGGTCGTCGACGATCACGACGGAGTGCTTCTTCATGACTGTCCTCCCAGGGGTAGCGTCAGCCTGACCTCGGTGCCCTCGCCGGGCCGGGTCCGAATCTCGGCGGTGCCGCCATGGCGGTTCATCCGCTCGACGATGCTGTCGCGCAGCCCGTGCCGGTCGGTCGCGACGGCCTCCGGGTCGAAGCCGGCGCCGCGGTCGCGCACGAACACCTCCACGCGCTCGGTCGTGGCCTCGGCGTACACGTCGACCTTGGCGGCACCGGAGTGCCGCGCGGCGTTCACCACCGCCTCGCGCGCGGCCAGCACGATCGGCCGCAGCTGCTCGGAGACCGAAGGGTCGCCCACGCAGACCACCTCGACCGGGACGCCGTAGGCGTCGTCGACCTCGCCGGCAATCGTGCGCAGCGCGGCGGCGAAGGTGGTGGCGTCGCCTCCGGTCGCGTCGAAGAGCCACGAGCGCAGGTCGCGCTCCTGGGATCGGGCGAGGCGGGCGACCGCCGTGGGGTCGTGGGCGGACTTCTGGATCAGCGCGAGCGTCTGCAGCACCGAGTCGTGCAAGTGCGCGGCCACGTCGGCCCGCTCCTGCGACCGGATCCGCTCCGCCCGCTCCTCGCTGAGGTCCGAGGACAGCCGGAACAGCCAAGGACCGACGATGAAGCCGAGCCCGACGAAGCACAGCGCGACCGCCACGCCGACGGTGCGGACTGCGGCCCAGTCACCGCTGGACAGCGAGAACAGGAGAATGGCAGCCACCAGCAGCATGGCGCCGGCCAGCAGCCGCAGGTACGCCGCAGCCCCTCCGACACCCACGACCGCACGGACCACGTTGACCCGCCCGGACGGGTCGATCCAGCGTGCTCGTTGCGCCTCGTCGGCCTGCCGCCAGAGCACCGCGATGCCGGTGAGCCCGAGCAGGACCGGCCAGAAGAAGGAGCCGTGACCGGTCGCGACGACGAGCAGTCCAGCAAGGCCCATCGCGACGGCAGCAGTCGCGACGAGTGGACCGAAGTCGACGAGCCGCCGGATCCGGCCAGGGCGCTTGCCCTGGCGCTGGGCGGCGGCGAGGCCGGGCGCCTGGTCGTCGAAGTGGCGCTGGGCGGGCAGCACCATCCACAGGCCCGCGTAGAACACCACCCCGAAGCCGCCCATCACCGCGGTGACGATGAAGGCCAGGCGCACCCAGAGCACCGGCACGCCCAGGTGGGCGGCGAGGCCCGCGGCGACCCCTCCGAGCACCGCCTCGTCGGTGTCCCGGTAGGCCTTGGGAGGCCCGGACCGTTCGGACGCCGGCTCGGTCAGGGAGGTGCTCACCGTCCCATCGTGGCATCCGTGGCGGTCCCGGACATCGGGTACGGGCCCTGAGCCGACCCTGACCACAGGCAGGGCTGGTCAGCAGAGGATCAGGGTCGTCCCCGATGGCGGGGTCCGCCGCAGGAGAACACGATGGAGACATGAACGAGACCCTCAACGACCCGGGCCCGAGCGCTGGACCGACCAGCGGACCCACTGCGCAGCCCTCACCCTCGCCGGTCCACCGGAGCCTCGACGGACTCCGCCGCAGCACCACGGACCGGTACATCGCCGGCGTTGCCGGCGGCCTGGGTCGGCACTTCAACATCGACCCGACGATCATCCGGGTGCTGCTGGTCGTGCTCACGTTCTTCGGCGGTGCCGGTCTGGTCGTGTACGCCGTCTGCTGGCTGCTCGTCCCCGAGGACGGCGCCGAGCACGCTCCCATCCACGTCGGCGCCGAGCCCCGCAAGATCCTCCTCCTCGCGGCCGCCGCCATCGCGTTCCTGCTGGCGGTCGGCGACAGCTTCAACGGCTTCGACGCAGCTTGGCCGTTCGTCAGCCTCGCGGTGATCCTCGCCGTGGTGATGATCGTCCGCGACCGACGTCGCGACGGCTCCACACCTCGGCCTCAGCCGCCGGTTCCGTCTGCCTGGACGTCCGCGGCCGCCCCGACGACATCGGCCGCGCCGACCTGGACGGCCGGGTCCACGACCACCCCGCCCCCTCCTCCGCCAGGCACTGGGACGAGCGCCACCGAACCGACGGTCGCCTACGCCCCGGCTCCGCAGGACACGCAGGCGTTCGCCGGCGCCCAGCCGCCGGTGTGGCAGCAGCCCGTCACGAGACCTCCGATGGTGCCGCCGCACCCCAAGCGCACCGGCATCGTGTGGTTCTGGCCGACCCTCGCCCTGATCGGCATCGCCCTCGGCAGCCTCGCGATCTACGACGACGGCCACACGGTCGCCGACGGCGCCTACGCCGCCCTGGCCCTCGCGATCACCGGGGTCATGCTCCTGGTCGGTTCGCTGGTCGGTCGCCCCGGCGGCCTGATCCTGATCGGCATCGTCTCCACGATCGCCCTCGCCGCGAACGTGGCCGTCGGCGGAGCCTTCGGGACCGACGCACGCAAGCTCTACGCGGCCCCCACGTCGGCGGCGCAGGTGCTGCCGTCGTACGACGCCACCGTGGGCATGATCGAGCTCGACCTCACCAAGGTCTCGGATCCGCAGGCCTTGGCCGGACGCACGATCGACCTCCAGCTGCGCACCGGCTACGTGCTGGTGACCGTGCCCCGCTCGATGAACGTCGACGTCAACGCCGACATGAGCTTCGCCGGCGGGATCGCCGTCCCCGGCGACGACAGCGGCGGCATCAACCACGACACCCACAAGTACCTGTCCGGCGTACCCGCGACGGACACCGCCCCGCTCGAGCTGAACATCGACGCGAAGTTCGGGCAGATCACCGTGGAGCAGCGATGAACACCACCCGGCACGTCTCCGCAGGCCACCTCGTCTTCGGCCTGA
>DATAKN010000128.1:0-14068 GCA_036261595.1 Marmoricola sp.
CCACTGGCCTGGAAGTCCTTGCTGAACGCGAACGTGCTCGACCGGGCGATGATCGTCTTGTCCAGGTCGAAGAACGCCGCGGTGGGCCGAGCGACAGGGCTCATGTCGTGAAGTCTAGGGTCGGCGAGGTGCCCGACCCGATGACACTCGCCCTGCTGGCGCTCGCCGCCCTGGGCGCGGGGTTCGTCGACGCGGTGGTCGGAGGCGGTGGCCTGATCCAGCTTCCGGCGCTCGTCCTGGGCCTTCCCGGAGCCAGCCCGGTGCAGATCCTCGCGACCAACAAGCTTGGCTCGATCTGCGGCACGTCGGTGAGCTCGGTGACCTACTACCGCCGAGTGCGTCCGCACGCCGGCACGTTCGTGCCGCTGATGGCGTTCGCATTCCTCGGCTCGCTCGGCGGAGCACTGCTCGCCGCGCACCTGCCCAAGGACGCCTTCGAGCCGATCGTCCTCGTGGTGCTGGTCGCCGTCGGCGCGTACGTGCTGCTCCGGCCCGAGCTCGGCACCCGCACCCAGCTGCGCTTCAGCGGTCACCGGCACACCGCCGCGGCCATGGGGGCGGGCCTGGTCGTCGGTGCGTACGACGGAGCGCTCGGTCCTGGGACCGGGTCCTTCTTCGTGTTCACGCTGGTCGGACTGCTGGGCTACGGGTTTCTCGAGGCGTCGGCGAAGGCACGGATGGCGAACTGGGCGACCAACCTGGCGGCCCTGTGCGTCTTCGTGCCGCACGGCGCCGTGCAGTGGCGGGTCGGGCTGGTGCTGGGGGCGGCGAACCTGGCCGGTGGCTACCTCGGCGTCCGGCTCGCGGTCGCGCGCGGTTCGCGTTTCGTCCGCGCGCTCTTCGTCGTGGTGGTGGGTGCGTTCGTCCTGAGGATCGGTGGTGGCCAGCTGGGCCTGTGGTGAGCGGGCGAGGGAGAGCCCGTTGCCGTCCACAGGCCCGTGCCTGCGTCGGCGGTGCACAGGCTCGGGATCCGCGGGTCGCCGTACGGGTGGGGCGGCAGCAGTCTCGGCGCATGGACGACGTGCCTGCGGCCCTGCTGGTCACCGACGACGACCTGCTCCTCGCCGAGCTCGTGCGCTTGGCGGCCGCGGCCGGCGTGACCGCCGACGTTGCCCGCTCCGGTGAGTCCGCTCTGCGCTCCTGGACGGCGTCGCCGGTCGTGCTGGTCGGTGCCGACCGATCGGCCGACCTGGCGACGTGCGCACCGCCACGGCGTGAGCGCGTGCACGTCGTCGGCCGCGACCCGTTGTCCGGGGACCTGTTCCGCGATGCGCTGCACCTCGGCGCCGAATCGGTCATCGTGCTGCCCGCCTCCGAGGCCTGGCTGGTCGAGCTGCTCACCGATGTCGGCGACGGGGCCGACTCGGCCGGTGTGACCGTGGCCGTCCTCGGCGGTGCCGGCGGCGTGGGCGCCAGTGTCTTCGCGGCCGCGCTCGGACAGGTCTGTGCGGCCGACGAGCGGACCCTGGTGGTGGACGCAGACCCGCTCGGCGCCGGGATCGACCGCGTGCTCGGGGTCGAGGAGGTCGACGGGATCCGCTGGGACGCGCTCATGCAGGCCACCGGTCGACTGAGCGCCCGCTCCCTGCGCGAGGCGCTGCCTCGGCGGGACGGCCTCTCGGTTCTCGCGTGGCCGGTCGAGCGGACCTCCACGCTCGAGGCATTCGCCATGAGGGAGGCGCTGTCCGCCGGACGTCGGGGCTTCGCGTCCGTGGTCGTCGACGTGCCTCGCCATCCGGACCCGGTCGTCGACGAGGTGCTCTCACGGTGTGATCAGGTGCTCCTGGTCTCGACCCTCACGGTGCCGGCGGTGAGTGCCGCGACGCGCATCGCGAGGCGACTGCCGCCCGGAGCGAACGCCGGTCTGGTGCTGCGCGGTGGGTCGGCTGGTGTCGCGCCGGCGGAGGTGGCGGAGCTTCTCGGGATTCCGGTCGTCGCCACCATGGGTGACCAGCGCGGGCTCGACGAGGTGATCAGCCTGGGCATCGGACCGCTGCGGTCCGGCCGAGGTCCGCTCGCCCGCGCAGCGCGAGAGGCCGCGACGTTGCTCCGCAGCCGGACTGGGCGGGCGGCATGACCGATCCCGGCACCGTCTCCGAAGACGTCTTGGTCGCGGTGCGCGACCAGCTGGCACGCGGTGGCGCCGAGCTCACCCCGGAGCGCGTCGCACGGGCGCTGCGCGAGGACAAGCGACCGGTGGGCGACGCCACCGTGCTGGCCGTGCACGACGCGCTTCGCCGAGAGGTCCACGGCGCCGGTCCGCTCGACCAGCTGCTTCGCCTGCCCGGCGTCACCGACGTCCTGGTCAACGGCGCCGGCCAGGTCTGGGTCGACCGCGGTGAGGGGCTGCAGTTGACGCCGGTCACCTTCGCCGACGACGAATCGGTGCGCCGCCTGGCGCAGCGCCTGGCAGCTGCCGGCGGGCGGCGCCTCGATGACGCGTCCCCGTACGTCGACCTGCGGCTGCCCGACGGCACCCGGTTCCATGCCGTCCTGGCGCCGATCGCCCGGCCGGGCACGGTGCTCTCCCTCCGGGTGCCGCGCCGCCGGGTCTTCAGCCTCGACGACCTGCGAGCGGCGGGAGCCCTGAGCGAGGACGGTGCCCGCCTCCTGGCTCGTGTGATCGGGCAGCGGCTCGCCTTCCTGGTCAGTGGCGGCACCGGCTCGGGCAAGACCACGTTGCTCAACGCCCTGCTCACGCTGTGCGACGCCGGAGATCGGCTGGTGCTGGTCGAGGACTCCAGCGAGCTGCGACCGGAGCACCCGCACGTGGTGGCGCTGGAGTCCCGACCGCCGAACATCGAGGGCTCCGGGGAGGTGACGCTCCGGACCCTCGTGCGCCAGGCGCTCCGGATGCGCCCCGACCGCCTCGTCGTGGGTGAGGTGCGCGGAGCCGAGGTCGTCGACCTGCTTGCGGCGATGAACACCGGCCACGAGGGCGGGTGTGGCACGCTGCACGCGAACTCGGCGGCCGATGTGCCGAACCGCGTCGCGAGCCTGGCCATGGCGGCGGGCCTCCCCCGCGAGGCGGCGCTGAGCCAGCTGGCGTCCGCGGTCGACCTGGTGGTGCACCTGCATCGTCCCCGCGGAGGGCCTCGCCACGTGCGCGACGTGGGTGTGCTCCGCCGTACCGGTGCGGACGTGGAGGTGGTCGCCGCGGTGACCTTCGACGCCGACCTGCGGGCGCACCCGGGGCCGGGCTTCGACCGGCTGGAGGAGCTGCTCGCACGGTGAGCACCGCGATGACCGACCTGGGAGCGGTGCTCGCGGCGGGGGCGGCGGGCGCGCTGCTCGTGCGCAGCGCTCCTCCCCGTCCTCTCGAGGTCCTTCGCCCGAGGATGGCCCGCGGGCTCGGGACGGCCGCCCTGGTCGCAGCTGCGGCTTGGTCGATCGCCGTGCTCGACGGCTCGAGGGTCGTGCTGGCGCTCGTGGCCGTGGCCGTACTCGCGGCCGGGTCGCGAGAGCTCCGGCGGCGTCGTCGCGCCGCAGCCGCTGACCGTCGTGCGGACCTCGTGGTGGCCCTGTGTGAGGGACTCGCCGCGGACCTCCGCGCCGGTCAGCCGCCAGGATCGGCGGTGGTCGCGGCTGCAGAGGACTGGTCCGAGCTCGCTCCGGTGGCGGCCGCTGCCCGGCTCGGCGCCGACGTACCGAAGGCGCTGAGAGAGCTCTCCGGCCGGGCCGGTGCTGCCCAGCTCCGCGTGGTGGCGGCGGCCTGGCAGGTGGGTCACCGGTCGGGTGCAGGGCTGGCTGGCACGCTGACCGCGGCGGCCGAGCACCTCCGGGCCGAGCGCGCCACGGCCCGGGTCGTGGCGACCGAGCTGGCCGCCGCGCAGGCGACGGCGCGGCTCCTCGCCGTGCTCCCGGTCGGCGTCCTGCTCCTCGGCAGCGGAATCGGTGGCGACCCGCTCGGCTTCCTGCTGGACACCACACCGGGCCTGGTCTGCCTGTGCGCAGGTCTGGCGTTGGAGTACGCCGGCCTCTCGTGGCTGGCCCACATCGGCGATCAGGTCACCGGGCGGCGACGCCGATGAACGCGCACGCTGCCGTCGCCGCCCTCCTCGCGGCCACCGCCACGCCGCTGCTCGTCCGGCCGCGCTACCGGCTCCGTCGGCCGCCGTCGGCTCCGCGCGGTGGGAACGACGAACGCGCGTTGCTGCTGCGTCTGCGCCCCGCGCTGGTCCCGCTCGCGTTCGTCGGCGGCTGGGTCTTCGTGGGCGGGCTCATCGGGGCGGTCGCCGGTCTGGGAGTCGCCGCCGTGGCCTGGAAGGTGCTGGGCGGCGCCGAGAGCCCGGCGTCGCGCCGGAGACGGGAGGAGCTGGAGCGCGATCTCCCCACGGCCGTGCACCTGCTGGGTGCGTGCCTGGCAGCCGGTGCCGCGACGTCCGCGGCGTTCGAGACGGTGGCCGCCGCCCTCCCGGGTGCGGTGGCCGACGAGCTGCAGGTCGTCCGGCACCGGCTCGCCCTGGGCGTCGATCCGGCGGCCGTGTGGCAGCAGCTGGCCCAGCACCCTCAGCTCCGACCGCTGGGGCGGTCGCTCGCCCGGGCCCACCAGTCCGGCGCCTCCGTCCGCACTGCGGTCGAGGCCCTGGCCGTCGAGCTTGCTGCTCAGTCGCGCAGCCGCACGGACGCGCTGGCCCGGAGCGTGGAGGTGCGGGCCGCAGCCCCGCTCGGAGTCTGCTTCCTGCCGGCGTTCGTGCTGGTGGGCGTCGTCCCGATGGTGGTCGGCGTCTTCTCCTCGATGAGGTTCTTCGGGTGACCGTGCGCCGTCCACAGGGCCGAGCCCGCGGCCTGTGTCCACCGCTCGCAGATGACTGGTCGCGACGCCCTGACCGAGCCGGAAACCTCATACCTACAAGGAAAAGCGCCACTGCCGGTGGCTCGAGATGTAGGAGTTGTGATGGTCACGACGATGAACCAGAAGCGCGACGAGGCGGGGGCGACCACCGCCGAGTACGCCGTGTGCACAGGCGCCGGAGTCGGCTTCGCCGGCCTGCTCTTCAAGTTCCTCACCAGCGACACGGGTCAGCACATCGTGAAGACGGTGTTCGACCACGTCCTCAACATGCTGCCGTTCTGAGGACCCACAGACGCGGCCGGTGGGGATGCGCGGGGCCTGTTCCCACCGGCCGCTCCAGGGAAGGAGGTGCTCGATGCAGCGCACGCGCACGGAGTCAGGTGCGGTGACCGCCGAGGCCGCCGTCGTGCTGCCCGTGGTGGTCGTCTTCGCGATCGGGCTGGTCTGGCTGATCGCGGTGGGTGCGACCCAGGTCCGCGCCCTGGACGCGGCGCGGGAGACCGCCCGTGCTGCGGCGCGCGGTGACTCGACGTCCGCGAGTGTGGCCCTCGGCCGCCGGGTGGCGACGACGGGCGCGACCTTCTCGGTGCAGGACGAGGGCGACACGATCCTGGTGATGGTCGATGCGCCGGTGCGCGGGCCGGGCGGGCTCTTCGCGTTCGTGCCGACCTACCACGTGCGGGCTCGTGCGGTCGCCGCGCAGGAGCCAGGCTCGTGAGCGGCCGCCGTCGCCACGGCGCCGAGCAGGGGGCCGCCACGGTGGTCGCCCTCGGCCTCGTCGGCGTCCTGGTCCTCGTGACGGCCCTGTGTCTGGCCGTGGTCGTGCTCGTCCTCGCGCACCGCAAGGCCCAGGTCGCGGCCGATCTCGCGGCGCTCGCCGGTGCGTCGGCCCTGCAGGCCGGGGACGACCCCTGTGCGGCGGCGGAGCGGATCGCCGTACGCCAGGACGCGAGGCTGATCCGCTGCGTGGTGGAGGGACCCGACGTGGTGGTGACCGCAGGAGTACGGATCGACGCGGCGCTGGGCGGCACCGAGCTGCCCGCCAGGGCGCGTGCCGGCCCGGTGAGGGGTGCGCGTCGATCCTGAACAGCGCGTGGAGGTTCGGACGAGCGCAGGTCAGTGCGACAGGCGGTCGACGTAGGCGACGACGCGGTTCATCAGCACCGTGGCGCCCGCGATGTCGGTCATCACGGCGGGCGGCTCGTCGGCGAGGTGGTGGAGGAGTGCCTGCGCCTCCGGCACCCCGGCGGTCTGCGCCACGCGGGCGCAGACGCGCGCCGCGTCGCGGACGGCGCGCGGGTCGACGGTCCACAGTGACTCGAAGAGGCGGTCGCGGTCGGCGACTGCCGTCTGTCCGGGGAGCTCCCAGGCGGTCAGGCAGGCCGAGAGGTCGGGGGCGTCGCAGACCACGGTCCACTCGCGCCGCATCGGTGCGTCCGCCGGCAGCGGCACCGGGATCGGCCCCCCCCGGGGGAACTCCTCGGGAGCCTCGAAGTCGCCGAGCACCATGGTCGAGCGCGCCACCCGCGCCAGCTCGCGCCACCGCGGGGCGGCAGCGCGGTAGAAGCGCTCCTCCTGGAAGGCGCCGAAGAGCACCGGCCGGTCGGCCCGGGCGCAGAACTCGTCCTCCAACGCCCAGGACACCGCCAGCAGCGTGGACTTGCGGAGACGGTGCGGGCCCAGGGCGGGGTGCCGACGCCGGATCTCGGCGAAGACCGAAGGTGCGCTCGGTGCCGTCGTACCGACGGCCTCGGCGATCGCGACGTCGAGACGGATGCCGGCGTCGCGACGACGCAGCACCTGGCGGACGAGGTCCGCGTCCTCGCGGGTGTAGCGGCGGTGCCCACTGGGCAGCCGGTGAGGCTTGGGGAAGCCGTGCCGGGTCTCCCACATGCGCAGGACGGCAGGGGTCAGCCCGGTCTCGGTGGCCAGGTCGCCGATCGTGAGATCCGGCTCGAGCACTTGCGCATTCACCTCGCTGTGGTTCACATTAGGAGCATAAACCTAAACAACGTGTTCAGGAATATGTTGAAGGAGTGGTGACCATGAGCAGCAGCCAGACCCGTGGGGACGAGGTCCTCGACTGGACCGACCTCGGCCGCGAGATGTGGTCGTTCCTCACCGGCCGCAAGGCGGAGATCAACTACCGGTTCGTGGACATGTCGGTCGAGGTGCCACGCGACACCGGGCCGGACGCGCCGCGGGCGGTGTGGAAGCTCGACGGCACGCTGCAGGTCACCACCCGCGACCAGGCCACGGAGGGCTGAGCGGTGGCGCAGGCCGTGGAGGTGCGGGCGGACCTCTGCTTCAGTGCTGACGTGCCGGGCTTCGGTCGCGTGACCGGGCAGCTCACCGGCTCGGGACACGAGCTGGAGCTCCGTGTGGACGACCCGGTCTTCTTCGCCGGGCGCCGCGACGCCTCGAAGGTCCGCGGCCTCGCGGCAGCGGTGGCGGACCTCGGTCTGCGCGTGACCATCTTCGCCGGCGGCCGACGTCTGCTCGAGCTGGGCTCGACGCAGTCGGGCTGGGTGCAGCGCAGGCTGACCGGATCCCCTCATCTGCGCGTGGTGGGCCTCGGCGGGGCGGTCGTGGGACTACGTGGCCGGCGTCGGTCGTCGGACGGTGTCCTGCCGGGCGAGGAGCTGCTGCCGCCCGCGACGCTGGTCCCGATCGCTCCGACGTTCCGCCGCCTGCCTGCGGCACCGGTGACGACGACGCATGATCCCCGGCGTGGTGGGCACCCGCGCCTCGTGCTCGCCGTGAACCAGCAGCAGCGTCCCGAGGACGGCAGGGTCGTCTTCCCGCTCCGGAGCGACCGCACGACGTTCGGCTCGGACCGGTCCTGCGACGTCCAATTGGCCGCACTCGCGCCGCTCCAGGCCACCGTCGTGCACGACGACGAGGACGAGCTGGTGCTGGTCGACGAGTCCGGGGCGGGCTCCACGCGGGTGAACGGGCTGCCGGTGTGGCGCAAGATCCTGCGCACCGGTGACCGGGTCGAGCTCGGCGAGTGGACGTTCGCCTACTGGCGCGCCGAGTACGCCGACCACGGGCGTCCCTTCGGCGGCCGGATCGGTGGCGAGCTGGGACACCAGCGGCCACAGCCCGGTCGGCACCGGTCGACGGCTCCGGCAGGGGAGCGGAGCCCGTGAGCGACACGATCCTGGTCGCAGGTGGCACCGGTTTCGTCGGTCGCCGCCTCGTCCGTGCCCTCGTCGACGCAGGGCGTGACGTCCGGGTGATGACTCGCCGGCCCGAGCGCTACCAGGGGCCTGGCACCGCGGTCGCCGGCGACGTGTCGGAGCCGGCCAGCCTCGCCGACGCGGTCGAGGGCTGCAGTGCGGCGTACTACCTGGTGCACGCGCTGGACACGGCCGACTTCGAGCAGCGCGACGCCGCCGCGGCCCGGTCGTTCGGCCGGGCCGCCGCCGAGGCCGGTCTGCGCCAGATCGTCTACCTCGGCGGCCTGGGGGACGACCGCGACGCGCTCTCGGCCCACCTGCGGAGTCGCCGCGAGGTCGAGGGACTGCTGCGCGACGGCGGTGTCCCGGTCACCGTGCTGCGGGCCGGGATCATCGTCGGCCACGGCGGCATCTCCTGGGAGATCACGCGGCAGCTGGTCGAGCACCTGCCCGCGATGGTGACGCCGCGCTGGGTGCGCACCCGGACCCAGCCGATCGCCGTCGCCGACGTGGTCCGCTACCTCGTCGGCGTGCTGGACGAGCCACGAGCCCTGGACCGCACCTTCGAGATCGGCGGCCCCGACGTGCTCGAGTACCGCACCATGCTCTCCCGCGTGGCGGCGATCGAAGGCCGCAGCCTGCCGATCGTGCCGGTGCCGCTGCTCAGCCCGGGGCTGTCCTCACGCTGGCTCGCGCTGGTGACCGACGTGGACACCCGGGCAGGGCGGAACCTCGTGGACTCCATGGTCAACGAGGTGGTGGTGCGCGACCCGGCGATCCGCGACGTGGTGCCGTTCGAGCTGACCTCGTACGACGACGCCGTGCGCCACGCCCTCGAAGAACGCAAGGGAAAGCGTTGAGACGGCCGGGATCGCGCGCGACGGCACGCGGCGGACGACTCGCCCGGCTGCTGCCGATGCCGCTGACGCACGTCGTCCCGGTGCAGCACCGCGAGCCGCCGGCCGTCGTACGCCGCCGGCGCGAGGTGGTCGCCGGCACCGCGCTGGCCGGTGCCGCGCTGCTCGGGGCGTCGCTGTCGACCCGGCCGGGGTCTCGCGAGTTCTACCTGTCCACCGGTGCGGTCGCGGGCGCATGGACCCTCGGCGGCCTGCTCTCGGGACCGCTGCACCTGGGCTGGATCGAGAACCGCGACGCCACGCTGCGTCGGCCGGTGCTGACCCCGGTCGCCACCGGGGTCGCGGCGTTCGGCTTCTTCTACGGATGCGCCCTGGTGGCGCGGCGCATTCCCGTGCTGGAGAAGGCGATCAGCCACGTGCTCGCGTTCGCCGACGAGGGTGACGACCGACTCGTGCTCCTGACGGCCCTCGCCAACGGCGTGGGCGAGGAGATCTTCTTCCGCGGCGCCCTCTACACCGCTCTGGACGCTGCACCGGGCGGCCTCCAGCCGGTCGCCGCCTCGACGGCGGTCTACGCCCTCGCGACCACCACGACCCGCAACCCCGCGCTCGTGCTCGCGGCAAGCGTCATGGGCACGCTGTTCAGCCTCCAGCGCCGGGCGTCCGGTGGCCTGCAGGCGCCGTTGATCACCCACCTGACCTGGTCCACGCTGATGGTGCGGTTCCTGCCGCCCCTGTTCCGGCAGACCCGCTCGCCGAGATCGGAGCACCGATGAACCGCCTGCTCGACACCGCGCTCGACCGCACGGTCGTGCCCGGCTACACGCGCCTCGGCTACGTCGTACGCCGCCTCGGGTGGCCGGCCGACGATCCCGCGCCCGGCTCGATGGCGGGCCGTCGGGCGCTGGTGACCGGCGCCGGTTCGGGTCTCGGACTGGCCACCGCCGAGCGGCTCGCCGAGCTGGGTGCGACCGTGCACCTGCTCGTGCGCGACGAGCAGCGTGGCAAGGCGACGCTGGCACAGCTGCAGCAGCGGCTGCCCTCGGCCGAGCTGCACCTCGAGCGCTGCGACGTCTCCGACCTCGAGGACGTACGCCGGTTCGCCGCCGACCTCGCCGCCCGCGTCGACCGGCTCGACGTGCTGGTCCACAACGCCGGCACCCTGCCCGCGGAGCGCACGGAATCGGTCGACGGTCACGAGCTCACCGTCGCCACGCACGTGCTCGGTCCGGTGCTGATGACCGAGCTGCTCCTGCCCGTGCTCGCCGGCCAGGACGCCCGGGTGGTGCTGGTCTCCTCCGGAGGCATGTACGCCCAGCCGCTGCCGCTCGAGGACCCGGAGTACCGCTACGGCCGCTACCGCGGGACCACGGCGTACGCGCGCTCGAAGCGGATGCAGGTCGCGGTGGCGCCGTTGCTCCAGGAGCGCTGGGCGCCGTACGACGTCAACGTCCAGGTCATGCACCCGGGCTGGGCCGACACCCCGGGCGTCGCCACCTCCCTGCCCCTGTTCCGCACGCTCACGCGTCCGCTGCTGCGCGACGCCGAGGCGGGCGCCGACACGGCCGTGTGGCTCGCGGCCACGAGGCGCCGGTTGCCCGGCGGGAGGTTCTGGCAGGACCGCGCGGAGAGACCGACCCACTACCTCGGCCTGCACCGGGAGACGCCGGGGGAGCGCGCGTGCCTGCTCGCCTGGGTCTGCGACGCGAGCGGTCTGGAGCAGCGATGAGCGGCCGGCTGGCCCGGCTCGCGCGGGTTGCGGCCGCGGTCGGCGCCACGGCGGCTGCAGGGAGCCTCGCGAGCAGGGACGTCACCTCGGCCTGGTACGCCGACCTCGACAAGCCGCCGTTCCAGCCGCCGGGCGCCGTGTTCCCGGTCGCCTGGACGACGCTCTACACCGACGTCGCCCTCACCGCCGGCCACGCGCTCGACCGGCTGGAGGCGGCCGGGCGGCACGACGAGGCGACCGCCTACCGCAGCGCCCTGGCCGCCAACCTCGTGGTCAACGCGAGCTGGTCCTGGGTGTTCTTCCGCGCCCATCGGCTGGGGCCGGCGGTGGTGGTGGCCGCCGTGCTCGCGGCGAGCAGTGCCGACCTGGTCCGGCGCACGGCACGGGTCTCCCCGGGCGCGGCGACGGCGCTGTCGGCGTACCCGGCGTGGTGCGGGTTCGCGACCGTGCTGTCCGCGGAGATCTGGCGGCGCAACCGCTGATCAGCGCACGTTGCCGAGCACCCGGGTCACCGAGATCCGCAGGGCGACGCGATCGGGGTTGACCCGGGGCACCTTGTAGCGGCCGGCGTAGCGCTGCTCGGCCGCACGGACCGTGTCCGGGTCGTCGAGCACGATCGCGCGGCCCTCGACCGTCGACCAGTGCCTGCCGTCGACCTGGCACACGGCGATCAGCGCACCCTCCGGTCCGGCCGCGCGGATGTTGCGTGCCTTGCGGGACCGCCCCGAGGTGATCGCCCAGGCGGCGTCAGCGCCCGGCTCCAGCACCACGCCCATCGGTACGACGTGCGGGGTGCCGTCCGGCCGCAGGGTGGTGACCGTGCAGAGCCTGCGCTCGGACCAGAAGTCGAGGAACTCGGCGGATTCCGGCAGCACGAGCGAGGTCATGGGGTCATCCTGCCGGTGACCTCACGCGGGCGGCGCCGCACCGGCCAGCAGGAGGGTCAGCAGGCGCACGGCTCCGGCCTTGTCGAGCGGGTTGTTCTGGTTGCCGCACTTCGGCGACTGCACGCACGACGGGCACCCGTCGGCACACCCGCAGGAGTCGATCGCGTCGCGGGTCGCTTCGAGCCAGTCGACCGCGGTGTCGAAGCCGCGCTCGGAGAAGCCGGCCCCGCCCGGGTGGCCGTCGTACACGAACACCGTCAGCTGCCCGGTGTCGGCGTGCCGGGCGGTCGAGACCCCGCCGATGTCCCAGCGGTCGCAGGTCGCGAACAGCGGGAGCAGGCCGATCGAGGCGTGCTCGGCCGCGTGCGCAGCACCGGGAAGGTCCTCCGGGTCGATGCCGCAGTCCTCGAGGACGTCGTCGGGCAGCGTCCACCACACCGCCGCGGTCTCCAGCGTGCGCTCCGGCAGGTCCAGCGGCTGCTCGCCGAGCACCTCGCCGCTGGGCACCCGCCGCTTCAGGAACGACACCACCTGGTGGGTCACCCGCACCGAGCCGAAGGACAGCCGCGCCCGCCCCCAGGCCTCGTGCGCCCGCTCGGCGACGATCGAGATGTCGGTGACCTCGCGCGCGGAGGTGGAGTAGTCGAGGTCCTCGCGGGACACGATCGCGACCGACTCCTCGAGGTCCAGCTCGTGGACCAGGTAGCTCTCCCCCTGGTGCAGGTAGACAGCCCCGGCGTGCGCGGCGCCGTGCGAGGAGGCGTGGTCGACGGTGCCGAGCACCCGGCCGGTCACGGCCTCGACGAGCCGCACCGGCGAGCCGCCGGAGGACCGGATGTCGGCGAGGTCGGAGGCCCGCCGGCGGTCGGTCCAGTACCAGCCGTGCGGCCGGCGGCGCAGCAGCCCCGCGGCGGTGAGCGCGTCCACGGCGCCACGAGCCGACGGGCCGAAGAGCCCGAGACCCTCCTCGGTCAGCGGCGACTCGGCGGCCGCCGCGCACAGGTGCGGGCCCAGGACGTAGGGGTTGTCAGGGTCGAAGACCGTCGCCTCGACCGGCCGCCCGAACAGGCTCTCCGGGTGGTTGACCAGGTAGGTGTCCAGCGGGTCGTCCCGGGCCACCAGCACGCCGAGAGCGTCGCCACCCGTGCGTCCGGCACGACCGATCTGCTGCCACAGGGCCGCGCGCGTGCCGGGAAATCCGCCGAGCAGGACCGCGTCCAGGCCGGAGACGTCGATGCCGAGCTCGAGCGCGTTGGTGGCGGCGAGGCCGAGCAGTCGGCCGTCACGCAGCGCCTGCTCGAGGGCCCGGCGTTCCTCGGGCAGGTAGCCGCCCCGGTACGCCGCCACCCGGTCGGCGAGCACCGGGTCAACCTCCTCCAGCAGTCGCCGGGCGTTCAGCGCGACCGCCTCGGCGCCCTTGCGTGACCGCACGAACGCCAGCGTGCGCACCCGGTCGATGACCAGGTCGGTGAGCAGGTCGGCCAGCTCCGCCATGACCGAGCGCCGGACCGGTGCGCCGTGCTCTCCGGCGTGCGAGACGAACGGCGGCTCCCACAGCGCCAGCGCGACCCGGCCGCGGGGCGACGCGTCGTCGGTGACGGCCTCGACGGGCAACCCGGTGAGCCGGTGGGCGGCGACCTCCGGTTCGGCGACCGTGGCCGAGGCCAGCACGAAGGTCGGCTGCGCGCCGTACAGGGCGGCGACGCGGCGCAGCCGGCGCAGCACCTGCGCCACGTGGGCGCCGAACACACCGCGGTAGTGGTGGCACTCGTCGACCACGACGTACTGCAGCGCACCGAAGAACCGTGACCAGCGCTCGTGGCCGGGCAGCAGCGACCGGTGCAGCATGTCGGGGTTGGTCAGGACGTACTCCGCGTGGTCGCGGGTCCACTCCCGCTCCTCCGGCGTGGAGTCGCCGTCGTGCGTGGCCGCCCGGAGCCCGGGCACGCCGAGCGCGCGGACCGCGGCGAGCTGGTCCTGGGCGAGCGCCTTGGTGGGGGACAGGTACAGCACGACCGCCCCGCGCTGCCCCTTCGGGCCGCGCCGGGCCTGGATCCGGCTCAGCCCGGGCAGCAGGTAGCCCAGCGACTTGCCCGACGCCGTGCCGGTGGAGATGACGGTGTGCGTGCCCTCGTGCGCCAGGGTCGCGGCTCGGGCCTGATGCTCCCAGGGCTCCGGTACGCCGCACCGCTGCCAGGCCTCGACGACGTCCGGGTGCGCCCACTCCGGCCACGGGCAGGTGCGGGCCTGTCTCGGAGGCAGCACCTCGAGGTGGGTCAGCCGCTCGTCGCGCCCAGGTGCGCCGGTGAGCCGCTCCACCAGGGTCTCGACGGGAATCGCGCTCACTGCACGAGTCTCTCAGCGTCCACCGACGCCCGGCGCCACGCCCGGTCGGGGGCTCGGTCGGCCGCGCGCCTTTCCTTCGCCGTGATTCAATAGCGACGCACCCACACCGGTAGGGGTAGCGCCGGGGGCGAGCAGCCCGCATCACGCTTGGGAGAGATCGTGGACCTTTCGCTGGAGACCCGAGAGGCGGGCGACCGCACGGTCGTCGCCGTCGGGGGCGAGATCGACGTCTACACGGCACCGAAGCTGCGCGACAAGATCACCGAGCTGGT
>DATAKN010000130.1:0-54898 GCA_036261595.1 Marmoricola sp.
CGGTGACAACGGATCACCCACCGTGCCGGTTCGTGGATCGAGAGGACCCTGTGCCAGCCTCTGCGCAAGCGCAGCCGGACCGGTACTGATCCCCGCAACCTCACGGAGCGCGGCGAGAACGTCGTCGGGTCTCACGGACGGTGTGCCGTGCCGCAGGACCACCTGGAGTATCGCACATGTTCGCCCGTCGTTCTCCGACTCGCCGCCGGGTCCCGCCTGGAGCGACACGATCGCGGCGCGGGCGTCGAACGTGCGCAACCCCTTTTTCGTCATCCGCTCGACGGGCACCTCGGCGGTCGCCAGGACCTGCTCGACGGCGGCGGCGAGCTCCGCCGGGTCCACCCCGGTCAGCGTGATCTCCCAGACCGAGGCCTCCAGGCGGTCCGCCAGCGAGCCGCCCGCGCTCTCCACCACCTCGAGCACGTCCAAACCATCGGGCAGGGACGCGTCGAGCTCCCGGCGCACGACCGCGGGGTCGAGTCGCGCGGCCAGACCGATCTCGAGGTACTCCGCCTCACTGGCGGCCCCAGTCGGGCTCGCGCCGGCGTACGAGATGCGGGGGTGGGGGCTGAATCCCGACGAGTACGCCATCGGCACCCGTGCCCGGAACAACGCCCGCTCGAACGCCCGGCTGAAGTCCCGGTGGCTGGTGAACCGCAGCCGACCCCGCTTGGCGTAGCGGATCCGCAGCCGCTGCACCGGCGGCGCCTGCTGCTCGGGCTGGTTGCGCGGGTTCGGGGGCACGCAGGGACCCTACGCGCCGCGGACGACACGCGTTGCACCCTGGCAACGCACGTGGGCTCTCCGACCCTTAGGGTTGGCGCATGTCCAACCCGACAGTTCCATCAGCGGCTGAGGTGAATGCGGCATGACGGCCCGGGACAGGCTCGAGGTCGGGGCCAGTGCGCACCGCACCCTGACCGTGACCTCAGAGATCGTGCAGGCCTTTGCCGACGTCTCCGGAGATCACAACCCACTTCATCTGGACGACGCGTACGCAGCCACGACGATGTTCGGCAGGCGGATCGCGCACGGGTTGATCGCCGCCTCGCAGATCTCCGCCATCCTGGCCAACGACTTGCCCGGCCCCGGCACGATCTACCTCTCTCAAGCACTCGAGTTCAAGGCGCCGGTCTTCATCGGCGACACGATCCGCGCGACCGTCACGGTCAGCTCGGTCGACGACCGGGATCGCGTCGCCCTCGACACGTCCGTGACGAATGGGGCCGGAAAGCTGGTCCTCAGCGGCTCTGCCCTCGTCCTCTCACCATCGGAGAAATGATCGAATGTCCTCCTCGTACGACGAGCGGTTCCCGGGCAACGAGATCCACCCGACGGCGATCATCGACGACGGCGTCTCGATGGGCACCGGCAACCGGATCCTGCCTTACACGGTGATCTACGGACCGACGGACATCGGCAACGACAACGTCCTGGGTCCGCACACGGTGATCGGCACGCCTGGTCAGGACAAGCACCACGTCCACGATCCGTCCACCAAGCGCGTCGAGATCGGCGACGGCAACGTCATCCGCGAGTTCACGGCCGTCCAGAAGCCGGTGTATCGCGACGTGACCCGCTTGGGCAACCGCGTTTACCTCATGCAGAGTGTGCACATTCCTCATGACGCGAACATCGGAGACGACGTCGTGATCACTCCGATGGTCGCGCTCGCAGGGGTCACTGCTATCCAGCGCGGGACGAACCTCGGCATGGGGGCGTCCGTGCACCAGTACTCCACAATCGGCGCCTTCTCGATGGTCGCCACCGGCGCCGCGGTCGTGAGGGACTTGCGGCCCTTCTCCTTGTTCATCCCGGGCAAGAGCCTGAAGGTCAACCGCCAGGGCATCGTCCGTAACGGGTTCTCGGACGCGGAGGAGGAAATCAACGCCTACGTGCTCGAAGCCGTTCGTCCCACATCGCCGACCGTGCTCCGCCTGGTCGAGGCGTACGAACTCGCCCGCACCACGCACCCGGGACGCGATCCGCGCCCGGAGGTCGAGCCGGGCTGAGGGAGTTCCGGGAGCGTCGGATCCGAAGATCACGGTGCCACCGGCGACGCGCACGCGCCTGAGACTTGTCTGCCGGAGCCTTCGCGCCTTCTTCACCTGCGCCTCGGCCGCAGGGCCGTCGGAGCAGCAGGCTGTCGGCGGATGCGAGGCCGCCCGTGGTCACTGAGTTGTCGGGATTGTTGTGTTCAGCTTTGAGAAACAGTGCGCTCCGTGTGCACGGGCCCCTGCAGCATTCGGGCCGTCGTGCGGGTCGCACCGTGGGACCGTGGGGTCCCGCGGCCAGAGCCTTCAGTCGGTGACCCCCGTCGGCGTGCTCACGTTGACTGGTGTGGCCGTCGACATCGACCGCGGTCGCTGCGCCCTGCCGTGTCGACACGGGTCGCACCCCGGCTGGAGGTCCGCGCCCCGCGGTCGTTAGGCTCCGATGTCCCGGCCGAGGCCGGCCGAGGACATTCTCCTCCCGGAAAGGCTGTCATCGTGCCCCAGACCACCCGCATCGCGCTCGTCGGAGTCGGCTCGATGGGCCGCAATCACGCAAGGGTGATCGCAGCCCATCCCGACACCGAACTCGCAGTGGTGATCGATCCTGGCGAGGAGGCCGGCCGAGCTGCCGCAGAGTCGTACGGCGCACGGTACGCCAGCGATCTCGACGGTCTGGATGACGTCGGGGGGGTGGTCGTCGCGGCTCCGACCGAGCATCATCACGAGCTGGCCTTGGCCGTGATCGGCGCCGGCCTCCCTCTGCTCATCGAGAAGCCCGTATGCGCGTCGCTCGCACAGACCGAGCAGGTCCTCGAAGCGTCGCGACGCGCGGGCACTCCACTCATGTGCGGGCTGCTCGAACGGTTCAACCCTGCGGTGGTAGCGGCCCGACGCATGGTCGAGGCCCCGCTCTTGGTGCGTGCCGAACGGCACTCCCCCTACGCACCCAGGATCAAGACCGGCGTCGCCTGGGACCTCTTGGTCCATGACGTCGACCTCGTCGTGCAGATGTTCGGAGGCAACCATCCTCGAGACATCACGGTCGAGGTCGGGCACTTCCACCCGGCGTCGGCCCCTGGTGCGGAGGACGTCATCGAGTGCGCACTCGGGTTCGAGAACGGTGGCCTCGCCACGGTATCTGCGAGCCGAATCGGTCAGCGCAAGGTCCGCACGATGATGATCCAGGAACTCGACCGGACGATCGAGATCGACCTCCTTCGCCGTACTCTCACGGCTTACCGCCACACGACGATCGAAGCGAGCTCGGATGACGGTCTGGGCTTTCGCCAGGCCACTGAAATGGAGGTCCCTGAGATCGTTGGCGCTGAACCGCTGGTCAGCCAGCTCTCCCACTTCGTCGGCCTGATCCACGGTGAGCGCGACGCGGAGGCCGAACGTACATCGATCCTGCCCGCTCATGACATCGTCGACCGAGCCCTACGTGGCAGCCGTGGACACAACACCGTCTGACTACCGCCCCGGGAGAAATGATGCACCGAGACGTAACAACCGCCGTCGTCGTTCCTTGCTACAACGAGGAAAGAATGATTCGGCAGACCGTCGACAAGCTCCCCGAGTTCCTCGACTTCGTCGTCCTGGTCAACGACGGAAGCACCGACAATACGTTGGCAGAGCTCGAGAGCATCGCGCAGAGCAATGGCAAAGTGCGGATCGTCAATCTAGAAGTTAACCAAGGGGTCGGCGGAGCGATCATCTCAGGTGTCGAGTTCGCCCTCGCCAACACCGATGCCGATGCCATCGGCCTCGTCGCAGGGGACGACCAATTCGACTCGAGTTATCTCGAGCCGATGCTCGACGAGGTACTCGACCTGCCGGCTGATTACGTGAAGGCGAGCCGCTTCTTCCACCGCGAGGCGTTCAAGACCATGCCCCGACACCGCCGTTTCGGGAACATTTTGATCTCGCTCCTGACCAAGTTCTCGACGGGGTACTACGCGATCACGGACATCACGAACGGCTGTGGATTCCTCCGTAGGAGCATTCTCGAGAAGGTCGACTTCTCCATCGTCCAGCGGCGGTACGACTACGAGACCAGCATGCTGACTGCGCTGTCCATTGCTGGAGCGAAGGTGGTTGACCACGCAGTGCCAGCCCACTACGGCGAGGAGACCTCGACGATCCGGCTGATCCCGACCGCGTATCGCAACCTGAAGGCCATCCAAGTCGGGTTCTGGCGCAGGATCTACTACAAGTACGTGCTGTACGGCTTCCACCCGATCGCGCTGTTCCTCCTGGCCGGTTTCGCGCTCGGCATCGCGGGGACCCTTTTCGGCGTCTACTTGCTCATCGGTCGCTTGGCCTCACATTCCGTCCCGACGAGCGGGACCGTGATGCTGAGCGTGCTGCCCATCATCCTCGGTCTACAACTGGTACTTACTGCACTCTCGATGGACGTGTCGAACGAGCAAAAGTAATCAGATCCCCGGGCTCAACTGTCGACGCGAGGCCTGACGCTTGTTGACGGACACTGCGGCGTGGCTGACCGTGCTGCAGCCCTTCATCGCCGGGTGCACCGCGCCGCCGTTCCGGACGTCCTGATCGATGACCTCCGCATCACCCCCCCGTCGACAAGTGCCTGGACGCGTCGCGATCACCTTGGAACATGTTGTCGCAGAGCCGGACACGGTAGCCGTTCTCGAGCAGCATGGGCACTACCTGCACGCCAGTCGAGCCGGCGCCGCCGGTGAAGGACACTAGCGGCCGTAAGGAGAAGGATGTCACGGTCGGCAGCGGCGTAGCCCTTGGCGAAGGAGTCCGATCGGTGCGAGCTGCCGCCGACCCGCGGGGAGACAAGTTGTTCGCAGACGATCCGCAACGTGTTCCGTCCATTCGTGGGCCGGCTTCCGGCACGCTGGCCCATGCCGATACCATCGCTCCGCACGTCCTCGAGCCAGGGAGTCGACCATCGCTCAATCATCCCCAGCTTGCGGCTGGACGACCTCTCCCGGGAGACCGACCGAGATGACGGAGGAGGTCCTCGACGACGACTCGACCGATGAACGGTCACGGTTTCGACGGGGTTTCGTGGACCGGATCGAGGTTCTGGTACCCCTAGTCGGCTATCTCCTCGTGACGCTCGCGGGCGTGACGACGTCGTCGCTCGGCATCGCCGCCCTCCGCGCCCGACCGAACCACCCTCTAGGCACGATGCTGGGCGTCGCGCGTGCCATCCGCAGCGACGAGTGGCTCACCGGGGCGCCGATCGAGGCGGGCGTGATGGTGCATGGCACCCCTGTGGTCTCGCCGCTAGCCCAGGCGCCGGACTTGATCTTCCAGGTGTCCTCGGGCGGGTTCATGGAGACGCTGCTCTTCTTCGAGGGAAACCTCCTGAGACTCGGCCCGTGGCTGCCGGACGCCATGCTCTTCGCAGCGTTTCGGGCGTTCCCGTTCCTGCTCGTCATGCTGACGCTGCCTCCCCTCCTGCGCCGGTTCGGCGCGACCCGTTCGCTGTCGTGGCTGGGCGTCGTCCTGACTCTGATGGCGCCTGCGGCAATCTGGTGGTCATTCATCCCAGTACGGCCGCTCGCGTTCGGTGTCGCGGGCAGTTACCTGCTCGTCCTGAGCCGCGACCGCTTCGTCCAAGACTCCTGGCTGCCCGGTACCCTGTGGGCAACCGCTGCCGGATTCTGTATCGCCCGGCTCGGTACCTACTACGTGCCGTGGAGCCTGACGATCGGGATCCCTGTCGTGGCGGCCACGTCGGCGTATCTCCTGGCGAACAGGAAGACCTGGCGCTCAGGTCTCCGCACACTCGCGACGGCCGCCGCGGTCTCCGTCATCCTGCTGGCAGGCACCTTCTTCGAGAACCGCGACGCCCTTCGGGCAGAGCTCGGCACCCTCTATCCAGGTCTGCGTCGCACGACCGGGGCCGCGCGCTCCCCCTATGAGCTTTTCGGCGCGCCAGGGCTCTCAATGATGCAGTCGTCCGTCGAACCCATCCTCAGCAACAAGAGCGAGATCTCCTCTGCGCTGCTCGTCACGGCGGTCTGCGCGATATTGCTCTGGGCCCACCGTCGTCCAAGCCTGTCCGCGTCCCGCGTCTGGGCGACCCGGGTCTTCGCGGCGTTCACGATCGTCTGGTCCAGCTGGGCCATGGTCGACTGGGGTTCGCTCGGCACGCACGTCCCCGGCCTCAACCTCGTGCCGTCCCAACGCGCCGCCCAGACGGTCGGCTTCATCGCAGCGCTGCTCGCCTGCGTGGTCGTCGGTCAGGCCACCGTGCGCGCACGGGACCGGATCTGGCCCGTGGCCGGGCTGCTCACTGCGATCCTGACGGCCTACGGCGTGAGCGACCTCGCCAAGGCCTTCCCCCACAACCTCTCGACCACCAATGTCTGGCTCAGCGCACTAGTCACCGGCGCCCTCGTCGCGGCCGTCACCAAGTGGCCGCACCACTGGGCACCAACCGTTGCCGTGGCCACGGCGCTCCTACTGATCGGGGGCGCAGTGAACCCGATTCTCTTCGGGCTCGGTGACCTGCGTGCCACCTCCGCGGCCAAGGAGGCGCGCTGGCTCGGCGACCAGGTTCGTGCGGACCACGCGTACGTCGCGTCCGACTCACCACTGACCAACGCACTTCTCGTCGCCAACGGCGTGCCGTCCCTCACGGGCTACCAGGTCACGGGACCGGACCGCGGAGCGTGGCACAAGCTGGATCCCACCAACACCTACGAGGACCGGTGGAACCGCGGCGCCAGCTACCTCCGAATGTCGTTCAACAGGGCCTCGGGATTGCCTCCAATCATCACCAACCCAACCAACGACATCATCAACGTGTCCGCTGACCCCTGCGACCTCGGGCGCACGTTCGACCTCCGGTACATCATCTCGATCGACCGGCTGAATCAGCCGTGCCTGAGGGAGGTCCGCACGTTTCGCTGGTCCGGTACGGTGAACCGGGTCTACGCGGTCAACCCATGACCGTTCGATCACTGTTCGCGGCTGTGGTCGAGCTCGGCGACGCTGTGTAGGGAGATCTCCAGCGACGCCGTCGCGGGGACGGTGCGTTGAGCACGTGGACCTGCCGAGGACCGCTCTGAGGAACGAAGTCCTCCACCGGGGAGTCGTCGCGCGAAAGCGAGGACCCAGCCGCCGCCGTTCCGGCCACATCAAGGGACTTCAGGAACTCGTCGCCGTCCATCCAGGTGTAGCCCTCGCGGCGCAGCGCGAGCACGGCGCTCGGCCAGCACCGACGCCACCGTGGATCATCCGCGTCAGGTGGACCCAAGGAAGCAGAACCGCGGGTCCGGGGCGGGTAGACCAGCACGTTGACAAGGTGACCGCGTTCGGAGGAGAGGTGGAAGGTACCCACACCGATAGGGCACGGTGTGGTCGTACGGCTGAGCCTCGCGCCCTTTCGCTGGTGTGGCCAGCCGAGCCACGACACCGTTGCGCGACGCCGCTGGGCCAGCGCGCGAGCCGTGGCCGCTCACGTGCACCGCGACCACCAGCTTTTCGGAGTTCTCGAACGATGCCCTTTTCGCGGGAGGACACCAGGATGGAGCGGGCGCCGGACAGTGCCTTGGTCGCCTCAGCCTTCCCGGGGAGTAGTACAGATCTGCGTCGACGACGCCAGCCGGTCTGGTGTCTGGCCCGACCGGCCTCCTTCTCGATCACGACCACGTCGTCATCGCGGAGCGGGACCTCGCGGACCCGTGGCGAAACGACGATCCCCCACCCACGACGAGGACCTCGCTCATCGGGTCGAGGCCCTTCAGAGTACGTAATCCCCCACCCACCGACAGGTCAAGAACCGGCGCCCACGAGCGCGTTCACGGCGGTCACGATGCGCTCCAGGTCCGCAACTGTGAGCATGGGGTGAACGGGGAGGGAGATCACCTCGGCGGCGGCCTTTTCCGTCTCCGGCAGCTCGAGGTCCGGCGCGAAGTGTCTCAGCGACTCGAGCCTATGGTTGGGGATCGGATAGTAGACGCCCGTTCCAATGGCATATTCCTCTCGGAGGGCTGTCACGATCCGGTCGCGCTCCTTCGCCCCGCCGGGGATGCGGACGGTGTACTGGTGGTAGACGTGGGTAGCGCGATCGGAGACGACCGGGGTGACCACACCCGCGAGGTGGGCGTCGAAGAACTCAGCATTCGCCTGGCGAGCCTTCGTCCAGTCGGCCAGCTTGGTGAGCTGCACGCGTCCGATGGCCGCGTGGAGGTCGGTCATGCGAGCGTTGAACCCGATCATTTCGTTCGCGTACTGCCGTTCCATGCCCTGATTCCGCAGCAGCCGCACGGACCGCGCGACGTGGTCGTCGACGCACGAGACCATGCCACCTTCGCCCGACGTCATGTTCTTCGTCGGGTAGAGGCTGAACATCCCAAAGGTCCCGAACGTGCCGACCGGCGCACCGTCCCACGTGGCTCCGTGGGCCTGGGCGGCGTCCTCGTACAGCGCGAGTCCGTGGCGCTCGGCCACCGACCCGAGCGCGTCGACGTCTGCGGGGTGGCCGTACAGATGAACCGGCATGATTGCCTTGGTGCGATCGGTGATCGCGGACTCCACCGACTCGGCGCTCATGCAGAAGTGAACCGGCTCGATGTCCGCGAACACCGGGGTCGCCCCCGCGAGGGCGACCGAGTTCGCGGTGGCGGCGAAGGTGAACGACGGCACGATGACTTCGTCGCCGGGTCCTACTCCGGCAGCCAGAAGTCCCAAATGGAGCCCCGACGTTCCAGAGTTGACCGCCACGCACCGCCGCCCGGCGGTCAGTTGATCGGCGAACTCCTCCTCGAACGCGGCGACCTCCGGACCCTGCGCGATCATGCCCGAGGCCAGGACACGGTCGACGGCGGTCCTTTCCTCGTCGCCGATGATTGGTCTAGCGGCAGGGATGAACCGATCACTCATGAAACGACTTCCTCGATTGGTTGACGTTGTAGCGTCCATCAGCATTTCACATGCGCTCTGTGCGCCCTGCACGCGCGGCGTGGTAGCGCGGTCCCTTGACAAGCTGACCTCGAAAGGGATGGAACGTGCGAGCACGACTCCACGGATGTAGGGCGCGGTGAGCAGAAGTCGACAGGACTGCTCACGTGACTCGTAGGACCCGGCCCGGTGGTTTGCGAGTTCGCCCGGGCGCATGCAGGCTGCATCCGAGATGGTCATTGCCGTCGATGACTTGCTCGTGGCCGGCAGACGAGCGGGTCACGATGCTGTTCTCGGAGTCGGTGTCCGTCTCGCGCCCGATGTCGTCTGCGGCGGGTCCAGAAATCGGCGACCACTCGCACATCGGTCTCGGCGCCGCCGTGCTGCCCGGTCGCACGATCGGGCGCAACTGCATCGTCGGGGCCGGGTCAGTCGTGACCGAGCACATCCCGGACGGGCCGGTGTGAGCCGAGATCACGGCCACGTACGGCAAGGACACCGCACGCCCGATGCCGAGGACGTCGGCCTGATGGGCCGACCGGTAGACGTCAGGAACGCACCGCGCCGGTGCGTGGCCCCGTGCGCGTGGAGAGGGCGAGCTGGTGCCCACCTTTCATGGCCTCACCGCCCGACTCTGCGTCGTCGCGCCCGACGCCGAGATCAGCTCCCTGGCCCACGCCGACGCACCCGGCGAGTGGTGGGTCACGAGACCCAGTTCCCGGCGGTGATCGGTTCAGGAGTGGTGATTCGCGAGTCCGCCAAGGTCCACGCCGGCTGCGTCGTCGCAGACGCAGCCGTCGTGACGCACGACATCCCCGACGGCCAGTACTGGGCGGGCGCCCCGGCCCGGCCGCGCGGGGAATCCCCCGCGTGAGCCGAGGCACGGCAGCGGTGCCGCAGGTCCGCCGGGGTCGGATCTGACGTGTTCACGAACGAGCGCGGCGCTGCCGGCGCTCGCGCGCCCACTCGTCCTGACGACGCTCGGCCGCGGTCATGGGCATGTTCGGGAATTCGGGTGTGAACCGGTCCCGCGTCGGAGTGCCCCACCGACGTCGCATGAAAACGGTGTCGTCGACGTTCGGCTTCGGATCCCGGGTCTGGGACTCGAAGTGGAACAACTCGCAGTTCGCCATGTAGAGGATGCGGTATCCGGCGCCGAGGATCTTGTAGCAGAAGTCCACGTCGTTGAAGCTCTCGGGAAGGCCCTCGGCCAGTCCGCCCACCTCGAAGAACGTGTCTCGCCGGAAGGCCACGCACGCTCCCGTCACTCCACTGACCTCACGGTTCACGACGAGGTAGCCGAAGCGTCCCCCGTTGTCGCTGGGCATCAAGCGGTAGGGATGGTGGTATCCACCGCGGGTGAACGCAAGCCCGACGTGCTGGATCGCTGTACTGCTGAAGAGGAGCTTCGCACCGGTCAGGCCCACTTCGGCCTCTTCCAACGGTGCAACCAGCTCGTCGAGCCACTCGGGCGTGCAGATCTCCACGTCATCGTTCAGGACGACGATGCGGTCGCCGTTCGAAGCGACGACACCGGCATTCACCTTCCGGCTGTAGTTGAACTTCTCCCGGAACGGGACGACCACCAAGCGGTCGCCGGCAAGGTCACGGACGTCATCGAGCACCGACGCCGGCGTCGGCTCGTCGGCAACGAGCACGACCTCGACGTTCGGATGACTGGTCTGGGCGAGCGCTGAGCGCACTGCATCCACGACCAGGACCCGCTTGCGCCCCCAGACCAGGCTCGAGCTGCCGCGCGTCGGAATGACGACGCTCACGTGCCGGTCCGCCGGAAGCTTCCGATGGATGCGCAGCGGTCCGAACGGGCCCACGGACACAGTCGCGTCGACTCCGGAGCGCTGGAGGTGCTCCTCGACCGCCCGCCGGCCCGCCTCGATCGCGTACGGCTTGGCATCGGCGGCCGAAGCTGCCGAGCCCTGGATCGCCCGCCAGTGGTAGAGCACCTCGGGGATGTGGATGATCCGCCGTGCCTTCTCGGTGACCCGCAGCACGATGTCGTAGTCCTGGGATCCCTCGAAGCCCTCGCGGAAGGCGCCCACCTCGCGCACGAGCGCAGTGCGCAGGACGGACAGATGGCTGCAGTAGTTCTGGCACCTGAGGCGCTCTGGCGACCAGTCCGGTTTCCTGAACCTGTCGTAGAACTTGCCCTGCGCGTCGATCTTGTCCTCGTCGGAGTAGAGGTAGTCGACGTCGTCGTACTTCGCGATCTCCTCGGCGTTACGCCGGAGGGCGTTCGCAGGCAACAAGTCGTCGTGGTCCAGGAGAGCGATGAACTTGCCCCTGGCCGCCGCGACGCCATCGTTGGACGCGTTCACGATGTGGCCGTTCGTCTGCCGCTCGATCACGACGATGCGCGGGTCCCTGGCGGCGTACGAGCGCAGCAGCGGGGCGACCCCCGGATCTGTGGAGCGGTCGTCGACCAGGATCAGCTCCCAGTCCTGGTACGTCTGCGCCAGCACGGATTCGATCGCCGCTGACAGGACGTCGAGGGGCGGGTTGTACACCGGCGTGACGACAGAGAAGAGCGGCGTGTTGCCGGAACGGTCGCTCATCCCTTGAGCTTCCCCAGCGGGCGCGTCACCATCCGGCCGACTCGCCACGTCCGCGAGGAACGTACCGCCTCCAGTTCGTCCTTGCGGGTTTCGACGAGAATGTTCAGACGACGGATCCTGATGCGAGCGTGGCGAAGGTCGTTCTTGAGGCGGGCGACCGTGGCTTCGAGCCCGATCACGTTGTCGATGGCTACGAGGTCCGCGTGCCGAGCGAGAAGCTCCGAATCGCGCTCCGCGACAGTCTTCTGGTCGTACAGATGGGAAATGCGGCGGTGCGCGACGAGCAGCGACTCCCGCTTCTCGATGAGCTCCTCGTTGAGCGTTGCGTACTGCTCCTCGTACCGCTGGACGATCTCGCGCGGTGCGAGGTCGGCACGCTCGAAGTACACCGACCATGGGTTGTGGAAGGTCACGTCCACGTCCGTCCGGCGGAAGAACCCGCGCTCGGCGAACCACACGGCCCAGGTCGGGGTGGGCTTGGTGTTCACGTGGGTGGGCTCATCGAAGTCGGCAGGGCTGGACGAGAACAGGATGTGGTCGGTCGCCGCGCACATGTTGTCGATGGCCAGCTGGGCCTCAGCCGGACTCATGTGCTCGAGCACCTCGGAGCAGATGATCAGGTCGTACTTGCCATCGAACGGCTCCGTGGCGGGCCGTACCTGGAGGTAGGGCCGGACCACGGGGTCCGACGACTCGATGGCGTGCTCGGAGACATCGATGCCGAACGCCTCGACGTCGCGTTCACGGAGCGCCTGGACCCAGAGACCTCGGGCACAGCCGACGTCGAGGACCCGGCGAGGATTTGCCAGGGCGATCACCCGGTCGGCGAGCATGCGCATGTGGCGCTGCCAGACCGGGTTGCCCCACCGGTACTCGTCGTACCCGCCCAGGTCCGCCGAGTTGTAGTAGCAAGAGGTGTAGTCCTTCGCGTCGGTGCCGTGGGCCGAACCGGACCGTTCCTTGGACGTCATGATGGTCGTGGGTTTCCCTCGCGGATAGCTGGCTCAGACGCGAGAACCGTACCCCAGTGGCCTCGGCGTCGAGGTCCGGACTCACCCGTCCGGCAGGTGCGCGCAGCAGATCGTGCGGGCCGGCCATGGAGTGGTGCCGGCCTGAGCCGGGCAACGATGCCCGGACGAGCAACCGCGCTGCGTGGCGCCGAAGTACCTCGTCGACGCGTTCTCGCCGACACACGGGAATCGCAGTCCGCAGTTCCTCACCCTCGCACCAGCGGCGACTGGTAGATCGTCTTCACCACGTCCCCACCGAGCCAGTCGGTCAGGCGGGCGGCCGCGTCGTCCAGCGCCCGGGTGACAGCGCGGTCGAGCGGCTCGGCTGGTACGACGACCACGGTGCCGTCCTCGCGCTGCGTCCAGCCGCCGACGATACGGCCGTGCCACCACGCCGTCGGGCCGGCGTTTCCGTTGGCGTCGAAGAGCCGCTCGGCGTGGTCACCGAGGAAGAACGCGCGGACCTTCCAGCCCATCGTGGTGGGGTCGAGCGCAGGCAGCAGCGCCGCCCACGCGTCGACCGGGTCCGCCTCGTCGAGGTCGTCGGGCAGCAGCCAACCCGTGCCGTTCTCGAGGCGCACCTCCACGGCCTCCAGGTCGGCGAGCGCGCGACGGACGGCCGTCTTGGTCGCCCCGAGCCACCAGGTCAGGTCCGCCTCGGTGCCGGGGCCGAAGGTGCGCAGCCACGAACGCACGAGCGCGGCGTAGCCCTCGGCCTCGCCGAGGGCCGGGCCGGCGTCGACCCAGTCGGAGGTCACCGTCCACCGCGGCCGGGACGTCTTCCACCCGCCGTCGTTCTCGCCCCGCACCACCGCGCCAGACGACGCGAGCGTCGTGAGCACCCGCGACGCGATCGGGAACTCCCCGCCGTAGGTCTTGCCCGGCGAGATCACGAGGCGAGCCTCCAGCGCGGGCACCGCTGCACGAAGCTCCATGGTGGTCATCGGGCCCTGCTCGTGCAGCGTGCCGAGCACGGCGGAGGTGGTCTCCTCCACCCAGCGCAGCCCGTCCGGCGCGATGCCGGCCTTCTCCACGTCGCCGGCGAGCCGCTTGCGCTGCTGGACCGCGACCCGCGCCGCGGCACTCCCCCACACCGCCGGGAGCAGGTCGCGCGGGAAGGCGAAGACCGTGCGCCGCATCGCCAGCTGCTTGACCACCGTGCGGTCGACGTACAGCGCCCGATCGACCTCGGCGATGGACGCACCGGAGCGCGCGAACGCAGCCAGGTGGACCGAGGCGGGCTCGGTGGCGTGCAGGCAGGTCATCGCGGCCGTCGCCCGCTCGACGGAGTCGAACGGCGCCGCCAGCCCGTGGCGACGCGCGAGCCGGGCACGCCGCTGGTCGTCGGTGATCGTGAGCACGAGGACATCCAAGCGGACGACACCGACGGGAATCCTGCACTCGCCCGGATGGTTGGATCTTCCCGTGCACGAGGGCGAGCAGGAGACCAGGTTCCAGCGGATCCTCGTCGTCGTCGGTATCGCCACGCTGGCGTTCAACCTGCGTCCGGCGGCTGTCAGCGTCGGTCCGGTCCTCGACGAGGTCCGGGCCGGACTGCACCTCACCGGCGCGGAGACCGGGCTGCTGACCAGCCTGCCCGTGCTTTCGTTCGCGGTCTTCGGCGCCTTGGCCCCGAGGCTCGCCGGACTGGTCGGGATGCACAAGGCGACGCTGGTCGCCCTGCTCGCACTCGTCGCCGGCCTGTGGTTGCGCGCACGGACGGACACGGCCGCGCCGTTCCTGCTGCTGTCCTTCGTGTCGCTGGCCGGGATGGCCGTGGCCAACGTGCTCCTGCCCTCGCTGGTCAAGCTGCACTTCCCCGATCGGGTCGGGCTGCTGACGTCGCTGTACTCCACGTTCCTCGCTCTCGGGCTCACGTCCGCGTCGGTGCTCACGGTGCCGATCGCACAGCACGGCGCACGGCCCGGTGGCGCCCTCGACTGGCGCCTGGGCATCGTCGTCTGGGCTGGCACGGCGGTCGTGGCCGTGCTGCCCTGGCTCAGCCTCGTCCGGCACGACCTGCGCCAGGAGGTGCAGCCACACCGCTTCGGCCTCGCGGACGTCGCCCGTACCCGGGTCGGCTGGGTGATGGCGTTCTTCTTCGGGCTGCAGTCGCTGCAGGCCTACGTCATCTTCGGCTGGGTCGCGAAGGTCTACCGGGACGCGGGCTTCAGCGCCTCGACCGCGGGCCTGCTGCTGGGGGTCGCCACCGGCATCAGCATCCCGCTCTCGTTCGTGATCCCGTCGCTGACGGCGCGAATCGCGGACCCGCGCGTGCTGCTCACGGCGGTGATGGCCTTCTACCCGATCGGCTACTTCGGCCTGCTCGTCGCCCCGGCCGGTGGCGCCTGGGTCTGGGCGCTCGCCCTCGGCATCGGCACCACGACGTTCCCGTTCATCCTCACGCTCATCGGCCTGCGCGCCCGTACGCCGGCCGGCACCGCCGCGCTGTCGGGCTTCACCCAGTCGGTCGGCTACCTGATCTCGGCCGTCGGCCCGTTCGGGATCGGCGTGCTGCACGATGCGACCGGCGGCTGGACCGTGCCGCTCTGGGCTCTTCTCGCGGTGTGCGTGCCGCAGTACGTCGTCGGTCTGGCCGCGTCGCGTCCGGCGTATGTGGAGGACCAGCTCAGGGCATCCGCTCCGCCCCCGCCCTGATCGCCTCGCGGATCCGGTTGTAGGTGCCGCAGCGGCAGATGTTGCGGATCTCGTCGAGGTCCGCGTCGCCGATCTCGTGGCCAGCCGCCCGGGCCTGGTGGACCTTCGCGACGGCAGCCATGATCTGCCCGGGCTGGCAGTAGCCGCACTGCGCGACGTCGTACTCGAGCCAGGCCTCCTGCATCGGGTGCAGGTCGCGGCCCACGGTGTCGGGCAGGCCCTCGATCGTGGTGATCTCGTCGGTGGGCTGGACGTCCTTGACCTGCACCGAGCAGGGGTTGAAGGCCTTGCCGTTGATGTGCGAGGTGCAGGCCTTGCAGACGTTGATGCCGCAGCCGTACTTGGGCCCGGTCACCTTGAGAATGTCGCGGAGCACCCAGAGCAGGCGGACGTCGTCATCGACCTCGACCGTGACCGACTTCCCGTTGAGGATGAACGTGTGCTGTCCCATGACGCTCCTAGTAGGTGTAGTCGAGGCCGTTGGTCGGCGAGGCCGGGACGGGCGGGATGAACGACTTCACCTCGAACGAGAGGGTGTCGTGGTTGATCGGGAAGCGGGTCGGCATGGTCCCGGTCGCCCGGGCGTACGCACAGGCGACGGCACTGACCGACGCCGCCACGCCCGCCTCGCCGGCGCCGCCGGGCTGCTCGGAGGTGGACGGCATCACGATGCACTGGAACTCCAGTGGCACGTTCCACTGTCGCGTGTAGAAGTAGTTGTCCCAGCTGGCCTCGAGGAAGTGCCCGTCGCGCAGGTGCAGGCTGCTGGTCAGCGCGAGCGCGATCCCGTCGGAGACACCGCCCATCATCTGCGCCTCCAGGCCACGGGGGTTGACCACCAGCCCGACGTCGACCGCGATCACGGCCTTGGTCACCCGCGGCCCGGTGACGCCGTGGTAGACCGTGCGGCTCACCGTCTCCGGGCGGCAGTCGATCTCGACGAGCACCGCGGTCGCACCCTTGTACTCGCTGTGCACCGCGATCCCCTGGGCGGTGCCGGCCGGCATCGACCGGCCCCACTGCCCGACCTCCGCGACCTTCTGCAGCACCGCCTTCACGCGCGGATTCTTCAGGGACTCCATCCGGAACCGGTAGGGGTCCTTGCCCATGATCGCCGCGAGCCGGTCGACGACCAGCTCGTTGGCACAGGCGACGTCGGGCGAGTAGATGTTGCGCATGCTGCCGGTGTTGAACCGCTGGTCGGTCTCGTTGAGCAGCTGGGTCACGACCCCGAAGTTGTAGGGCAGCTCCTGGGTCAGCGTGAAGATGGTCTCGCTGAAGCCGAGACCGCCGAGCCCGGTGGGCAGCTTGTCGAGGTTGTGGGTGATCATCTCGCCGAGGCCGTGGCCGAAGTCGGTGGAGATGCTCGTGTGCCGCTGCTCGAAGGTGAGCACCTGCCCGGCGAGGTACGTCGCCCGGATCCGCGACGTCGCCATCGGGTGCACCCGGCCCTGCCGCGGCTCGTCGGCACGGTGCCAGAGCAGCTTGACCGGCTTGCCCATCGCCTTGGAGATCTTCGCCGCCTCGATCGCGCCGTCGCCGAACAGCTTGTGGCCGAAGGACCCGCCGCCGGTGACGACGTTCACCGTGACCTTGCCCTGCGGCAGGCCGACCGCCTCGGCGATCTGGCCCTGGGCCACGATCGGCGACTTCAGGCCGGCCCACACGGTCGCGTGGTCGTCGCGCACGTCGGCGATCGCGCAGTTCGGCTCGAGCGCGGCGCTGCTGCGGAACATGAAGGTGAAGCTCGCGTCGATGCTGCGGGTCAGCAACGGCACGTTGGGCACCGCGAGCGGGATCTCCGCCTTCCGCAGCTTCGCCAGGATCGTCTGGTCGGACTCGCCCTCGACCGGCCCGGGGTTCCAGTCCACGTCGAGGGCTCGCACGGCGTCGATGCACTGGCCGAAGGTGGCCGCGCGCACGGCGACCCCGGTGTCGACCATGGCGACGTCCGTGACGCCGGGCATCGCCAGCACGGTGGCCTTGTCGCGGATCGACCGGGGCGAGCCGTTCAGCGTCGGTGGCCGGCAGACCATCGTGGGGAGCGCGTCGGGCACCTGCAGGTCGAGGGTGAACTCCTTCTTCCCGGTCACGGCCGCGAGCGCGTCGACGCGGTTGCGTGGCGTCCCGATGACCTTGAAGTCCGAGACCGGTGCCAGCTCGACGCTGACCTGCTTCGTCGTCGGACTGGCTGCCGTGGTGGCCAGCTCGCCGTACGTGACCGACGAGCCGTCGGGAGCACTGATCACGCCATCCTTCGAGCTGAGCAGCGCGACGACGGAGCCGAGCTCGATGGCGGCGGCGTCGAGCAGCGCGTGGCGCGCGATCGCCGCGGCGACGCGAATCGGCGTGAACGTCGACACGGTGGTGTTCGAGCCACCGGTGAGCTGGTTCCAGACCAGCTCGGGGCGGGCCGGGGCGAGCGTGACGTGGACGCGGTCGAGGGGGAGGTCGAGCTCCTCGGCGATGATCATCGCGGTGGAGGTGGTGATGCCCTGACCCACCTCCATGCGCGGCAACTCGAACGACGCCGTGCCGTCCTCGTGCAGGACGATCCTGATCAGGTTCGCGGTCGGCCGGGCGGCGTCGGTCTGGAGGTCTTCGAGGTCGTAGAGCTCCGGCACCTGGGGCAACGACGGGACTGCTGCGGATGCCGGCCGGGCGAGGCCCAGATCAGCGGCCACCGCCAGGGTGGCGCCGCCGACGACATAGCCGACGAAGGCCCTCCGGCTCGGCCTGACCCGGGACGTGACTGGTTCGCGCTCGAGGTCGCTCATGCTGGTCCTTTCCGACGTCCCCGCGGTGCTCCCGAACCGCGTGGATGTGGACGGACCCTCCTTGATCGGATGCTCGCAGGAATTTCCGGAACTGCCTAGATCCCCAACGGGACGATCTGGGTGATCCGGCCTCGCCGAGGACGCGGGCGTGGTTCCACAGCCGGCGTTCAGGTCGAGTCCCTACTCTCGGTGGTGGAGCCGAAGGAGGGTGCGTCGATGATCGAGGCGCGCGGACTGACCAAGAGGTACGGCGACAAGGTCGCCGTCCACGACCTGACGTTCTCCGTCCAGCCGGGCATCGTGACCGGGTTCCTCGGGCCGAACGGCGCGGGCAAGTCGACCACGATGCGCCTGATCCTGGGGCTGGATGCCCCGACCTCGGGCACGGTCACGGTGGACGGACTGCCCTATGCGGCTCACAGGATGCCGCTGAAGGTCGTGGGCGCGCTCCTCGAGGCACGCGCCGTGCACACCTCGCGGTCGGCGTACAACCACCTCCGCGCGCTGGCCGCGACCCACGGCATCCCGGCACGCCGGGTGAAGCAGGTCATCGACCTCGTCGGCCTCCAGGACGTCGCGCGCCGGCGAGCAGGCGGCTTCTCGCTGGGGATGGGGCAGCGGCTCGGCATCGCCGCGGCGCTGCTCGCCGACCCGTCCACCCTCATCCTCGACGAGCCCGCCAACGGTCTCGACCCGGAGGGGATCCGCTGGATCCGCGACCTGCTCAAGTCACTGGCTGCCGAGGGGCGCACCGTGTTCGTCTCATCGCACCTGATGAGCGAGATGGCGCTGACCGCAGAGCACGTGATCGTCCTGGGCCGCGGCCGCCTGATGGCCGACATGCCGATGTCGGACCTGATCGCCCACGCGTCGACCAACGTGGTGACGGTGCGGTCGCCCGAAGCCGGTCAGCTTGCTGCCGCGCTCGCCGCTCCCGACGTGAGCATGTCTCGCGTCGACGGCGGACTCGAGGTCACCGGCCTCTCCGCCGCCCAGATCGGCGACCGGGCGCGCGACCTCGGGATCGCGCTGCACGAGCTCACCCCGAAGCAGGCGTCCCTCGAGGAGGCGTTCATGGACATGACCCGCGAGGAGATCGAGTTCCACGCCGCCTCCGCCGAGCATGCCGAGAGCTCGGGTGAGCCCGCATGAGTGCCGTTGTGCAGGAGACCACGCACGAGCCGGTCCGGGTGGCACCGGTCACGCCCGCCCGGGTGCTGCACTCGGAGTGGATCAAGCTTCGTTCGCTGCGCTCGACCACATTGACCCTGCTGGCCGCGATCGTCGCGATGGTCGCCCTCGCCTGGATCATCGGCGCAGGCACGAACTCGCACTGGACCCGCATGAGCGTGATCGAGCGCCTTCGGTTCAACGCGGTCGACCGGAGCCTGGCCGGCGTCCACCTCGCGCAGCTCGCCATCGGCGTGCTCGGAGTCCTCATGATCAGCGGCGAGTACGCCACCGGCATGGTTCGGAGCACACTCTCCGCCGTTCCCCGACGCCTGCCCGTCCTCTGGGCCAAGGCCAGCCTGTACGCCGTGGTGACGTTCGTGCTGATGCTGGGGGCGTCCTTGGTCGCGTTCCTCGTCGGCCAGCACTTCCTCGCCAGCCACGGCACCGACCTCTCCGCGCCGCACGCCTGGCAGTCGATCTTCGGCACTGCCGGGTACCTGACCGCCGTCGCGCTTCTCGCAGTGGCGTTCGGCTTCATCATCCGCAGCACCGCAGGTGGCATCGCCACCCTGTTCGGGCTCTTGCTGGTGCTGCCCGGCATCGGCCTGCTGCTCCCCACCGACTGGCAGGACCACACGGTGCCCTACCTGCCGAGCAACGCGGGCGCGGCGTTCTACAACGCCGCTCCGGAACCGACCGCCCTGTCCCCGGGCACGGGGATCCTCGTGCTGGTGATCTGGGTGGTGGTCGCGCTCATCGCGGCAGCCGTGCTGCTCAAGCGCCGCGACGCCTGAGTGAGGGCTGCCCCGGGTCGACGGCAGACCCACTCGACAAGGTCATACGAAGCGTGCGTCATGACCATCAATTCGTATGACGTCGTCGATCCCGAGCAGCGGTGCGGCGCAACGACGTCGGGTGGCTCTCAGACCACGCTGAGCGGCAGCAGCTTCTGCCCGGTTGGGCCGATCTGGATGTCGGTGCCCATCTCGGGACACACGCCGCAGTCGTAGCACGGGGTCCAGCGGCAATCCTCGACGTCCACTGACTCGGGGTCGAGGGCGTCCTCCCAGTCCTCCCAGAGCCAGTCCTTGTCCAGCCCCGAGTCGAGGTGGTCCCAGGGCAGCACCTCGTCGTAGGTGCGCTCGCGGGTGGTGAACCAGTCGACGTCCACTCCCCGGCCGGCATCGACCGGAAGCGCACCGAGGGCGCGGTCGGCGGCGGCCATCCAGCGCTCGTAGGAGAAGTGCTCACTCCAGCCGTCGAACCGGGCGCCGTCGCGCCAGACCTCCTCGATGATCCGGCCGACGCGGCGGTCCCCCCGGGACAGCAGGCCCTCGACGATGCCGGGCTTGCCGTCGTGGTACCGGAACCCGATCGCGCGCCCGTACCGCTTGTCGGTGCGGACCTCCTCGCGCAACTTGCGCAGCCGCTCGTCGGTCGTCTCGGCGTCGAGCTGCGCCGCCCACTGGAACGGCGTGTGCGCCTTCGGCACGAACCCGCCGATCGACACCGTGCAGCGGATGTCGTTGTGGCCGGAGACCTCGCGGCCCTTGGCGATCACCTTCTTCGCCAGGTCGGCGATCTCGAGGACGTCCTCGTCGGTCTCGGTGGGCAGGCCGCACATGAAGTAGAGCTTCACCTGCCGCCAGCCGTGCGAGTACGCCGCCGCGACCGTGCGGATGAGGTCCTCCTCGGTGACCATCTTGTTGATCACCTTGCGCATCCGCTCGGAGCCGCCCTCAGGGGCAAAGGTCAGTCCGGACCGGCGGCCGTTGCGTGAGAACTCGTTCGCGAGCGTGATGTTGAACGCGTCGACGCGCGTGCTCGGCAGCGACAGCGAGACGTTGCTGCCGTCGTACCGGTCGGCGAGGCCGGTCGCCAGGTCACCGATCTCGGTGTGGTCGGCACTGGACAGTGACAGCAGCCCGACCTCGTCGAAGCCGGACTTGCGGATGCCGTTCTCGACCATGTCGCCGATCGTCGTGATCGAGCGTTCCCGGACCGGGCGGGTGATCATGCCTGCCTGGCAGAACCGGCAGCCGCGGGTGCAGCCACGGAAGATCTCCACCGAGAACCGCTCGTGCACGGTCTCGGCGAGCGGCACCAGCGGACTGCGCGGGTAGGGCCACGAGTCGAGGTCCATCAGCGTGTGCTTGCGCACCCGTGCCGGGACACCCGGCAGGTTCGGCCGTACGCCGGCCAGCGCACCGTCGTCGGTGTAGGCGACGTCGTAGAACTTCGGCACGTAGACGTTGCCGCTCACGGCGAGCCGACGCAGCAGCTCGTCGCGCGCCGACGACATGGCACCCGCCGGCCGGCCCTCGGCCTTCCACTCGCGCACCACCTCGCTGATCGCGAGCACGACCTCCTCACCGTCGCCGAGCACTGCGGCGTCGACGAAGTCGGCGATCGGCTCGGGGTTGAACGCCGAGTGACCGCCGGCGATCACGACCGGGTCCTCCTCGGTGCGGTCGACAGCGTGCAGCGAGATGCCGGCCAGGTCCAGCGCGGTCAGCAGGTTCGTGTAGCCCAGCTCGGTCGCGAACGAGACCCCCAGGACGTCGAACGCCCGGACCGGCCGATGGCTGTCGACGGTGAACTGCGGGATCTGCTCGCGGCGCATCACCGCCTCGAGGTCCGGCCACACTGCGTAGGTGCGCTCGGCGAGCACGTCGTCGCGTTCGTTGAGCACCTCGTAGAGGATCTGCACGCCCTGGTTCGGCAGTCCCACCTCGTAGGCGTCGGGGTACATCAACGCCCAGCGCACCATGCGGTCGTCGTCACCCCATGGCTTCTGCACGGAGTTGAGCTCACCGCCGACGTACTGGATCGGCTTCTGCACGGTCGGCAGGTGGGGCTCAAGTCGGGGGAACAGCGACTCGGGCACGACGAAACCTCTCGGAAACGGGGGGGACGAACGTCAAGGGTACGCGGCACACTGAGGCCATGCACGCCCGGACGAGGGCACGGCCAGCGGCACGGAGGCACGCACTGCGCGCCCCGGTGGCGTTCGACGGCAGGGACTTCCTGGCCGGTGGCGCGACCGTGATCCTCGAGGGCGACGTCATCGAGGGCGTCGAGCCGTTCGGGTACGACGTGCCTGCCGACTGCCCCGTCACGACGTACGACGGCACCCTCCTCCCGGGCCTCTTCGACGCCCACGCGCACTTGATCGCGGACGGCGAGATCGGCAGCCTCGAGCGGGCACCGTCGCTGGCGGACGACGAGCTGGACGCCGCCGTCCGACGGTCGCTGCGCGAACAGGCGGCCGCCGGCGTCACGACGGTGCGCGACCTCGGTGACACCCGCTACGTCACGCTCGCGCACCGCGACCGAGCGGAGCCGGGACTGCCCCGGATCGTGGCCGCCGGACCCCCGATCACGGTGGCGGACGGTCACTGTCACTTCCTCGGCGGAGTCGCCTCCGGTATCGACGACGCCCGCCGCGCCGTCGCCGAGCACCACGACCACGGCGTCGACGTCGTCAAGGTGATGGCCAGCGGCGGGATGGTCACGGTGGGCACGGACGTCTTCGGCGTGCAGTTCGCCCCCGACGAGCTCTCCGCCATCGTGGAGGCAGCTCACGAGGTCGGCCTGCAGGTCGTTGCGCATGCACACTCGCTGGCCGGCATCCGGCACGCGCTCGATGCGGGCGTCGACGGCGTCGAGCACTTCACCGGCCTCACCCACGAGGCCATCGACGTACCAGACGAGGTCCTCGACCGGGTCGCGGAGAGCGGTGTGGTGGTCGACCTCACCCTCGGCTTCGACCGGGCCGGCCTGGCGCTGATGCCAGGCCCACCACCCCACATCCGGATGGCGATGGAGCGGGCCGGCATGGACTTCGAGAGCGCGTACGCCGCCCGGCTCGAGGTGGCGAGACGGATCCACGCTCGCGGGATCGACCTCGTCGCAGGGGCCGACTCGGGCGTCGGCCCGCTGAAGCGTCACGGCAGCGTGGTGCTGTCCGTCATCGACCTGCTGCTGGCCGACCACACGCCGCAGGAGGCGCTGCGGACCGCGACCTCGGCCGCCGCGGCGGCGTGCGGTCTCGAGGCGGTCACGGGACGGCTGTCGCCCGGTCTCGCCGCCGACGTGCTGGTGGTCGACGGCGACCTGCACACCGACCTGGAGCCACTGCACCGGCCACTGGCGGTGCTCGCCCGCGGCGTCGACGCGCGCGACTGAGTGCCCGCCGTCAGCGCACCAGCACGCGCTCGGCGGGGAGCCGACTGCTCGGTGCGGTCAACGACCGGCGCTGGATGTTGAGCAGGAGGCCGACGCCGATCAGCGAGGCGAACATCGAGGAGCCGCCGTACGACACCAGCGGTAGGGGCACGCCGGTCACCGGCATGATCCCCAAGCACATCCCGATGTTCTGGAAGGTCTGGAAGCCGAACCAGCACGCGATGCCGGCCGCGGCCAGTCGGCCGAACAGGTCCTCGGCGCGGGTCGCGATCAACAGGGCGCGCCACAGGAGCACCGCGAACAGGGCGATCAGCACACCCGCACCGACCAGCCCGAGCTCCTCGCCGGCCACTGTGAACACGAAGTCGGTGTGCTGCTCGGGCACGAACCCGGAGCGTGTCTGCGAGCCGTGGAACAGGCCCTGCCCGAAGAGACCGCCGTTGCCGATCGCGATCCGCGCCTGGGTGGTGTTGTAACCGGCTCCCCGCGGGTCCAGGTCGGGGTTGGTGAACGCCATGAACCGGTTCACCTGGTAGGCCTTGAGGACCCCGAACGAGACGACGACCGCCGCGCCTGCCACACCGGTCGCGGCCATGCCCACCAGCCAGCGCCGGGGCGCCCCGGACACGGCGAGCACCCCGAACACCGTGGCCGAGAGCACGAGCATCGTCCCCAGGTCGGGCTGCAGCAGGATCAGCAGCGCCGGGAGCCCGGCGATCGCCAGCATCAGCATGACCTCGACGGTGCCCACCTGCCGTCGTCGCGAGCCCTCGACGCGCTCGGCGGCGAGCAGGGCCATCCCGACGACCACCGCCAGCTTGGCGAACTCCGCTGGCTGCAGCGACATCCCGCCGAGGATCAGCCACGACTTCGACCCGTTGATCGTCGAACCCATGACCAGGACCAGGAGCAGGCCCACCACCGAACCGGCGTACACGAGCGGCGCGAGGATCCGCACCCAGCGGTGGTCGGTGACCACCACGCCCGCGGCCAGCACCAGCCCGATCGCGATGTTGGCCAGGTGCTTGCGCAGGTACGCCGCGTGGTGGCCGTGGGTGAGCGCGTCGTTCGAGGCGGTCGAGGACCAGACCAGCAGCGTGCCGATCACGAGGATGGCGGCGGTGCACAGCACCAGCAACCAGTCGGTGCGCGGAGGGTTCAGCGCCTGCAGCCGAGCCCGGGTCTGCGGGACGAGCGTCATCAGGATCCTCCCGTCACAGGCGGCAGGATGGAGCCGTCCTGGGTGAACACGGGAAGCCGGCGCGGCGGCGTGACGCCGGGGATGACCGCCTTCGACGGATCCACCGTCTCGCCGGTGATGCCGTACAGCGCCTCCCAGATCTTGCGGACCGCCGGGCCCGAGGTGCCCGACCCGGTGCCCGCCTGGCTGACCATCATCACCACGACGTAGTCCTTGGTGTAGGTCGCCACCCACGAGGTGCTCTGCTTGCCGTAGACCTCCGCCGAGCCGGTCTTGCCGCGGATCTTCACCTTGTCCAACGGGAAGCCGCCGAACTTCCAGGCGAGTGTGCCCTCCCGAGGCGTGCCCTGCAGGGCCGTGTCGACGTAGCGGAGCGCGGACTTCTTCGACTTCACGCGGCCCTGGACCACCGGCGCGATCCGGCGCACGACCTTGCCGCTCGGGTCGACGATCGCCTTGCCGACTCTCGGCGCGTACAGCGTGCCGCCGTTGGAAAGGGCGGCGTACGCACGAGCCAGCTGCAGCGGCGTGACCATCGTGTCGCCCTGGCCGATCGCGAAGTTCACGGCGTCACCGACGTGGTACTGGTTGCCCTCGAGACAGAACTCGTGGGCGAAGACGTGCAGGAAGTCGCGCTTCCCCGTCGTGTTCTGCTTGTCGACCTTGCAGTAGTAGCCCTTCATGGCGTTCCAGTAGTCGAGCTTCCATCGCCGGTCGGCGATCCGGCCGCTGGCCTCGCCGGGGATGTCGATGCCGGTCTTCTGGCCGAACCCGAAGTCCTTCGCCTCGTCGACCAGCGGGTCCTTGGCGTGCACGTCGGTCGGGTCGGAGCCGTAGCGGTGCCAGAAGCTGAGGCCGACGCGGTAGAAGAAGGTGTCGCAGCTGATCTCGAGGGCCCGGGCGAAGTCGATCATCCCGTACGACGCGGACTCGTAGTTCTTGAACAGCCGGTTGCCGACCTGGACGCCGCTCGAGCAGTCCAGCCGGGTGTCCGGGGAGAACCCGTGGTTGAGCGCGCCCACGGTCATGATCGGCTTCCACGTCGATCCGGGAGCGAACTGGCCCTGGGTCGCACGGAACAGCAGCGGGTCCCCGGAGTCCTTGGAGTACAGCGCCTTCAGCTGCTTCTTCGTGATGCCGTCCACCCACACCGAGGGGTCGTACGTCGGCTGGCTGGCCATCGCGACCACGCTGCCGTCCTTGGCGTCGAGCACCACGACGGCGCCGCTGTCAGCGACGTAGTTCTTGTGGGTGACCTTGTCGTAGGTCTTGCGCGCGGTGGTGATCGCGTCGTGCAGCTGCTTCTCGACGACGCCCTGCACCTTCGCGTCGAGCGAGGTGACCAGCGTGTCGCCGGGAACCGCCTCGGCCTGGCCCGAGTCACCGAGCACCCGCCCCATCGAGTCCACCGAGACCCGCTGGTAGCCCGGCATGCCGCGCAACCACTGGTCGTAGGACTTCTCCACGCCGGCACGGCCGACCACGGAGGCACCGTTCAGCGACGTGTCGTGCGTGCTCTTCGCCTCACCGAGCTCGTCGGCGGTGACCGGACTGAGGTAGCCGAGGACGCCTGCGGCGTTGATGCCGAACGGCGACGGGTAGGCGCGGACGCTCTCGCGCTGGGCGACCACTCCGGGGTACTCCTCCGCCTGCTCGGAGATCTGCACCGCGACCGCCTGCGGCACGTCGCGGGCGACGGGGACCGGCTGGAACGGAGAGCCGTTCCAGCACGTGCCGCTGACGGCGCCCGGCTCACCGCAGACGCGTGTGCGAGCCAGTACATCGGCGTACGGCTCGTGCACGGCGGCCGCCACCTTGCGCAGCAGCGCCTCGGCCTCGGCATCGGGCAGCTTGCCCAGCGTGCTGCGGTCGACGCTGACCACCCAGCTCGGGCGGTTGGTGACCAGCGGCCGACCCATCTCGTCCACGATCAGTCCGCGGGCCGGCTGGACGACGATGTCGCGCACCGACTGCTCGGCAGCCTTCGCCTGGTACTCCTCGCCGGTGAAGACCTGGAGGTACCACAGCCGCGCGAACAGAGTCACGAAGAGCGAGACGAACAGGACCTGCACCACGAACAGGCGCAGGCGACTCCGCTGCTGCGACGGGTGGATCAGCACTGCAGCCATCAGTGCAGGACCCGCACGCTCTCGTGGAGGGCCCGCTCGCGGGGTGCCCGCAGAGACCCGAGCACCCACAGGAAGACCGGTACGAGCAGCGGCGCGAGCAGGAGGTCCCAGAGCACGCTGGTGACGATGACCCGCAGCATCTGGTCGACGGGGAGACCACTGTCGTGGAGCACCGTGCCGGAGAACGCGAAGAGGGACGTGCCCACGAACGAGCCTGCCCCGACGACCAGGACGGCGGTGAACGTCGACGAGCGGGCGTCCTGGCGGACCCGTCCGGCCAGGTAGCCGACCACCACCAACGCCAGGGCCCAGCGACCCGCGACGTGGTCGGCCGGTGGCGCGACGTCGAGGAGCAACCCCGCGGCGAACCCGAGCAGGGCGGCGAACTGCGGGCCGCGGTCGATCGCCGCGACCACGACGAGCACGAGGGCCAGGTTCGGCACGACGCCGTCGATGGCGACGTACGGGAAGGCGACGACCTGGGCGACGACGGCCAGGCAGACGAGAGCGCCGAGCGCGATGCCGCGGACGGCGGTCATCGCGGCGCCCCTGCGGTCAGCACGGGGCGGTCGCCCTGCGTGCCCTTCGGTACGACGACCCCGACCACGTCGAGCGCGGTGAAGTCGACGAACGGCTTGATCACCGCCAGCCGGGAGCTCTGCCGCGGCGAGGACACCACCGACTCGACCCGGCCGATCGGGATGCCCGCAACGTACGGGACGCCGTTCTTCGAGCCCCAGCTGACCACGACGTCGTCCTTCGAGGGCACCACGGAGTCGTCGAGCAGGTCCATGGAGAGCCGGCCGGCGCTGCCGGCCGAACCGCGTCCGCGCAGGAAGCCGATCTCGAGGTCGGTGCCGAGCCTGCCGCCGACGACCGAGCCGGTGTCCACGATGAGGAGCACCGTCGCCGTGGTGCGGGTGGCGCTGACCACGCGACCGACGAGGCCGTCGCTGTTCAGCACGGTCATGTCCTTGCGCACCCCGGACGACGTGCCCGCGTCGATGGTGACCGTGCGCGAGAACGACTGCATCGGACCGATGGCAACCACGCGCGCGGCCACCAGCGAGTAGCCGGTGTCGGCGACGGTCTTGGTCAGTCCGTCGAGCTCGGCGAGCCGCTTGCGGTCGAGCGGCTCCGTCGCGACCTGCTGTCGCAGGCGGGCGTTGTCGGCCTCGAGCCGCGTGATGTCGCTGCGCAGCCCGTGGTTCGTCCGCAGTGCGTCGCGCAGGTCGGTGAACGGGCGCAGGCCCGCGGCCGTCGCGGTCTCCACCGGCCCCATCACGTTGCCGACGGCACTGCGGACCGGCTCGACCGGAGAGCCGGATCCGGTCTTGGCGTCGAGGGTGATCAGGCTCAGACAGGCGAGCACCAGCAGCGCGAACACGCGACGCGCGCGCTGCTCGGGCGTGGGCGTCGCCGGCCCGCGCCGCGGGCGGTCGGGCCCGGTGTCACCCCACATCAGGCGCCCCGTCGGTGGGTCTCCGAGACCAGCACCTGCTGGAGCGCCTCGAACTCTTCCACGCACTTGCCGGAGCCGACCACCACCGAGCTCAGCGGGTCGTGGGCGACGTGGACCGGCATGCCGGTCTCGTGGCGCAACCGCTCGTCGAGGCCGCGCAGGAGCGCTCCCCCGCCGGTGAGCACGATGCCGCGGTCCATGATGTCGCCGGCGAGCTCGGGCGGGGTCTGGTCGAGCGTGGTCCGGACGGCGTCGATGATCGCGTGCAGCTGCTCCTCGATCGCCTTCCGGATCTCGGCACTGCTCACGGTGACCGTGCGGGGCAGTCCGGAGACCATGTCGCGCCCCCGGATCTCGGCGGTCGGCTCCTCGGAGAGCGGGAACGCCGACCCGAGCGTCATCTTGACCTCCTCGGCGGTGCCGTCGCCGAGCATGAGCGAGTGCTCCTTCTTCATCCAGGCGATGATCGCCTGGTCGAGCTCGTCGCCGGCCGTGCGCACGGACAACGTCGTGACCAGGCCGCCGAGCGAGATGACGGCGACCTCGGTCGTGCCGCCGCCGATGTCGACGACCATGTTGCCGGTCGCCTCGTGGACCGGCAGGCCCGCCCCGATCGCGGCAGCCATCGGCTCCTCGATGATGTAGACCCGGCGGGCACCGGCCTGGTAGCCGGCCTCCTTGACGGCGCGCTGCTCAACGGGCGTGACGCCGCTCGGGACGCAGATCACCAGGCGCGGCTTGGCGAAGTAGCGGCGCCGGTGCACCTGGGCGATGAAGTGGCGCAGCATCTGCTCGGTCGCGTCGAAGTCGGCGATCACCCCGTCGCGCAGTGGCCGGATCGCGGTGATGCCCTCCGGCGTGCGGCCGATCATCCGCTTCGCCTCGGAGCCCACGGCGAGGATCTCGCGCGTCTGGGAGTTCATCGCGACCACCGACGGCTCGTCCAGCAGCACACCCCGGCCCCGGACGTACACCAGCGTGTTCGCCGTGCCGAGGTCGACCGCCATGTCGCGGCCGATGAAACTGTTGGCCATCTGCTCGCCTCGCAGGAACGTCGTCGGGGAAGGGGGACGCCGCCCCCGCAGATGACCCTGTGGTCACGCTGCCGACGCGCCGCTACCCACGGACGAGCCTAGGATCGGGAGAGCCTCTTCCCGTGGACGACACGCCCCACGAGTCCCACCAGCCTCAGCCGTCGAGCGCCGGGAACCAGATCCCGATCTCCCGGGCGGCCGACTCCGGTGAGTCCGAGCCATGCACGAGGTTCTCGCGGTTGGACAGTGAGAAGTCGCCCCGGATCGTGCCCGGAGCGGCCTTCCGGCCGTCGGTGGCACCGTTGATGGCGCGGACGATCTCGACGGCGCTGTCACCCTCGAGCACCACGGCGACCAGCGGGCCACTCGTGACGAAGTCACGCAGCGGCGGATAGAAGTCCTTGGCCACGTGCTCGGCGTAGTGCTGGTCGGCGACGCCGGCGTCGATCGTGCGCAGGTCCATGGCGACGATCGACAGTCCCTTGGCCTCGAACCGGCCGAGGATCGTGCCGACGAGGCCGCGCCGGACGGCGTCGGGCTTGAGCAGGACGAGGGTGCGCTGGGTCATGGCCAAACCCTAGGGCTCCGCCGACCGGCGTGAGGTCGGCGGGTCACGGGTGCGCGGCCGCGCGATCGCGGTCGATCATCCGGCCGAGCCGCACTGCGGTGATCCACAGCGCCAGGAAGATCAGGCCGAGCGCGAACATCGCGGTCACCTCGAACCCCAGCAGGACCGCGGCCACCTGGATCCCCCACCCCAGCCAGTAGGCCCACGGCCGGCGCAGCAGGCCCGCGGTCACCAGGCAGGCGACGGTGAGACCGAGTCCGGTCCAGAGCGCCCGCGCGGTGTCCACCGACTCCACCGAGATCAGCACCGGCGTGGAGAGGCCGAGCACGATCGCCTCCAGCAGCAGGATGGCCGAGCAGAGCCGTCGCTGCATCAGGCCCCCGCCCCACGCCGCCGCAGGAGGGCCCGGGCCTCGCCGACCGTGATCACCGAGCCGGTGACCAGGACGCCCCCCGAGCCGAGCCCCTCACCGAAGACCCCGCCGGCCTCGGCCAGCGTGGCGGCCTGGTCGATCGCCTCGACCAGGGACGGTGTCTCGGTCACGCGGTCCTGCCCGAAGATCCCCCGCGCCACCTCGGCCAGGGCGTGTGCCGGGAGCGACCGGTCGGTGGAGTTCTGCGTGCAGACGATGTGGGCGAAGACCGGCTCGAGGGTGGCCAGCAGGCCCTCGTAGTCCTTGTCCGCCATCACGCCGACCACGCCGACCAGCGGGCTGAACGCGAACGAGTCCTCGAGCGCCTCGACGACGGCTTCCGCGCCGTGGGGATTGTGGGCCGCGTCCAGCACGACCGTCGGCGAGCGGCGGACCACCTCGAGGCGACCGGGTGACGTCACTTCGGCGAAGGCCTCCTTGACCACCTCGTCGCCCAGGGGCTCGTCGCCACCGAGGAGTGCCTCCACGGCGGCCAGCGCGAGGGCGGCGTTCTGTCCCTGGTGCCGCCCGTAGAGCGGGAGGAAGACCTCGTCGTACACACCCCGGAGGCCCTGCAACGACAGCATCTGGCCTCCCACGGCCGGCACCCGGCTCCGGACGCCGAACTCCAGACCCTCCCGGGCCACGGTCGCGCCGACCTCGGCGGCGCGCGCGACGATCGGCGCGGCCACGTCGGGGTGCTGGACGGCCGTGATCACCGTCGAGCCGGGCTTGATGATCCCGACCTTCTCCGCCGCGATCTTCCCGACGGTGTCACCGAGGTACTTCTCGTGGTCGAGCGCGACCGGCGTGAGCACCGCGACCTTCGCGTCGGCGACGTTGGTCGCGTCCCAGGCTCCACCCATGCCGACCTCGACGACCGCCACGTCGACCGGGGCGTCGGCGAACGCGGCGTACGCCATGCCGACGACGGTCTCGAAGAACGAGAGCGGGTGGTCGTGTTCCGCGTCCACGAGGTGGGTGTACGGCGCGACGTCGTTGAACGCTCGCACGAACTCCTCGTCGCTCAACGGCTCGCCGTCGATCACGATCCGCTCGGTCATCGACTCCAGGTGCGGACTGGTGAACCGTCCGGTCCGCAGACCCGCTCCGCGGATCAGGGTCTCGATCATGCGCGCCGTGGAGGTCTTGCCGTTGGTGCCGGTGAGGTGCACGACGGGGTAGGCGCGTTGCGGCTCGCCGAGGAGCTCGGTGAAGGCCTGGATCCGGTCGAGTGTCGGGTCGAGCCGCGACTCCGGCCAGCGGGACAGCAGGGCGTCCTCGACCTCGGCGTAGGTCTCGGCGGGACGGGCGTCGGGGGGCAGCTCGGACATCGGGCTGAGTCTACGGAGCGGACGGCCCCGTCACGGCCAGGGTGCCTCCGACGGCGTCCCGGTCAGCTCCGGGCCAGTCGGCACCGCTGCTCCACGTCGGCGGGGACGAGGGCCCGCCGGCTGTAGGCCGCAGGCAGGCTCGGCAGCGCGCTCAACAGTCCGCGCCGACCGGTGGGGGTGCGCAGAGCCGACCTGGTCGCTTCTGCGACCACCGACCAGGGACGCCGCATCACGGCGGTGAGAAGCCGGTTGCGGTCGACCCGTGAGGGGCGTCCGGCCCGGTCCCCGGAGGCGACGGGGACGTGGCGCGCGACGACGGAGTCGACGTAGGCCAGGCCCCACCCGCCGGCGGCGAGATCCAGCACGACTCGCTCCTCCTCCCCCATGAAGAACACCACGTCGTCGAACCCTCCGACGTCGAGGAAGGCGTCACGGCGTACGACCGCGCCGCAGGCCACGAACCCCAGAACGGAGGGGCCCGGCAGGTCGGCATCGGTGCCGAGCGGTGCGGTCGCCATGTGCTCGGCGACGGGGTCCAGCCGACGCTCCTCGCCGACCAGCACCCGGGCGGCCAGGACCGCCAGCCGTGGGTGGCGGTCGAAGAGGTCGGCGGCGTGGCCCAGGGCTTCCGGCTCCCACCAGGAGTCGTCGTCGGCGAAGGCGACGTACGGCGTGCGGGAGCGTTCCACGCCGAGGTTGCGCGCGACGGCCCCGCGATTCTCCCCCAGAGCGACGACCTCCACGTGCGGGAAGTGCTGCCGAACCAGGTCCGGCGTCCCGTCGTCGGAGCCGTTGTCGACCAGCACCACCGGAGGCTCGTGTCGGTCCAGGGTCCGCCGCAGGTCGGGCCAGCGGTTCCGGGTCATCACCACCACGGTGACGCGTCCGCCGGTCACGTCGTCGCTCCAGCCGCTGCCGTCGGGCCATCGGCGAGCAACCGGTCCGCCTCCTGCAGCACTTCGTCCACCTCCACGCGCGACAACGCCGGGTCGACGGAGCCACCCCACGGGTCACCCGTCCCGGTCCCGTGCCAGATCGCCACGTGCGGTCCGTGCGGTGGCGGGCCCCAGCGCGACGGCGGCGTGGGACCGAAGAGCACCACCGACGGCGTCCGGTACGCCGAGGCCAGGTGCGCGATGCCGGTGTCGCCGGAGACCACGAGCCGTGCACCGGCGACCAGGCCGGCCAGGCCGGCGAGGTCCGTGCCGCCGGCCAGCACCGAGCCCGCCGGCAGGTCAGCCAGGCAGCTCACCTCGTCGGCCAGCGAGCGCTCTGCGGCACTCCCGGTGACCACGACGCAATGGCCCGCGGCGTGCAGTCGGCGAGCCACCTCCGCGAACCGCTCGGCCGGCCAGCGTCTCGACGGGTACGCCGCCCCGGGATGAACCACGACCGCCCCGGGTGCGACCGACGGGTGGGACGGCGCCTGCAGCAGCAGGTCCGTCGGGTCCGCCTCGACCCCCCAGCCGGCGCTCACCAGCCGGCACCACCGGTGCACCTCGTGCTCCTCGGACTGCCACCTCGGGCCGACGTACGACAGCGACGGACACGCGAAGGCGAGCAGCTCGCGCGGCCCGGCCGTGACCAGGGCCCGGTGGCTCTGCGGCCCCTTGCCGTGCAGGTTCACCGCGATGTCGACGGGCTCGTCCGGCGTGACGAACTCCTCGAGGCTGGCGGTCGCGTGGACCGCATCGACCGCGCCGGACAGCTCGGCGAGCGGGTGCAACGCGTCGGGTGCCGCGAGCACCAGCTGGTGCTCCGGGCGAGCCCTCCGGAGTGCCCGCAGCGCCGGCACCGCGGTGAGGAAGTCCCCCAGGCCAAGGGCCCGGAGGACGACCATCGTGGGCTTCACCTCAGGGCCACGAGGGCTCGATCGACGGCGTGACCACCAGCTCGCGCACCTCGCAGCCGGGCGGCTGGCGCAGCGCGAACAGCACCGCCTGGGCGACGTTCGCCGGGTCGTTGAGCTTGGCATCCGGGCCCGGCTTGTACTGCTCGTCACGGTCGTCGAAGAACGCGGTGTCCATGCCGCCCGGGACCAGCATCGTGACACCGAGCCGGCCCTGCGTCTCGGCCACCAGGGCGCGGGTGAATCCGACCACGCCGAACTTCGAGGCGCTGTACGCCGTCGCGTCGCTCAGCGCCCGGAAGCCCAGCGTGCTCGCGACCGTGACGACGCGGCCGTGGCTCTCCAGGAGCGCCGGCAGCGCGGCCCGCACGACGGCGGCCGTGCCGATGAGGTTCACCTGGATCACCCGCTCCCAGTCCTCAGCCGGGACGTCCTCGAGCCGGCCGCACGCGTCGGTGCCGGCACAGGTCACCACGGAGTCCAGGCCGCCGGTGCGCTGGGCCACCGCATGCACCGCCTCCTCGGCCGCCCGGGGGTCGGCGAGGTCCACGACCTCGTGGTCGGCAGCGCGGTCGCCGGGCGCCACGCGGTCGAGCACCACGGGACGGCCGCCGGCGTCGGACACGGCCGCCACCACGGCGGCTCCCAGTCCGGAGGCGCCACCGGTCACGAGCACGGTTCCGATCGTCATCGAGAGATCTCCTCACTAGTGGTTTCGTTCAGGGCAGCGGTGCGGACCAGGCGCGTCGTCGAGCGCCCGTCGAGGTACGGCAGGACGACCGCCTGGCCGCCCCACTCCTCCAGCACCGCGGACTCGGGCAGGTCCTGGCAGGCGTAGTCGCCGCCCTTGGCCCAGACCTGTGGTTGCAGCCGGCGCAACGCGTCGGCCGGGGTGTCGTCGTCGAAGACGAGCACGGCGTCCACGAACTCCAGCGCCTCGAGCACCCGCGCTCGGTCGGGCGCCGGCACCAGCGGGCGGCCGGGCCCCTTGAGCCGACGTACGGAGGCGTCGGAGTTCAAGCAGACCACCAGGCAGTCGCCGAGGCCGCGGGCAGCGCGCAGGGATGCGACGTGACCGGCGTGGAGCAGGTCGAAGCAGCCACCTGTGGCCACCACGGTGCCTCCTCTGGCGCGCACCTGACGGGCGAGCTCCTCCGCCGAGTCGGGGCGCTGTGCGGGGACACGGGCCTCGCGGACCAGGGACGCAGGCCCGCCGGCGGCGACGTACCGGGCGGCGTCGTGCACCGCCACCTCCACCGCTTCCGCCGTGACCGCACCAGAGGCCAGCGCGAGGGCTGCACTCACGGCGAACCGGTCGCCGGCGCCGCAGGTGTCGACAGCGGTGACGGCCGGGGCCGGGAGGACGGCCGGAGCCCCGGCGCCGTAGGAGAGCAACGCACCGCGCTCGCCGAGCGTCACGGCCACCGACTGCGCGTGCCACGCCTCCACGAGTGCGTCGGCGTGCCTGCCGGCACGCGCCAGGGGCTGGCCGCTCCTCCGGGCACCGAGACGGGCGGCGAACTCCGCTGCCTCGGACTCGTTGGGTGTCGCCAGACGTACGCCGGGCACAGGGTCGGAGCCGCGGACGTGGGGGTCCCACACGATCGGCACCCGGGCGGACAGCTCGGCCAGCCAGCGACGCAGCTGTGGCAGAGCGCTGATCCCGCGACCGTAGTCGGAGACCAGCACGACAGCGGCATCTGCGAGCACCTCGGCGAGTGCCGGACCCGGCTCACCGAGGGCACCGTCACCGACACCGCGATCGAGACGGAGCAGCGACTGGCCGCCGGCACGCACCCGTTCCTTGACCGGCGTGGGTCCCTCGTAGGGCAGCGTGCGGACGTCGACGCCTCCGAGCAGCCCGCGCACCCGGTCGCCCGCCTCGTCGGCACCGAGCGCGGTCACCAGGACGACCTCGATGCCGTGGGCGGCGGCCATGCGCGCAGCCAGACCGGCGCCGCCCGGACGCGGGCGCTCGACCAGGTCGTCGAGCACCGGCACCGGCGCATCGGGGGTCAGCCGCCCGGCACGGCCGTGCAGGTCGATGTCGAGGAGCGTGTCGCCGATGACGACCAGGGGCCCGCTCATCGGCCGCTCCGCACCGCCGGCTGGGCCAGCTCGTCGGTCACGGCCGGGATCACACCCAGCTCCCGGTCCAGCGCGGCGCACATGACGTGCAGCGCCACCAGGTGCAGCTCCTGCACAGTCGCGGTGAAGCGGGCCTCGACGCACAACGACTCGTGTGCCGTGGCCGCCAGCGGGTTCGGCTGTGGACCGGTGAAGGCCCACACCTGCATCCCGGCCCGGATCCCGCGCTCTGCCGCGGCCAGGATGTTCGTGCTGGTGCCGCTGGTCGACATCAGGACCAACGCGTCCCCGGCGCGTCCGTGGGCCTCCACCTGCCGGGCGAACAGCTCCTCGGCCGGGTAGTCGTTGCAGATCGCGGTGAGGCTCGAGGTCTCCGCGGACAGGCAGATCGCCGAGTACGGCGGCCGGTCGTCCCGATAACGGCCGACCAGCTCGGCGGTGAGGTGCTGCGCCTGGGCCGCACTCCCCCCGTTGCCGGCGGCGAGCAGCCGCCCTCCGCCGTCGAGCACCTCGGCCAGACGGGTGCCCCAGGCGTCGGCCCGGTCGATGCACGGAGCGAAACGCTCGGTCGCGACCCGCAGCTCCTCGAGATGGTCGTGGGCGCACGGTGTGGTGTGCGGTGAGCTGCTCATCGGATCACTCCTGTGCTCACGGTCGGGGACAGGACGGAGTCGTAGACCTGCTCGGTGGCGGCGACGACGTTGCGCCACTGGTAGGTCTCGACGGCGCGACGTCGCCCGGCGGCGCCGTACCGTTCCCGCCGCACGGGATCGGCCAGCAGGTCGCGCAGCACGGGCGCCAGCACGTCGGGTCGACGTGGAGGCACGAGCTCGCCGGTCTCGCCCGGGACGACGGTGTCGAGCAGTCCGCCGACGGCCGAACCGACGACCGGCCTGCCGCAGGCCATCGCCTCGACGGGCACGATGCCGAACGGCTCGTACCACGGCACGCAGACCACCACGTCCGCCGCGCACATCAGGGTGGGCACGTCGTCACGAGTGACGGCGCCCAGGAAGTCGACCCGGTCCGCGACACCGCAGCGTGCCGCGACCTCGCGCAGCCGGGCGACGTCGGGGTCGGTGTCGAGCTGGTCGCTCGGTGGGCCGCCGGCGACGCTGAGCCGGACCCCGGGCAGGTCGACCAGCGCCTCGATCGCGTTGCCGACGCCCTTGCGCTCGACCAGCCGTCCGATCACCAGCAGCCGGGGCGGCGCACCGTCCGGCCGGGCCACCGCGAGCGGCGCAAATGCGTCGGCGTCGACACCGCACGGGATCACCGTGGCCGCGCCCGTCGGAAGGCCCATCGTCCTCAGCTCGTCGACCTCGTCGGTGCACGTGCTGATCACGTGGTCGACGGCGCGGACGAGCCGACGCTCGAGCGGGATCCGCATCGCGGGGCTCGTGTCGCGCGAGCCCTGGTGCCGCTTCTTCACGGTGCCGAGGGCATGGAACGTCTGCAGCACCGGTACGCCGAGTGGCCGCGCGGCGTCCACCGCCGCCAGTCCGCTCATCCAGAAGTGCGCGTGCACGACGTCGACCGGCTCCTCCTGCCAGCGCTGCGAGAGGTACTCGCCGAAGGCCGGCATGTACTGCAGCAGCTGGTCCTTGGGCACGTCGCTCGGCGGCCCCGCGGGGACATGCTCGACGGCGTACCCCTCGGGGCCGGTGAGCCGGTCCGGCGTACGCGGGTTGTCGCGCCGGCTGTAGACCGTGACGTCGTGGCCGCGCTCGGCCAGACCACCGGCGAGGGCGGCGACGTGCACGTTCTGCCCTCCGGCGTCGACCGTGCCGACGGCGGCGAGCGGGTTGGCGTGTTCTGAGACGAGAGCGATCCTCATGCGGTGCTCCTTGTCGGTGTCCTGACCGTCCTCGGTCGCAACTCGCCGCACAGCTGTTTGACGGCGTCGATGACGTCGTCGGGTGGGACCGACGTCAGGCAGGGGTGCCCCTCGACCGGGCACTGGGTGGCCCGCGTGTCCCGGCAGGGCGCGTCCTGCTCGCCGAGCAGCACGGTGGGGACGCGGTACGGGGCCCAGCGGGCACTCGGCACGGTGGGGGCGAAGAGGGACACGATCGGCGTGCCCACGGCCGCGGCCAGGTGAGCGGGACCGGTGTTGCCGGCAACGACCACGGCGGCGGCCTCGAGCACCGCCGCGAGCTCGGGGAGGGACGTGCGACCGCCCAGGTCGAGTGCCGGGGTGCCGGAGGTGACCCGACCGGTGAGTGCCCGCTCGGACGGTGCACCGGTGACGACCACCTCGATGCCGTTGTCGGTGAGCGCCTGGGCCAGTTCGTGGAAGCGGTCGGGCGGCCAGGCGCGGGCCGGCACGGAGGTGCCCGGGTGCAGCACCACGGGTCGGCGACCACCGAGCAGGTGGGTGACGTCGGGAAGGGGGCGGCGCACCGCGAGCGCTCCGTCGTCACCCGGTGGGAGCTCGAAGCCGGCTGCGAGCGCCAGCGAGAGAGCGCGCTCGGCTTCCGGCAGGTCGTCGTCGACCCGGTGCCGGAGGTCCAGCAGTGAGCCCGGGTAGTCCTCGCTGATCGCGCCGATCCACGGCACCCCGGCCAGCCGCAGCAGCAGCGCGGTGGGCAGAGGTGACTGGTGGAACGAGGTCAGCACCAGCGCACGGTCGAACTGCCGGCCGGCCAGTTCCTGCACCAGGGCGGTGGTCTCGGCCCGGCGTACCGGTGCGGGCGAGGGCTCGATCCACGGACAGGCCCAGACCATGACCTCGTCGACCCCGGGCAGCAGCTCCGCGGCGGCCGCACCTCGCGGGCCCGCGAGCAGGGTGACGTGGTCGCTGCCGGCTGCGGCGGCGCGGACGGCCGGACCCGCCAGGAGCACGTCGCCGGCGGCGTCGAGGCGGGCGACCACCGTGCGCGTCATCGGACCGGCTCCAGGACGCGCTCGACCGCCTCGGAGAGCGAGTCGGCCACCCGGTCGGCTCCGACGACCTCGTCGGGCCGCGTCTGCGCGGTCGGCACCAGCACGCCACGGGCGCCGGCAGCGTGAGCGGCCTCGACGTCGCTGCCGATGTCGCCGATCACCACGCAGCGCTCCGGCGGCACGCCGAGCTCCTGACAGGCAGCCTTCACCAACCCCGGCGCGGGCTTGCGGCAGGCACAGCCCTCGTGCGGCGCGTGCGGGCAGACCTCCCAGACGTCGAACGGGCCGAGCAGTTCTTCGACGCGACGGTTGACCGCGTCCATCTGGTCGCGGGTGATCCGGCCGGTGCCGACCGCGGACTGGTTGGACACCACGCCGACCCGGATGCCGGCGCCGCGCAACCGGTCGAGCGCGTCCCGGGCGTCGGCCACCGGACGCACCTGCGCCGGGTCGCCGTTGTAGGGCACGTCGTGGACCAGCGTGCCGTCGCGGTCGAACAGGACCAGGTCGGGCCGCCGGCGCCACGGGCCGGCAGCACGGTGCCGCCACACACCGCGGGCCGAGTGCCAGGTCGCGGCGAACGGCATGACTGCACTGGTCTTCAGCATCCGCACCACCTCCGCGCGATCGCGGGGGCCGGGCGCGATGCGCGCCCACGCCAGCTCACCGGTCCCCGCGAGCCAGCCGGCGGCGGCGACCGCTGCGACGCCGCGCCGACCCGCCACGGCGGCACCGGCGGCGAGCACGGCCGCCGTCGCCGTCGCCACGTGGCGCGGGCGGCGTCCGGATGGTGCGTGCACCAGGTCGCGCCAGCGGGGTCCGTGGAGACGTCTCATCAGGAAGTCGTCGGCATTGCCGGCCTGCTGCCGGACACTGACCCAGTCGTCGGCCGGCCGGGCGGGGTGCGTGATCCGCCGGACCCCCCGGCTGATCGGCCCGACGGTGGTGGTCACACGCAGGCCGAGGTCGGCGTCCTCCCGGAAGGCACGCGGGAAGCGTTCGTCGAAACCGCCGACCGCCACGAGCGCCGATCGGCGGTAGCTGAGGTCGGCGGTGATCCAGGTGGAGGACTCCAGGCCCGCGGTGGAACGCTCCCAGTCGGTGGGCCTCCGGTCGGTCGGGAGGGGCACCTCGACGTTGCCCTGGACGCCGGCGACGCTGGCCGGAGCCAGGTGCAGGTCCCGCAGCAGCGTCTCGTACCAGTTCGCCGTCGGGACCACGTCGTCGTCGAGGAAGCTCACCCACGGCGTCCGGCCGTGCCGCCAGCCGAGGTTGCGTGCGCGAGCCGGGCCGCCACCACCGGAGCGGAGCACTCGCAGGCCGGGCAGGTCCGCGCGCACGTCGGCGATCGAGTCCTCGAGCGGCCCACCGTCGTCGACCGGGCGGTCGTCGACCACCAGGACGGGGCAGTCCACGGGCTTGGTCCCGCGAGCGAGCGCCTCCAGCAACGTGCGCAGGCTCGGGCGTCCGACCGTCGGGATCACCAGCGTGGTGGCGGCATCGGTGGTCATGCGGCCACCCCGGGCCGGCGTACGACGAACGGACCGATGGCCAGCAGGTCGACCGGCGCCGAGCCGAAGCACTCCAGCGCGTCCCTCGGGTCGTCGACCATGGGCCGGCCGGCGGTGTTGAGGCTGGTGTTCACCACGACCGGCAGACCGGTACGACGCTCGAACCCCTCGAGCATCCGCGCCACCAACGGCTCGTCCTCGTGCGAGACCGTCTGGACGCGCGCTGTGCCGTCGACGTGCACGACCGCGGGAATCCGGTCGCGCCACTGCGGCGCGACATCATGGACGAACAGCATGTACGGCGACGGCAGCGGGCCGCGCGAGAAGATGTCACTCGCCCGCGACTCGAGCACCATCGGCGCGACAGGTCGGAACTGCTCGCGTCCCTTCACGTCGTTGAGCCGCTCCAGGTTGCGCTCCTTGCCCGGGTGGGCGAGCAGCGAGCGTCGCCCGAGAGCGCGGGGTCCGTACTCGCTGCGGCCCTGGAACCACGCCACGACACCGTCGTCGGCGAGGCACGCGGCCACGGTCTCTGCGACGTCGGCGGGCCGTTCGTAGGCCACTCGCGCAGTGCGGAGGCGAGCCTCGAGCTCCTGCTCGTCCCAGCTGCGGCCGAGGTCCGCACCGGGCATCGGCAGCGTGGTCTCACCACCCGCCCGGGCGACGTGGAGCGCGCTCCCGAGAGCCGTGCCGGCATCGCCGGCAGCCGGCTGCACCCACACGTCGGCGTACGGCGAGTCCGCGAACAGGCGGGTGTTGGCCACACAGTTCAGGGCAACGCCGCCCGCGAGGGTGAGCGCGGTGCCGCCGGTCTGCTCGTGCAGCCAGATGGTCAGCTCGAGGAGCACCTCCTCCAGCCGTGCCTGCACACTGGCGGCGAGGTCGGCGTGATCGGCGGTCCACTCCTCGTCCGCGGCGCGGCGCTTGACCAGCCCCTGCCAGTCGATCGGGTCGGTGCGGAACCCGCCGTCGCCGGTGGTGTGGATCGTGCGCCGCAGCTCGTCGAGGAACCGCGGCTTCCCGTATGACGCGAGCGCCATCACCTTGAACTCGTCGCTGCTGCGCAGGAAGCCGAGATGGTCGGTCACGGTCTCGTAGACGAGCCCGAGCGAGTGCGGGAGCGCCTGGGTGCACAGCACGTCGAGCTCGCCGCCGTCGTACCGGCCGGCGAGGTGGCTCGCCGACTCACCGCGTCCGTCGAGCACCAGCACGTCGGCGTTGCCGCCGCGCGGCGAGGCGAGACCGGTCGAGGCGGCGTGCGCGACGTGGTGCGGCACGAACTGCACGGCAGCCGGGTCCAGCCCGGGCAACGCGCTGGCGAGGAAGGACGGCGCCCGCTGCGCGTACGTCTGACGGAGGTGGTCCCACGGATCGTCCAGGCCCATCTCGTCCGCAGGCCTGGCGAGCGCCGGGTCGTAGGAGTACGCGACTGCATCCAGGTCGGTGACCTCCAGTCCCGCGTGCTCCAGGCACCAGCGGGCCGAGAGCTCGGGCAGCTCCCACGCCGCGAACGGCACCGGACGCTTGCCGTGCTTGCGTCGGCTGAACCGCTCCTCCTCGGCGGCGGCCACGACCTCGCCGTCGACGACCAGCGCCGCAGCCGGGTCGTGGAAGAGCGCGTTGATGCCCAGAACCTTCACGAGAGAGCCTCCCCGGGCACACCGTGGTGCCCCAACCTCTGGTGGCGACGCCACCGTGGTCTCGCCCCGTCTTCTCAAGGCGTCCTCACCGAAGCGGTTCCCGAACGGGCCGAAGACAAACGGTTCGAACCGCTTCGAAATTCGCCCGTGTTTGCTGAGGATTCTCAGGAACGGCGATCGATCAGCCGGCCCGCGCTCTCGGCGCATGAATCCGGTCGCGGGAGGGCACCGCGCTCGGGTGCGCATCTCCGTGATCGGTACCGGCTACCTCGGCGCGACCCATGCCGTCGCGCTTGCCTCGTGGGGCCACGACGTCGTCGGCATTGACACGAACCCCGATCGCATCGAGGCCTTGCGCCACGGGCGGGCGCCGTTCCACGAGCCCGGTTTCCAGGCTCTGCTCGACGACGGGCTACGCCTCGGACGGCTGGACTTCGACACGGCGGTCGAGCGCGCGGTCGACGCCGAGGTGCACTTCCTCTGCGTCGGTACGCCGCAACAGGCCGGCAGCCATGCCGCAGATCTGACCGCACTGCACGCCGCGGTCGAGACACTCGCACCGCTGCTGAGCCGGCCGTGCCTCGTGGTCGGGAAGTCGACGGTGCCCGTCGGCACGGCCGTGCAGCTGCGTGATCGGATCCGCGATCTGGCCCCCGTCGGCGACGGCGTCCAGCTGGCCTGGAACCCGGAATTCCTGCGCGAGGGACATGCCGTCGAGGACTCGCTGAAGCCGGACCGACTGGTGTTCGGGGTGGAGCGCGACGAGGACGACCAGGTGCTGCGCGCCGCGTACGCGCCGGCGATCAGCCAGGGCGTGCCGGTCGTGCGCACCGACCTCGCGACCGCGGAGCTCGCCAAGGTGTCCGCGAACGTCATGCTCGCCGCAAGGATCTCGCTGGTGAACCTGCTGGCAGAGATGTGCGAGGAGGCCCGCGCGGACGTCGCGGACCTGCGCCGGATCCTCGGCCTCGACGCCCGCATCGGCGACCGCTTCCTCAACCCGGGCATCGGCTACGGCGGCGGGTGCCTGCCCAAGGACACCCGGGCCTTCGCCGCGCGAGCCGAGGAGCTCGGCCTCGGCGCTCCCGCGGCGCTGCTGCGCGAGGTGGACGCGCTGAACATGCGGCAGCGCTCGCGGACCATCGACCTGGCCGTCGATCTGGTCGGCGGCAGTCCGGTCGGGGCCCGGATCGGCGTGCTCGGCGCCGCCTTCAAGGCCGACTCCGACGACGTGCGCGACTCCCCCGCGCTCGATGTCGCCGCCACGCTGCGGGCTCGAGGCGCCGACGTACGGGTGTACGACCCACGGGCCGGCGCGACCGCCGCCCGCGCCGTCCCCGACCTCGACGTGGTCGAGACCGTCGACGACGCCCTGCGCGACGCCGACCTGGTCATGGTCCTCACCGACTGGGAGGAGTTCCGCAGCCTGGATCCCGTCGCCGCCGTGGCGCTCGTCCGGGCACCGCGGGTCATCGATGGCCGACTGGTGCTCGATCCAGACAAGTGGCGAGCGGCCGGCTGGCAGCTCCGCGCCCTCGGAAGGGGAGCCGCATGAGGATCCTGGTCTGGCACGTGCACGGCTCGTGGACGACGTCGTTCGTGCAGGGCGACCACGAGTACCTGATCCCGCTCACGCCGTCGCGCGACGCCGACGGGCGTGGCCGGGCGCGGACCTGGGACTGGCCGGCCGCGGCCAGGGAGGTCGAGCACGACCAGCTGCGGGACGAGGACATCGACCTGGCCGTGCTGCAGCGGCCGCACGAGCTCGAGCTGGCGGAGACGTGGACCGGGCGCCGGCCGGGCCGCGACCTGCCCGCCTTGTACGTCGAGCACAACACCCCGGGTGGGGACGTGCCGTTCAGCCACCACCCGCTGGCCGACCAGAGCGAGATCCCGGTCGTCCACGTGACCCACTTCAACCGGTTGTTCTGGGACTGCGGTCGCGCACCCACCGACGTCATCGAGCACGGTGTCGTCGACCCGGGCCACCGCTACTCCGGTGAGTGGGACCGTGCTGCCGTCGTGGTCAACGACCCGGTACGCCGAGGCCGCGCGGTCGGCACGGACCTGCTGCCGATGCTGGCCCAGGTGGCACCGCTCGACGTGTTCGGCATGGGCGTCCACCAGCTGCCCGGCGCCGTCGACATCCCTGCCGAGCGGCTGTGGACCTTCGAGGACCTGCCCCAGGAGCGGATGCACCGGGAGCTCGCCCGCCGCCGGGTCTACGTCCACACCGCGCGATGGACGTCGCTGGGTCTCTCGCTGATCGAGGCCATGCACCTGGGCATGCCCGTCGTGGCACTCGCGACGACCGAAGCCGTCGTCGCGGTGCCACCGGAGGCCGGTGTGGTGACGACCCGGCTCGAGGAGCTGACCGCCGCGGTGTGGCGGTTCGTCCACGACCCCGCCGCGGCGCAGGCAGCGGGGGCCGCTGCCCGCGCGGCGGCGCTGTCGCGTTACGGGCTCGGCCGCTTCCTGGCGGACTGGGACGCCAGGCTCAGTGCCGCCGTGCGGGCGTCGGTGGCCGCCGGCTGATCCGCGCTCAGGCCCCGCGACTCGGCGGCGTGCCCAGGTGGACCACCTTCGTGGTGGTCATCTCGTCCAGCAGCTCCGGGCCGTAGCCGAAGCCGGAACCGCTCAGACCGCGCGGCTGGGCAGCGCCGCCAGGCGCCCCGCCGAAGGCGGCGTTGACCTTGACCGTGCCGACGGGCAGCTCGCGCCAGGCTCGCTGCGCGTGGTCCATCCGATCGGTCAGCACGACCGCTGCGAGCCCGTAGCCCCCACCGCAGGCGGCCTCGAGGGCCGACTCGAAGTCGGGCACGACCGCAACCGGAGCCACCGGCCCGAACGTCTCCTCGCGCATGACCGCCATCGCGCCGGTGCAGCCGCTCAGCACGGTGGCGGGGTAGAAGGTCCCCGCTCCCTCCGGCACGACGCCTCCGGCCAGGAGGGTCGCGCCCCCATCGACTGCGGCCGTGACGTGCGCGTGCACGCTGGCGCGCATCCGCTCGTCGACGAGCGGGCCCAACTCCGTGTCGGCGTCCAGCCCGGGACCCATGACCAACTGCTCGGCTCGTCGGGTGAGCGCCGCGAGGAAGGCGCCCGCCACCGGCTCGGTGACGTAGATCCGCTCGACGGAGGTGCAGATCTGGCCGGCGTTCGCGAAGGAGCCCAGGGCTGCCTGCTCCGCCGCCCACTCCGGATCCACGCCGTCGTCGACGATCATCGGGTCGTTGCCGCCGTTCTCCAGCAGCACCTTGGCCCCGGTGCGGGCGGCTGCCTCGGCGATGGCGCGACCGGTCGCGGTCGAGCCCACGTGGGCGACGACGTCCACGCCGTCGTGCCCGGCGAGCGCGGCGCCGGTCGTGCCGTCACCGGTCACCGTGGTCATGACGCCCGGGGGCAGCACGTCCTCGAAGATCGCAGCCAGCGCAGCGCCGGTGTGCGGCGTGCGCTCCGAGGGCTTGAAGACGACCGTGTTCCCGGTGACCAGAGCAGCGCCCAGCAGGCCGCAGGGCACCGCCACCGGGTCGTTCCACGGGGTGATCGCAGCGACGACCCCGCGCGGCTCGAACACCATCAGGTCGGCCGCCTCCCAGTCACCCTGCAACGAGCGCCCACGGTGGAGCGGTCCCAGCTCGGCGTACTGGTGAAGTGTCGAGACGCCCGCCTCGACACCACCGCGCGCGTCGGCGAGCGGCTTGCCCATCTCCCGGGTGGTCCACCGGGCCAGCTCGTCGGCCTGGCCGGCCACGCGGTCGGCGACTTCCTGCACCAGGGCGGCGCGCGCGGCCGGGGACGTCCTGGCCCACGACATGGTCGCCTTCACGGCCGTCGCGACGGCCTGGTCGACCTCGTTCGGGCCGGCGACGTCGAGCTCTCCCACGAGCGAGCCGTCCGCCGGGTCCAGGATCCGCATGGTGTCGCTCACATCGTCCTCCTCCGGGGCGGGATCCGCGCCGTACCCGGTGCACCGCCCGGCATGCCGCCCGGCCCCGTGACCCCGTGGTGACCGCTCGGCGACGGCTCGAAACCTAGAACGCGTTCCACTAGGGTGAGCTCGTGAGCCACCGCGACCGCTTCGACCAGCTCGTCCGTGCCGAGGTCGCGTCGCCGGCCGACCTGGACGGGTTCTGGGCCGACCTCGGCACCGTCACCGTCGAGGACATGCTCGGCAGCTGGCGCGGTGGTGACTTCACCACCGGGCATCCGGCGAGCCGGTTGCTGGAGAAGATCGGCTGGCACGGCAAGCGGTTCGACGCACCGCTCGAGGTGCATCCGCTGATCTGTCGCAACGCGGACGGCGAGCTCTACTCCAACACTGCGGCCGCCGGTGGCGGGCTCGCGTCGCTGTGGGAGGTGGGCTTCCGGGGCGAGACGACGGCCACGATGGTGTACGACGCGATGGCGGTCTTCGACCACTTCAAGGCCGTCGACGACACCACCGTGATGGGCATCATGAACGGCAAGCTCGAGCCGGTGTTCGGGACGGCTGATCCCTACTACTTCTGGCTGGAGCGCGAAGCATGAACCACCCCACGACACCACTCGCTGCGCTCGCGCTTCCGCGGGGACCCCGATGAGGACCACCGCTGCGATCGTCAACGAGCAGGGCGGCGACTTCTCCCTCGAGGAGGTCGAGCTCGACGCGCCACGCGGCGACGAGGTGCTCGTGCGCATCGTCGCCACGGGCCTGTGCCACACGGACATCCACCTCAAGGGCTTCCTGCCCGCCGAGATGTTCCCGAACGTCTTCGGCCACGAGGGCGCCGGCGTGGTCGAGCAGGTGGGACCGGATGTCACCGGGATCGAGGTCGGCGACCACGTGGTGCTGAGCTTCCGCTCCTGCCGGGCGTGCGACAACTGCAGCCAGGGCCTGGTCGGCTACTGCGACTCGAGCCTGATGCTGAACTACATGGGCATGCGCATGGACGGCTCGACGACGTACTCCCGCGACGGCTCGCCCGTCTTCGGCAGCTTCTTCGGCCAGTCCAGCCTCTCCGCCCACGCGCTGGCGTACGCCGACAACTGCGTCGTCGTGGACAAGTCGGTCGACCTGACCCGCGTGGCGCCGTACGGCTGCGGCTTCCAGACCGGCGCGGGCACCGTGCTCAACGTGCTGCGCCCCGGGGCGTCCGACAGCCTGGTCGTGTACGGCGTCGGCGCCGTCGGGCTGGCCGCGCTCGCGGCCGCGAAGCACCTCGGCACCGGCACCCTCGTCGCCGTCGACCCGCTGGCGAGCCGGCGCGAGGCCGCGGTCCGGTACGGCGCCATCGGTGTCGACCCGACAGCCGAGACCACGGCATCCGAGGGGGGCGTGGTCGCCAAGGTCAAGGAGCTCACCGGCGGCGGCGCCACCTGCGCGATCGACACCACCGCGATCTCCGCGGTCGTCAAGCAGGCGCAGCAGTCACTGCGCCCGCGCGGCACCCTCGTCGCGCTCGGACTCGGGGCCGAGGAGTACACCATCGACGCGATCGACCTGCTCCAGACCGGCAAGGTGATCAAGGCCTCGATCGAGGGAGACTCCGATCCGCAGGAGATGGTCCCGCGGCTGATCGAGATGAACGCCGCCGGCCAGTTCGAGGTCGACGACCTGATCACGACCTACCCGTTCGCCGAGATCAACACCGCCGTGGAGGAGGTCCTCGCCGGCAAGGTGGTCAAGCCGGTCCTCGTCTGGTAAGCGCCCAGCGGCTCGCGAGGAACGAGCGAGACGCGTCGGGCGCGCAGGTTGAGCAAGCCCGCCCGCGCGAGCTTGCGAGCCCGGGCGACGGCGCGTCGAAACCGAGCAGCCGTGGTCGCTGTCGGAACCTAGTGACCGCTCGGTAGGGTCACCGCATGAGGCTGCGACTGACCGAGGAGGAGGCCGCGTTCCGCGAGGAGATGCGGACCTTCTTCACCACGGAGATCCCCCAGCACGTCCGCGACACCGTGGCCGCCGGCCGCCACGTCGAGAAGGACGACTACGTCGAGACGATGCGGATCATGAACGCCGCCGGGCTCGCCGTACCGAACTGGCCGGTGGAGTGGGGCGGTCGCGACTGGACCCCGCTGCAGCGGCACCTGTGGCACGAGGAGATGCAGCTCGCGTGCGTGCCGCCGCCGCTGGCGTTCAACGCGAACATGATCGGTCCGGTCATCGCGCACTTCGGCTCCCAGGAGATGAAGGAGCGGTTCCTCCCCGCGACCGCGAACCTCGACATCTGGTGGGCCCAGGGCTTCTCCGAGCCGAACGCCGGCTCCGACCTCGCGTCGCTGTCGACCCGTGCCGTGCGCGACGGTGACGACTGGATCGTCAACGGGCAGAAGACCTGGACCACGCTCGGCCAGCACGCCGACTGGATCTTCTGCCTGGCCCGAACCGATCCCTCGGTCAAGAAGCAGGCCGGCATCTCGATGCTGCTGTTCCCGATGGACTCCCCCGGGGTGACCCTGCGGCCGATCGAGCTGATCGACGGCGGCTTCGAGGTCAACGAGGTCTTCTTCGACGAGGTGCGGGTGCCCGGCGAGAACCTCGTCGGTGAGGAGAACCAGGGCTGGACCCAAGCGAAGTTCCTGCTCGGCAACGAGCGGGTCGGCGTCGCCCCGGTGGGCGCCACCAAGCGCGCCCTGGCCCGGCTCAAGGAGACCGTGCAGGACAGCGGTGTGCTCGACGACCCGCTGACCTCCGCCCGCTTCGTCGAGCTCGAGAACGAGCTGCTCGCCCTGGAGCTCACCGCCCTGCGGGTGGTCGCGAACTCCGCCGACGGCAAGCCGCACCCGGCCTCCTCGATCCTCAAGCTCAAGGGCACCGAGCTGCAGCAGGCGGTCTCCGAGCTCGCCGTCGACCTCGCCGGCCCGCTCTCGTTGGCAAGCGGCTCCGAGTCGGTCCCCGAGTGGGCGGCCCTGTCGGCCCCGACGTACCTCAACCTCCGCAAGGCCTCGATCTACGGCGGGTCCAACGAGATCCAGCGCCAGATCATCGCCGGCACGATCCTCGGACTCTAAGGAGCACAGCGACATGGACTTCACCCTGGACGAGGAGCAGGAGGCCCTGCGCGACGCGGTCCGCGGGTTGCTCAAGGGCTACGACGCGTCGGTCGACGCCGAGCGCCGGCGGCAGGTGACCGGGGAGGACCCCGGCTTCGACGAGAAGCTGTGGGGCAGGCTGGCCGACATGGGCCTGCTCGGGCTCCCCTTCGCCGAGGCCGACGGCGGCATGGACGCCGGCCCGGTCGAGGTCGCGGTCGTGTCCGAGGAGATCGGCCGGGTGCTCGCGCCCGAGCCGTACGTCGCCGCGGTGGTCCTGGCCGGCGGGCTCGTCTCCGCCCTGGGCAGTGACGAGCAGCGGGCCGAGCTCCTGGGCGGGCTCTCCTCCGGGGAGCGGCTGCTCGCCTTCGCAGAGCCGGCGGCAGGCTCCCACGTCGCCGAGCCGGTCATCCAGGGCGCGCGGGCCGACACGATCGTGTGGCACGTCGACGGCGAGGTGTTCGTCGGGCCGCGGCCCGAGGGCGTCACGGCGTACCGCACCCACGACGGCGGCCGCGCCGCACGCCTCGAGCTGGACCGGTCCACGGTGACCCCGCTCGGCAACGGTGGCGACGTGGCCGAGAGGGTGGCGCTGGTCAAGGCGCAGGCGCAGATCGCCGCGTGCCACGAGGCGCTGGGTGCGATGGACAGTGCCCTGCGGATGACCACGTCGTACCTCACCACGCGCCAGCAGTTCGGCGTCACGCTGAACCGCTTCCAGGCGCTCACCTTCCGGGCCGCCGACATGTACACGGCGCTGGAGCTCACCCGCAGCATCGTCACCTGGGCCACGATGGTCGCCGCCGAGAGCGACGATCCCGCGGCGCTCGTGTCGGCCGCCACGCGGGCCAACCTGCAGACCGCCCGCGCCGGCCGGCTGATCGGCCAGGAGGCGATCCAGCTGCACGGCGGCATCGGCATGACCGCCGAGTACGCCGTCGGCCACTACACCTCCCGCCTGACCGCGCTCAACCACTGGCTCGGTGACGCGCGCGAGCAGGTCGGGGCGCTCGCCGCCGGCCTGACCGACCACACGGTGCTGGACCCGCTCGACGCCTGACGCACGCCGAGCGGGCGGTTGCGTACGCCGAATGGACGGCGAGCGGGCGGTTCCGTACGCCTGACGCACCCCGGGCGGGCGGTTACGTACACGAATCGACGGCGAGCGGGCCGTGCGGCCACAGGAACACCGTGCGCGACTGCCCGCTCGGCCTCTTTCCGGCGTACGTGAGTGCCCGCTCGGCCTCTTTCCGGCGTACCCGAGTGCCCGCTCGACGGCTACTCGATGACGAGGTTCGCCTGGTCGACGAGCGGGCGGAAGCCGAGGCGCTCGTAGAGGGCGTTGGAGACCGGGTTGGCCTGGTCGGTGAAGAGGCAGACCCGGGCGCCCTGATCCTGCAGAGCGCGGGACACGGCGGCCACGGTCGCGCCGGCGTACCCGCGGCCACGGTGCTCGGCCGGCGTGTACACCGGCCCGATCCGGGAGACGCCGAACATCGGCCGGCTGGCACCGGTCAGGTGGACGGGCGCGCCGCTCTCGTCCTCCCAGACCCAGACGGTCCCCTCCTCGATCCGGCGGAGCAACAGGGCACGGTCCTCGGCCTCCATCGGATGCGGCTCCGCCCGACCTGCCTGTACGGCGGCGTCGCGGCCGAACGCGGAGTACCACGCGATCGCCTGGTCGGCCTCCTCCGGACGGGCCAACCGCGCGCGCCCGAGAGGAGCCGGTGGTTGCTGCAGCTCGCCGAGCACGAACAACCTGGTGTGCTCCTGGACCCGGTGCCGGCGCCCCTGCAGACGCGCCGTCTCTGCTGCGACATCCTCGACCGCGGGCAGGGAGCCGTTCACACCACCGACCAGCTCACCGCGTGCATGCAGCCGGTGCGCCAGGTGCTGCGCGGTGGCTCCCCGCATCCGCATCAGGTACACCGGGTGCGGCACGAACGGCGCCGTGCGCATCCCGGCCCCGACCACGCGCCCCGCTGCGTCCCGCTCGACCACCCACCAGACCGGAAAGCCCGCCGGAGCCGGCCGGCCCGACCGGCGCTCCTGCAGCAACCTGGCCGAGACGGTCGCGACCACCGTCGCCTCCACCGGCTCCGCGGCGAGGAGATCGTGCGCAGCCTCCAGGAACGGTCCGGGCTCGTCGAAGAACTCCAGGGCGGCTGCCATGCCCGGAGGCTAACCAGCCGCGTCCATCGCAAGAACGGGTTTTCGTCGGCGCTGCGCCCGCCCGTAACATTTCGCCCATGACCCAGACCCAGAACCCTTCGGGGCAGTCCTTGTCCACGGCGACCGCAGCCCGCGCGGTCGTCGTACCGGACAAGCCGGCTCTGGAGGGCCTGGAAGCCAAGTGGTCCGCTCAGTGGGAGGCCGACCAGACCTACGCGTTCGACCGCACCCAGCCGCGCGACAACGTCTACTCCATCGACACTCCCCCGCCCACCGTGTCCGGCAGCCTGCACGTCGGCCACGTCTTCTCCTACACCCACACCGACCTGATCGCCCGGTACCACCGGATGACCGGCAAGTCGGTGTTCTACCCGATGGGCTGGGACGACAACGGGCTGCCGACCGAGCGCCGCGTGCAGAACTACTTCGGGGTCCGCTGCGACCCGTCGCTGCCCTACGACCCCGACTTCACTCCGCCCGAGAAGCCCGACCCCAAGCGGCAGGTGCCGATCAGCCGGCCCAACTTCACCGAGCTGTGCGAGCGCCTGGTCATCGAGGACGAGCAGGTCTTCGAGTCGCTGTGGCGCACCGTCGGCCTGTCGGTGGACTGGAAGCAGCACTACACGACGATCGGCCCGAAGTCGCAGGTGGTCAGCCAGCGCGCCTTCCTGCGCAACTTCGCCCGCGGCGAGGCCTACCTCCAGGAGGCGCCGACGCTGTGGGACGTCACGTTCCAGACCGCGGTGGCGCAGGCCGAGCTCGAGGCGCGCGAGTACGCCGGCGCCTACCACCGCGTCGCCTTCCACCGGCCCGACGGTCAACCGGTGCACATCGAGACCACCCGTCCCGAGCTGATCCCCAGCGTCGTGGCGCTGATCGCCCATCCCGACGACGAGCGGTACCAGGCCCTGTTCGGCACCACGGTCACCAGCCCGGTCTTCGGGGTGGAGATCCCGGTCCTGGCGCACCCGGCCGCCGAGATGGACAAGGGCGCCGGCATCGCGATGTGCTGCACGTTCGGCGACCTCACCGACGTCCAGTGGTGGCGCGAGCTGGACCTACCGGTGCGCACGCTGATCGGGCGAGACGGCCGGATGTCGCGGGAGACGCCCGAGTGGCTCGCGCACGAGCCGGCCGCCTCGGCGTACGAGGACCTCAAGGGCAAGACCGCCTTCTCAGCGCGCGAAACCGTCGTCGCGCAGCTGCGCGAGACCGGCGACCTCGACGGTGAGCCGAAGCCGACGCAGCGGATGACGAACTTCTACGAGAAGGGCGACAAGCCGCTCGAGATCGTCGCCACCCGTCAGTGGTACATCAGGAACGGCGGCCGTGACGCCGACCTGCGCGGGGATCTGCTGGCCGACGGCCAGCAGATCACGTGGATCCCGGCGCACATGAAGCACCGCTACGACAACTGGGTCGGCGGCCTCAACGGCGACTGGCTGATCTCCCGGCAGCGGTTCTTCGGCATCCCGTTCCCGGTGTGGTACGCCCTGGACTCCGAGGGAGAGCCCGACTACGACCACCCGCTGCTCCCACGGGAGGACGAGCTCCCGGTCGATCCGTCGACGATGGCTCCGAGCGGTTACACCGAGGACCAGCGCGGCAAGCCGAACGGCTTCATCGGCGACCCCGACGTGATGGACACCTGGGCGACCTCGTCGCTGACGCCGCAGATCGCGTGCGGCTGGGAGACCGACGCGGACCTGTTCCAGCGCACGTTCCCGATGGACCTGTGCACCCAGGCCCACGACATCATCCGCACCTGGCTGTTCAGCCGTGTGGTGCGCGCCCATCACGAGAACCACGTCGTGCCGTGGTCGCACGCCCTGGTCAGTGGTTTCGTGGTCGACCCCGACCGCAAGAAGATGTCGAAGTCCAAGGGCAACGTCGTCGTGCCGACCGAGATCCTCGACAAGTACGGCGCCGACGCGGTCCGCTGGCGTGCGGCGATGGCGCGCCCCGGCCTGGACTCACCCTTCGACGAGTCCCAGATGAAGGTCGGCCGGCGGCTGGCGATGAAGGTCCTCAACGCCTCGCGCTTCGTGCTCGACGGCGTCGGCGCGACCCAGCCCGACCTGGCCGCGATCAGCGAACCTGTCGACCGGGCGTTGCTCAGCCGGCTCACCGACGTGATCGGGGAAGCGAGCCGGTCGTTCGAGGCCTACGACTACACCTCCGCGCTGGAGCGGATCGAGAGGTCGTTCTGGGAGTTCTGCGACGACTACCTCGAGCTGGTCAAGGAGCGCGCGTACGACGACCAGGGCGGCGAGGCCACGGCGTCGGCGAAGGCGGCTCTCGCGACCGCGTTGCACGTCCAGCTGCGGCTGCTCGCGCCGTTCCTGCCCTACGTGACCGAGGAGGTCTGGTCGTGGTGGCAGGAGGGGTCGGTGCACCGGGCGGCCTGGCCGACCGCTGACGAGCTCGCCGGCGCGGCCGCGGGTGACGCCGCGATGCTGGACGCGGTGGCGGCGACGCTCGCTGGGATCCGGGGCGCCAAGTCGCAGGCCAAGGTCTCGATGCGCGCCGAGGTGGTGCGCGCCGAGGTGTCCGGACCCGCGGACCTGCTGGCTGCTGCCGAGGCTGCGGCCGACGACCTTCGCAAGGTCGGCAAGGTCACCGGCCAGCTGGTCTTCACCGAGCAGCCGGACGCGACCGAGTTGACCGTCGCCGCCGAGCTCGCCGCCCAGGAGTGACCGGGCTCCCAGCCGCAGCCTGACCCCGGGCGGGCGACGGATCAGTGACGGGCGGACTTGCCCGGGCGCGGAGCGTGCCCGTACCCGTGTCCGTGCCCGTGGCCGGTGGGGCTCACGGCCGTCGCGACGTGGGTCCGCACCGTCCCGTTCGAGGTGGCGTGACCGCGCGCGGGCGCGGAGCGCGTCTTGGTCGGCTTCGTCGGCTTGGTCGTCTTCGTGGGCGTGGTGGCGCTGGTGGGCGCGGTCGGCCGCGTCGTGGTCGTCGTGGCGGTCACGGTCGCTCGCTGCTTCGGCTTGGCGCGGGGGTGCCGGGCCTTGACCGAGGACGACGCCCGCGGCTTCGGCGCGACCAGGGGCTCGCGCGGGCTGGCGGCCCGGCCGGTGGCACCGGCGACGTCGGCAATCACCACCACGGGCAGACGCGCGGTCAGCGAGGCCGCTGCCTCCAGACTCGGTGCCGCGTGCAGCACGTCACCCAGCAGCAGCTCCGGCGTCCCGGTGCGGCTCACGGGTGACGGTGACCCCGCGCGCACCGTCACCGACGAGCCACCGTCGTGCAGCCCCAGAGCCGTGATCATCGCAGCGACCAGCGCGAGCAACCCGAAGGCAAGCATCGGCCGGGCGCGGTTCGCTTCCACCATGACTCTTTCCCGAGGCGCCGGGCCCTCGCCCGAGGACCCATGACCGGTTTTTCCGGTTCGTCCCAACTTTAGGCGCAGGGGCGGATCCGCCACATGACCCGTTCGGGCCATGTGGCGGGCGGCTCGAGGTGACGTGTGTCACCCCGTGCTGCGACCGGCGGACGGCGCGAGCGGAGTCGCGCGACGCCCTCGGTGAGCGAGCGATCAGGCGGACTTCTTCTTCTTCGCCTCGGGCTCGCGGGGAACCAGCGTGGGGTTCACGTTGTCCGAGACGACCTCGCCGGTGACGACGACCTTGGCGACGTCCTCCCGGGAGGGCACGTCGTACATCACGTTGAGCAGGACCTCTTCGATGATCGCGCGCAGACCGCGGGCCCCGGTGCCCCGCTCCATGGCCTTGTCGGCGATCGCGCCGATCGCGTCGTCGGTGAACTCCAGCTCGACGCCGTCGATCTCGAAGAGCTTCTGGTACTGCTTGATCAGCGCGTTGCGGGGCTCGGTCAGGATCTGCGTCAGCGCCTCGCGGTCGAGCTTGTTGACGTGGGCGATCAGCGGCAGGCGGCCGATGAACTCGGGGATCAGACCGAACTTGACCAGATCCTCCGGGCGCACCTGGGCGAACATCTCGTCCGCCTCGGCCTCCTTGGTCAACCGCATCTCCGCGGTGAAGCCCAGGGTCTTCTTGCCGACGCGCTGCTCCACGATGTGCTCGAGACCGGCGAAGGCGCCGCCCACGACGAACAGGATGTTCGTCGTGTCGATCTGGATGAACTCCTGGTGGGGGTGCTTCCGACCGCCCTGCGGCGGCACCGAGGCGGTCGTGCCCTCGAGGATCTTCAGCAGCGCCTGCTGCACCCCCTCGCCGGAGACGTCCCGGGTGATCGAGGGGTTCTCCGCCTTCCGGGCCACCTTGTCGATCTCGTCGATGTAGATGATGCCGGTCTCGGCCTTCTTGACGTCGTAGTCGGCCGCCTGGATCAGCTTGAGCAGGATGTTC
>DATAKN010000136.1:0-11820 GCA_036261595.1 Marmoricola sp.
TCGCGGGTGACGATCCCGGTGGGGGTGATCTCGGCAATGCCGTCGGTGACCAGCTCGACGTTGTCGCGGTCGAGCGCGGGGTAGTAGGTGTTCGAGATCAGGATCCGCTTGCACCCGATCTCGTAGTGCGGCGTGACCGCCGCGCGCAGGGCCGGATCGGAGATGCCCTTGCGGATGTTCGCGAGCGCGGCGGCCTTGGCCGGTGCCGCGATCTTCGGCTGGATCGTGAACGCGGGCACGTAGAGCTCCCGGCCCCAGTAGATCGCGGTGCGGTAGGCCTTCTGGACCAGCGGCAGGTGCCGGAACGCGAACCGCTCCCAGCGGGTGTAGTCGCGGTCGCGGCGGGGGATCACCCAGGGTGCGGTGCGCTGGTAGACGTCGAGGTGCGCGACCTTCGCCGCGATCTCCGGGACGATCTGGATGGCCGAGGCGCCGGTCCCGATGACCGCGACGCGCTTGCCGGAGAGGTCGTAGTCGTGGTTCCAGCGCGCCGAGTGGAAGACCTCTCCGGTGAAGCCCTCGATGCCCTCGATCTCAGGGAGCTTCGGCTCGGACAGTCCGCCCGACCCGCTGATCAGCACGTCCGCCGTGACCGTCCCGGCGCTGGTGGTGACCTGCCAGACCTGGTCACGCTCGTCCCAGGCGGCCTCCTCGACGGCGACGCCGAACCGGAACCGGTCGAGCACGCCGGACTCCGCAGCGACGCGCTCGAGGTAGGCGTGGATCTCCGGCTGGGGCGAGAAGGACCGCGACCACTCGGCGTTCGGGGCGAACGAGAAGGAGTACAGCTGGCTGGGCACGTCGCAGGCCGCGCCGGGGTAGGTGTTGTCGCGCCAGGTGCCGCCGACGCTGTCGCCCTTGTCCACCACCAGGAAGTCGTGCTCGCCCGCCTCGGCGAGCTTGATGGCAGCGCCGAGGCCGGCGAAGCCGGCGCCCAGGACGAAGACCCGGACGTGGGCGGGCAGGTCGGGGGCGAGATCGGGGGAGGGCGTCTTCAGGGCACGTGTGCCGCGCGGGGTGCTCGTGGGCATGGGCAGAACCCTAGTCATTGTTGAACACACGTCAATAGCGGTGTTGACGCGAATTCAGTAATCTGGCGCACATGACCACGTCGACGACCGGCCGGGTGCGGATGTCGCCCGAGAGCCGCCGTGAGCAGCTGCTCGAGCTCGGCACCCGGCTCCTCGCGACGCGGACGCTCGACGAGGTGTCGATCGAGCTGCTTGCCGAGGAGGCCGGCATCTCGCGCGGTCTGCTGTACCACTACTTCGGCAACAAGCAGGAGTTCCACGCGGCCGTCGTACGACGGGCGGTCGAGGACCTCTACGCGATCACCGCGCCCCGCGACCTCACCGACCCGCTGGAGCAGCTCGCGGTCTCGCTGGGCGCCTACGTCGACTACGTGTCGGAGAACCACACCGGCTACGTCTCGCTGATCCGGGCCGCGGCGGGCGGCAACGAGGAGCTGCGGGCGATCTACCAGCAGGCTCGTCGCGCGCTGACCGACCGGATCTTTCAGATCGCCGGCGAGGAGCAGCTCGCCGCGCTGGGCGTGGTCGACTCGGCCGCCACCCGCCTGCTGGTGGACGGGTGGGCGGCGTTCGTCGAGAACGTCGTGGTCGCGTGGGTCGAGGACCCCAGCGGGCTCACTCGCGACGAGCTGTTGCGCCGGCTCGCGACCGTGCTTCCGGCGATGGTCACCGGCTGATCGCCGGGCCTCTCACCGTGTGCGTCGCACGAAGATCCAGGCCTTCATCGCCACGAACCGCAGCACGGTGACCAACAGGTTCGCACCGGTCAGCGCCAGCACCTCCAGCGTCGGGTGGGTTGCGGGCATGACCCACAGCACCGCGCTGGTGAACCCGAGCCCGAGCGCGAAGACCGCGAGCCCCTGCGCCTGGTGGCGGAGCCTCCCCTCCGGTCCGCGGACGCCGAAGCTCCACCGGCGGTTGGCCGCGGTGTTCGCCACGGCGGTGAGCAGCAGCGCGACCAGGTTGGCCTGCATCGCGCCGGTGACCTGGCGAAGGCCGAGGTAGAGGACGGCGTACGCGACCGTGGAGAGCACGCCCACCACGGCGAACATGGCCACCTGCAGGCCGATCCGCCCGGTGCCGGCCTCCGCGGAGACGCGGCCGAGGCGCTCTCCGACCTCGCGCAGCGGCAGCCTTCCGCGGGCCAGGCTGGTGCCGAGGCGTACGACGCCGCGCAGGTCGTCGCGCGCGGTACGCACGATGTCGACACGGCTGTCGGGATCGTCGACCCAGTCGACCGGCACCTCATGGATCCGCAGACCTGCACGCTCGGCGACCGTGAGCAGCTCGGTGTCGAAGAACCACTCCTGGTCGTGCACCAGCGGCAGCAGCTCCCGGGCGGCGTCGCGGCGGATCGCCTTGAAGCCGCACTGGGCGTCGCTGAAGCCGACCCGCAGGGCGCGCCGCAGGATCAGGTTGTAGCTGCGCGAGATGAGCTCGCGCTTCAGCCCGCGCTGCACCCGGGAGGCGCCGGACAGCCGAGACCCGATCGCCAGGTCGGAGTGCCCGCTGATCAGGGGCGCGACCAGCGGCAGGAGCGCGTCGAGGTCGGTCGAGAGGTCGACGTCCATGTAGACCAGCACGTCACTGTCGGAGCGGCCCCACGCCTGCTTGAGCGCGCGGCCCCGGCCCTTCTCGGCCAGGTGCTCGACCCGGACCTCCGGGTGCTCGTGACTCAGCCGGCGGGCGATCACCTCGGTCTGGTCGGTGGAGGCGTTGTCGGCGATCGTCACCCGGAACGTCCACGGCAGCTTCTCCAGGGCGGCCAGCACGCGGCGTACCGACTGCGCGAGCTGGGCCTCCTCGTTGTGCACCGGGATCACCACGTCGATCACCGGTGGGGCCACCTCGGTGGCTGCCAAGGACCGGTCGCCCGACGGCTCGGGCAGCGCACTCGGCTCGAGGATCGCGCTCATGCCGCGCCTCCGGACAGGTCGTAGAGGGTGACCCCTCCGACGCTGGTGGACGCGAAGTTCGCCTCGACCCAGGAGCTGATCTCAGAGCTGGTGCTGCTGCCCGAGCCGCCCGGTCCTCGACCCATGCCTCCGGCGATGAAGTAGTGGATCTTCCCGGCAGACACGTCGGCCTGGAACTGCGCCAGCGTGGGGCTGGGGTCGGAGCCGTTGAATCCGCCGATCGCCATCACCGGCTCTCCGGTGGCCAGCTGGTAGCCGGACGCCGTGTTCGATCCGACCGCGGCCGCGACCCAGGTGTAGGAGCCGCTGTCGGCCTTGAGCAGGGCCGTGAGCTCGCTCGTCGGCGTGCTCCCGTTGAGCAGACCACCGGCGTTGCCGCCGCCCAGACCCTGCGGTCGGGTCTGGCCGTTCGGCATCGCACCCGGCATCGCGGGCGGGGCACCCCCGAAACGGGCCGGGCCCATGGCCCGCATGCCGCCCGGGCCGCCGCCGGGGAAGCCCATCCGTCCGGCGCTCGCAGGTCCCGCGCTGGGAATCGAGCCGATGTGCGCGGTGCCCGCGGTGCTGAGCGAGTACGCCGCCGGCGCAGCCAGCGTGCTGGCCACGGCGAGCGCGGCGGCCAGTGCAGCGACCCGTCGCGGCAGCCAGGTGAGGGCGGCCAGGAGCGCGGCTGCGGCGAGACCGGCCACCAGCACGGCGTACCGGAGCCAGGGGAGGTAGTCCGAGGTGCGGCCCAGGATGAGGAACACCACCAGGACGGTGCTGAGGACGGCCACGGCGAGCAACGCACGCGCGACGACGTGCTGGCGCTCCCGCCACAGCTGCCAGGCGCCGATGCCGACGAGAGCGGCGATCGGAGGGGCCAGCGCGACCGTGTAGTAGGCGTGGAAGATGCCCGCCATGAAGCTGAAGGTCAGGGCGGTGGTCAGGAGCGTGGCGCCCCAGAGGACGACCGCGGCACGGATCCGCCGGTCCGTCCGGCCGAACCACAGCGCGGCCGCGCCGAGCACGAGCGCCGCCGGGATCAGCCAGGCCACCTGACCGCCGATCTCGGAGTTGAACAGGCGGAACAGGCCGGTGCTGCCCCAGCGGCCGCCCTGTCCGCCCATCCCGCCGACGGAGCCGGTCTCGTCGCCGCTGAGCCGGCCGAAGCCGTTGTAGCCGAGCGTGAGCTCGAGGATCGAGTTGTGCTGGGAGCCGCCGATGTAGGGCCGGCTGCCGGCCGGCCAGAGCGAGACGATCGCGACCCACCAGCCGCCGGCGAGCACCATCGCGGCGAACGCGCCGACCAGGTGCAGGACGCGCTTGCCGAAGGAGGTCCGGGCGAAGAGCAGGTAGGTGAGGCCGAGCGCGGGCAGGACGAGGAATGCCTGCAGCATCTTGGCCAGGAATGCGAGGCCGACGAGGGCGCCCGCGAGCAGCAGCCAGCGCAGCGGACGGCCCTCCGGCCGTTCGGTCTGCTCGATCGCACGCAGGGTGGCACCGCTGGCGGCGACCAGGAGCAGCGTGAGCATCGCGTCGGGGTTGTTGAACCGGAACATCAGCACGGCAACGGGAGTCAGGGCCATCACGGCCCCGGCCAGCAGCGCGGCGACGTCGGAGCGGGTCGCTCGGCGGACGATCCGGTGCAGCAGGTAGACGGTGGCAACGCCCTCGATGGCCTGCGGCACCAGGATGCTCCAGCTGGACAGTCCGAAGATCCTCACCGACAGCGCCATCGGCCACAGTGCCAGCGGCGTCTTGTCGACGGTGATCGCGTTGGCGGCGTCGGAGCTGCCGAAGAAGAACGCCTTCCACGACTCCGACCCGGCCTGCACGGCCGCGGAGTAGAAGGAGTTGGCCCACCCGGACTCGCCCAGGCCCCAGAGATAGAGGACCGCGGTCGCGACGAGGAGTCCGATCAGCGCCGGCCGACCCCACCAGTCCGCCGAGGCGTCGCGAACGGAAACAATCGAGACGCCTCGGCGGAGATTCATGGGAGGCGCGGGATGGGAGTGGGGGGAGCGGGTCTGGGTCAGGTCCATGTCTTCAACGGTGTCCCGCTCCGCTGCGGGGGCCGTGTGCCTCGTCTGTGCGGCCTCTGTGAGCCGAGCGCGGACTGCGTTCAGGCTGCGTCGCTGCGGGGCAGCGTGACCGTGAACGTCGTGTCCCCGGGACGCGAGGCGACGGAGGCCGAGCCGCCGTGGGCCTCGGCGATCGCGCTGACCAGGGAGAGCCCGAGGCCGGCGCCGCCGGAGGCGCGGGTGCGGCTCGAGTCACCGCGGGTGAAGCGGTCGAAGGCCTCGTCGACGAGGCCGGCGGGCAGGCCGGGGCCGTCGTCGTGGACGGTCACGGCGACGTGGTCGTCGTACGACGCAGCGCCGACCGTGACCGTCGTCCCGGTGGGCGTGTGGCTGCGGGCATTGCTGAGCAGGTTCGTGATCACCTGGTGCAGCCGGGCCTCGTCGCCGACGACGGTGACCGGTTCGTCGGGCAGGGAGAGCTGCCACTTGTGGTCCGGCGCCACCACCTGCGCGTCGGACACCGCCTCCAGCAGCAGCCGCGTCAGGTCGACGTCCTCGCGCTCGAGGGGGCGGCCGGAGTCCAGGCGGGCGAGCAGGAGCAGGTCGGCGACGAGCGCGGTCATCCGGGTCGCCTCGGTCTCCACCTTGCCCAGCGCCTGGAGCAGGGCCTCGGCGTCCTCGGCGCCCGCACCGGTCAGCTGCCGGCGGGACAGCTCGGCGTACCCGTGGATGGTCGCCAGCGGGGTCCGGAGCTCGTGGGACGCGTCGGCGACGAACTGGCGCACCTGCTGCTCGCTGCGGTGACGTGCCGCCAGCGCCTCGTCGATGTGGTCGAGCAGGGTGTTCAGTGCCGAGCCGACCTGGCCCACCTCGGACTGCTCGTCGGTCAGGCCGGCCGGCACGCGCGTCTCGATCGCGGTCTCGCCGGTCGAGAGGTCCTGGGTGGACACCGTGCGGGCGGTCTCGGCGACGGCGTTGAGCGGCCGCATCTGCCGCCGCACCAGCAGCGTCCCGGCAGCAGCGGCGACCCCGACCCCGAGCAAGGTCAGCAGCGCGAACCAGGTCAGCATGCTGTTGGTCGTGCGATCCACCTCCGAGAGGGGCAGGCCGACCACGAGCGTGTTGCCCGCGCTGTCCTCGCGCAGCATCACGCGGTACCTCGTGCCGGAGACCTTCATCGTCCGCGCGTTCGGACCACCTCCGGTCGCGCGCAGGGACGCGACCGTGGACGTCGGCAACGACGTGATGCCCAGTTGCTCGGTGAGGATCCCGCCGATCGGGGTGACCGACGAGTCCGCCGGGATGATGGCGCTGAGGGTGCCCGGAACCTGACCCATGGAGCGGTCCGCGCCGTCACCGGGTCCGTCCGGGAAGCCGCGGGCGACGCGGTCGGCTCGTTCGAGCGCGTCGTGGACCCGTCCGTCGAGCTGATCGATGAGATAGCTGCGCATCGCGATCGTCGCGCTCGCCGCGACCAGGATGCCGACCAGTGCCACGAGCGCGACCGCGGTGACCACGAGTCGCGCGGTGAGCGTGCGTGGCACCAGGCGCTGCAGGGCGTGGTTCACGGAGCCATCGCTTCGGCGGGTTTGAGCACGTAGCCCGCGCCGCGCATGGTGTGGATCATCGGCTCCCGGCCGGCGTCGATCTTCTTGCGCAGGTAGGAGATGTAGAGCTCGACGACGTTGGCCTGTCCGCCGAAGTCGTAGTTCCAGACCCGGTCGAGGATCTGCGCCTTCGACAGGACGCGCTTCGGGTTGCGCATCAGGTAGCGCAGCAGCTCGAACTCGGTCGCGGTCAGGTTGACCGGCGTACCGCCTCGCGAGACCTCGTGGCTGTCCTCGTCGAGCATGAGGTCGCCGACGGTCAGCACGGAATGCTCGGCGGTCTGCTGGGCCCCGGCCCGGCGCATGAGGGCACGCAGCCGCGCCACGACCTCCTCCAACGAGAACGGCTTCGTCACGTAGTCGTCGCCCCCCGCCGTCAGCCCGGCCACGCGGTCCTCGACGGCGTCGCGTGCGGTGAGGAACAGCACCGGTACGTCGTGCTGCTCGGCCCGGAGCCGGCGCAGGACCTCCATCCCGTCGAAGTCGGGCAGCATCATGTCCAGTACGACGGCGTCCGGGCCGACCTTCCGTGCGGTGCTGACCGCCTGGCTGCCGGTGAGGGCGACCGACACCTCCCACCCTTCGTAGCGCAGGGCCATCCGCAGCAGCTCGGCGATGTTCGGCTCGTCGTCGACGACGAGGACGCGCAGGGGAGTGCCGTCCGGACGGGTCATCTCGGGTCCGCGGCCAGGTGCGTGTGCTGCCATGACGTCAGCCTGCTCCACCCGACGATGGCCTCGCCATGCATTACCTGTGAAAAGCCTGTGCTATTCGACTTCAGCCATTCGTGGCGACTTCACAGCGCGGTGACAGGTCGCGGGTGCACGCTGGAGGCATGGCAGACGACCAGGACGTCCCCGAGGAGGGCAGCGTCCCGCAGACCCCGGAACCGGCGGTGGCCCCCACGCCGAAGACGCGCTGGCGCGACCGGGCATGGTCCTTCCGTGCGATGCTCGCGGTCGCCGCCGCCTCGCTGGTCATCGGCGGCGTCGCGGGTGGCGTGATCGGCGCGGCCGCCGGCGGCGACGACCACGGGCGCTACCGCACGGGTCCGTGGGGCCCGGGCATGCACATGGGTCCCGGCTGGCGAAACGGTGGTCCCGGGTTCAACGGGCCCGGCGGACCGGGGTGGCGGTGGAAGGACGGACAGCAGCCCGGGCAGCCACCGACGCCGTACGGCACGCCGACGCCGTCCGCCCCCTCGACACCCGGCTCCACCGGCTGACCTCGCGGGGGTAGCTGGCCGGGCTGTGCCTGCGCAGCGCAGCCGGGTACGCCGAGTGGCGCACCCTTGTCGGCGTTCGTCAGACTGGGCTGGTTGTGCGTATCCAGTTCCCCGCCGAGCTCCCGGTCTCGGCTCGTCGCGAGGACATCGCCGAGGCGATCCGTGACCACCAGGTCGTGATCGTCGCCGGCGAGACCGGGTCCGGGAAGACCACGCAACTACCCAAGATCTGCCTCGCGCTCGGGCGCGGGACCGACGCGGTGATCGGCCACACCCAGCCGCGCCGGATCGCCGCGCGCAGCGTCGCTGAGCGGATCGCCGAGGAGCTCGGCACCGAGCTCGGCGACGTCGTCGGCTACCAGGTGCGGTTCACCGACAAGACGTCGAAGCAGAGCCGGGTCAAGGTGATGACCGACGGCATCCTGCTGGCCGAGCTCCAGCACGACAAGCAGCTGCGCCGCTACGACACGATCATCATCGACGAGGCCCACGAGCGCAGCCTCAACATCGACTTCTTGCTGGGCTACCTCAAGCAGCTGCTGCCGCGACGGCCCGACCTCAAGGTGATCATCACCTCGGCCACGATCGACCCTGACAAGTTCGCGGCTCACTTCGCCGACCGCAACGGCGACCCGGCGCCGATCATCGAGGTCTCGGGACGCACCTACCCCGTCGAGGTGCGCTACCGGCCACTGGTGCAGGTGCCCGACAGCGACGAGGAGGGCGAGGTGCTGGTCCGGGACCAGACCGAGGCCGTCGTCGCGGCCGTCGAGGAGCTGCAGGCCGAGACCGCGGGTGACATCCTCGTGTTCCTCCCGGGTGAGCGGGAGATCCGCGACACCGCCGACGCGCTGTCGAAGAAGGCTCAGGGGCGTGGGGGAGGCGTGGGCGGCTTCGACGTCGTACCGCTGTACTCGCGGCTGTCCGCCGCCGAGCAGCATCGGGTCTTCGAGCCGCACTCCAGGCGGCGCGTGGTCCTCGCGACGAACGTCGCCGAGACCTCCCTGACGGTCCCGGGCATCTCCGCGGTGGTCGACACGGGCGTCGCCCGGATCAGCCGCTACTCGGTGCGCACGAAGGTCCAGCGGCTGCCGATCGAGCCGATCAGCCAGGCCTCGGCGAACCAGCGCTCCGGCCGCTGCGGCCGCGTCGAGGCGGGGATCGCGATCCGACTGTACTCCGAGGAGGACTACCTCTCACGACCGGAGTTCACCGAGCCGGAGATCCTGCGCACCACGCTGGCCGCGGTGATCCTCCAGATGACCGCGCTCGGCCTCGGTGACATTGCGCGGTTCCCGTTCGTCGACCCCCCGGACGCCCGGAACGTGCGCTCGGGCGTGATGCTCCTCGAGGAGCTCGGGGCGCTCGGCGGCGGTGCCACGAGGGGGCGCGGCACCCGACCGCGGCTCACCGGCATCGGTCGCAGGCTGGCCAGGCTCCCGATCGACCCGCAACTCGGCCGGATGCTGCTCGCCGCGGAGCGGCTCGGGTGCCTGCGCGAGGTGCTGGTGATCACCGCGGCGCTCTCGATCCAGGACCCGCGGGAACGGCCGGTCGAGCACCAGGCCAGGGCGGACCAGCTGCACGCTCGCTTCCGCGACCAGCGCTCGGACTTCCTGGCCTGGCTCAACCTGTGGCGACACCTCCGCGAGCACCAGGAGAAGCTCGGGTCGAGCGCGTTCCGCCGGATGTGCCGCGACGAGCACCTGAACTATCTCCGCGTGCGGGAGTGGCAGGACTTCGAGCGTCAGCTGCGCCAGGTCTGCCGCGAGGTCGGCATCACAGTGCCGAAGGGCACGCGCGGCGACACCGGCGGGGTCGACGAGGACGCGGTCCACCAGGCGCTGCTGACGGGCCTGCTGTCGCACATCGGTCTCCGGGACCCGGAGAAGCGTGACTACTTGGGGGCGCGCGGCACCCGGTTCTCGATCTTCCCCGGCTCCGGCCTGTTCAAGAGCCAGCCGCAGTTCGTGATGGCGGCAGAGCTCGTCGAGACCTCCAAGCTCTGGGGCCGACAGTGCGCGGCGATCGACCCGGTCTGGGCCGAACGCGCCGGTGAGCACCTGGTCAAGCGCACGTGGTCCGAACCGCACTGGTCGCAGAATCGTGCCGCAGTGATGGCCCGCGAGCGGGTCACCCTGTACGGCGTGCCGCTGGTCGTCGACCGGCTCGTCAACTACGCCCGCCACGACCCCGAGCTCGCCCGCGAGCTGTTCATCCGGCACGCGCTGGTCCAGGGCGAGTGGCACTCTCGGCACCGGTTCCTGGCGACGAACCGCCGCATGCTGGAGGAGGCCGAGGAGCTCGAGCACCGGGCGCGGCGGCGCGACCTGGTCGTCGACGAGCAGACGCTGTTCGACTTCTACGACAAGGTGGTGCCCGCCGAGGTTGTCTCCGGTGCGCACTTCGACGCCTGGTGGAAGAGAGCGCGACGCGACCAGCCCGAGCTGCTCACCTTCGATCCCCAGATGCTGCTCAACGAGCGGGCCGCCGAGGTCAGCGCGGCCGACTTCCCGGACGCCTGGCACGAGGACGCACTCGAGCTGCCCCTGCACTACGAGTTCGCGCCCGGGGAGGTGGAGGACGGGGTGCGGGTCGACGTACCCCTGGCGACGCTCAACCACCTCGTCGGCGCGTCGTTCAGCTGGCACGTGCCCGGGCTGCGCGAGGACCTCGTGGTCGCCCTGCTGCGCTCGCTGCCCAAGCAGCTGCGGGTGAACTTCGTGCCGGCCCCCAACGTCGCGCGCGCCTTCCTGGCCGCCGTGCCGCCGGGGGAGGAGGGCATCACCGACGCCCTCGCCCGCCACCTGCGCGCCGTCACCGGGGTGCACGTGCCCGACGACGCGTGGGACTGGTCGAAGGTGCCCGCTCACCTCCGGCCGACGTTCCGGGTGGTCGACGAGTCGGGGCAGACCGTGGCCGAGGGCAAGGACCTGGAGGCGATCAAGGCGCCGCTGCGGCCCTCCTTCGAGCAGGCGGTGGCCTCGGCGGCAGCCGACTCCGGCGTCACCCGGTCGGGCCAGACGCGGTGGACGTTCGCGACGATCGACCCGACCTTCCGGCAGCTCCGCGCCGGTCACGAGGTCGTCGGGTACCCGGGACTCGTCGACGAGGGCACGACCGTCGGGCTGCAGGTCCATGCGAGCGCCGGCGAGCAGGCGGCCCACCACCGTCGCGGCGTACGCCGGCTGCTGCGGCTCGCGACGGAGCCGCCCGACCTGCTCTCGGGGCTGGACAACGCCGGCAAGCTCGGGCTCGCCGGCTCGCCGTACCCGTCGGTGAAGGAGCTCGTCGAGGACTGCGTCCTGGCCGCCCTGGGTGAGCTGGTCGACCTCGCCGGGCCGGTGTGGGACGAGGCGGCCTTCGCGGCGCTGCGCGAACGCGCGGTGCGCGAGCTGCCCGAGCGCGCTGCCGGGGTGCTGGCGCAGACCTCGCGGGTGCTGGCCGACTGGCGGGAGGTCGACCGGTTGCTGCACGGGCGGGTGGACCTGGCCGTGCTGCCGTCGATGAACGACATGCGCCAGCACCTGGCGCGCCTGGTCGGACGGGGGTTCGTCGCCGACGCCGGCGCGGTGGCCCTGCGGAGCTACCCGCGCTACCTCACGGCGCTCCGCGAGCGTCGCCGCCAGCTCGACGAGTCGCCGCGACGTGACCTCGAGCTGCTCGCCCGGGTCAATGAGTTCCAGCAGGCGTGGGACCACCGGATGGACGCGCTTGCGCCGGGGCGGCCGCCGGGCGCAGACCTCGAGCGGCTGCGCTGGATGATCGAGGAGTACCGCGTCTCGCTCTGGGCCCAGCACCTCGGCACCGCCGTACCGGTCTCCGACACGCGGCTGCGCAAGCTGGTCAACGCCCTCTGACCGCCCCGTTGAGTAGCCAGTTCGTCATCGTTGAGTAGCCGGCGAAGTCAATCGGTCTAAGCAACCCGGGTTCATGCTGCTCGGTTGAGCAGTGTGTTCAGCCGTTGGGCTGGGGTCTGCAGGTCAAGGGTAGGGCGGGGTCGTCGGTTCAGGGTGTCGGCGATCCGTCGTAAGTCCT